>JAAKFR010000019.1 GCA_011064985.1 Chlamydiota bacterium
CCGCTACAGCATGGTTACCCATGTAAGAGTTGATGGCTGTTTGCATATGGGCGGTATTCGTGGCGTAGAGCACAACCGCTGTTATCGTCAACGCAATGGCTACAAGAGCTGCAGTACTCAAGATCGTATCCTTTTTAGAGCTCCCAGGATCCGCATCCATCTTGAGGACAACTATCCTGAATCTCTGGAGAAGCGGCAACTTGTCTGCGCCTTTTGTATCGCCATACCATTTTTTGGTGGTCATGACGTAGTTGATGGCGAGGCCGACGAGGCTGGCTAAACCAAGAGCTGCTCCGGCTCCCACGACTACAGCTGCCACATTATGCTGGATAAAGGTTGCTCCGCTGTTGATTCCGGTGTAGATTGGGCCTACCTTAAAGAGGTAGAGACCAAGCACAATACCAGCCACGAGCAGCACACCAATAGCAATCGCGGTGGGAAGCATAGCTTTCCCCCCGAAGTTCCTCCGGATGCCTCTTGCACACAAGTTTCCCTTGCCACCTTCTTCTCCTATCTTTTTATTCTCATTATCTGCGATGTTGTTATCCAAAATCTTTACAGTCTTACTGTTACTATTAATAGTACCATCATTATAACTCATATTATTTCTCCTTGTTTGGGTTATTGAGTTTGTTCTTGCTAATCATTATAGAATAAAATTGTTTATTATAGATTAAGAAATAAAAATTTATTTTGTTTAGGAGAAAAAAAGTTGGATCTTGGGGTGATTTCTCTCTGTGGAGGGAGGGGGCGGGGACAAAAAAAAGGCCGGCGGATGCCGACCTTTTGTGAGCAGATGGAATGGATTAGCTGTTGTCTTTAGGTGGTAGGGCGTTGAAGCGGTGGTGATCTGCGATGCGGATCGCAAGCCAAGTACCGAGTCCGATCCCCATACCAACTCCTGCCATGATGAGCATGTCAATTCCTGTGAACTTGCCTACTCCGTGGTTTCCAAGCCAGCTCACTGCTTTGTTAAAGTGGGCATGGAAAGTGGGTGAGAAGTGGTTCCCTAAGAGAATCCCTCCTACAGCAAGTGCTGCAAGAGCGACAACTACCACAGTTGTGATCACAGCCGGCTTAGCAGCCCCCAGCTTTGACCCAGGTCTGAAAAAATTGATGGCCTTTGCTTTTTGCTCTGTATTCATTTTTGCTGGTGCTGACATATAAAATCCCTCCTAAATATGGTTATTTTGTTGATTGTGCGATCATTTTGTAAACAGAATATAGAATTAGTAAATTATTTCGCAAGGATATAATTAGTCTTATAAATTATTTTGGTTGTGTGGCCGGGGGGTAAAAAAATTTGTGCAATGGCAGCATCGCTCCTGCGATGCCTTCCAGCAAGTGTTGTTTTCGAAAAATCCTGGGATGTGTGCCGGTGGAGAAGGGGGCGCTGAGAGCTTTTGGGGATTTTTGGCCCTAATTGGGCGATCTCGAGCGAAGATAGTATAGATTTATACAGCGAGCGAGAGATCGTTCAAATAGGGCCAAAATCAGCCAAAAGTCCTTGGCTTATCTTGAGTTTTCCATCACCGGTAGGTGGAGTGTTTGGCCGGGGTGGATCGTGTCTGAGGTGAGGTTGTTGAGTTTTTTGAGGGTGCGGGAGTCGGTTTTGTGCTTCTGGGCAATGAGGCCAAGAGAGTCGCCCGATTGGACGGTGTAGGTGGAGGAGTTGTCTTGCTCGAGGAGGGCCAGCATCGATTGGAGGGAGGTCTGGAGTTTTTTTACCTCGGCAAGGGTCTCGTTTTCATGTTTTTGGAGGGCATGCAGGTCTGCAAGGAGAGCTTTTTGGGCCTTTTCGAGCTGGGAGAGCCTGCTCTCAAGGTTTGAGGAGGGGCGAGGGGTATTTTTGGGCTCTTTTTCAAGAGTCTCAATTCGCTCTTGGAGGAGGGTGAGAGCAACCTTTTGGCTCCGAGCTTGGTCGTAGATCTCCTCCGTTGTGATCCGGAGCTCTTGCAGGGCGAGCGACTCACGGGTTGAGGGAGCTCCCCATAAGGGGAGAGCTCCCAGAAGGAGGAAGAGGAGCTTACCTTTCATAGACACGGAATTGGGCTCTTCGGTTTTTTGACCAGATGCTCTCATCGTGTCCCATAGCTACAGGCCTTTCGAGCCCGTAGGAGATCGAGAAGAGTTGGTCTGGGTTGACTCCATTTTGGATGAGAAAATTGCGCACTGAGTTTGATCTGCGAGAGCCGAGGGCGAGGTTATAGGCGCTAGCGCCTCTCTCATCAGCATGTCCCTCCACAAAGAGGTAGGTGTTTGGGTGGTGGACGAGATAGCCGGCGATGTTTTTCAGGGATTTGAGGTTTTCAGTCCCTTTCACTGAGTAGTTGTCGGTAGCGAAGTGGATGTTTTGGATAACAGCAGCGAGTTTTCCACTTGGGGCCGAGAAACCCTCGACTCCGGGGATCTTAGAATCGGGATCTCCTGGAGATTCTTGGGAGAGAGGGTAGGCGCGTGTGGAGAGTTCTTCCTCTTGCCCAGAAAGCGGGACATAGTCGGCCTCTTGTGTCTCCCAGCTTGGGGAAAAAGCGACATACTCCTCCCGGTCGTGTCGTCCGAATAGGGAGCGGGTTCCTTTGCCCCAGTAGCGGCCACACGTTTTGGTATCTTCCCAGACCTCTTGGGAGGTGCGTACACAGGATGGGAAGAGCGCGGCTCCCATCAGGCCGAGAATAGCAGTTAAAAGTAGTCTTCTCATGGGGTTTTCCTTAAGGTTAAGTTAAACATGGTTCTCCCAACATGGGTAGCGTTTTTCTCCTGGTCCGTTGGAGATTTTGATGGCCTGGCTCTTGTCTAGGTGGACGAGGTAAAGCTCTGATTCGCTTGGTGTAGAGGAGTTAAATAGGAGGTGTTGGCTATTTGGAGCCCATGTGGGGTTTTCTTTGTGGCCAGGGCCTTCTGTCACTTGCTTCTCTTCACCGGAAAGGAGATCGTAGATCCAGATCTGGCGGGTGCCGCGGGTCGTGGCGCTGTAGGCGATTTTGGTTCCGTCGGGTGACCATGCTGGGGAGGTGTTGTTCCCATTTTTCCGGGAGATGAGCTTTGGTGTGAGAGAGTCAATAGGAGCCCCTGCGGGAGGGATGTCCAATGTATAGATGCGGGCTGTGCCGTCTTTATTCGAGACGAAAGCGAGTTTTTTTCCGTCTGGGCTAAAGGAGGGGCTCCCTTGGGTGGCTCTAGGGGCAGAAAAAACCTGGCGGGGTTTTCCTAGGAGTCCTTTCTCAACAGAAAAATCTTGGAGGAAAAGATCGGGATTGCCGCTGATGTCGCTGATAAAAGCCATCGCATTTTTTTTCGGGGAGACAACGGGCATCAACTGGTTGCCTCTTAGGAAACTCACTCTCTCTCCTACCCCCTTTTCGAGATCGGCGAGATACATTTTCGGTTGTCCGAGTTTGTAGGAGACGTAGAGGAGTTTTCCGGGGGTGGAGGGGATGTAGGTGGGCGTTACGCATAAAGAGCGCTCTTTTGTGATCTGCTTAGGATTACCTCCATCGTAGTCGGCCTCCCAAATCTCGGTTATCCAATCCGAGGAAGAGGAACCGACCTTTCTTCGGATTGTATAGAGAATGTGTGTTTGGGCAATCCCTTTCTCGTTGAAGAGAGTCTCGTAGATCGCATCAGATACTTGGTGGATCGTCCGGCGGTCCTCTTGGAGATTTCCTGTGAGGGGGATGTTGTCGACCCCTTGCACTTCTCCTGTCTGAGTAGAGAGGACAAGGACAATGAAGTCCTTATTGAGGATACCTCCTCGGATCACGTAATCGAGGTCCAACTCTCTCCAGCTTTTCATGTCGAACTGGGTAAAGGCTGTCTCTTGCTTTTCTAGATTGTGTATTGGGGAGCTTTTTGGCACGACCTCGGTTTTCCCATTGTGGTTCATGTCAAATCGCATCACCTCTTCGAGCTCTTTTACATAAGCTGCAGAAAAGCTGGATCTTAGGTGACAAAAGGGGGTGAGACGGAGAGGACGGAGGTTTTTTTCTGTCGCTACATGGACGAAGATCTCCTCATCAGCAGTCAAAGAGGAGAGAAGGAACAACGGAAGTAAGAGCAAAACCCATTTCATTGCCACCTTTCATAGCAGAATTCCCCTCCATGATCAACATGAATCCATGACCCAACCAAAAAACACTATCTGCTATATTTGTAATGGAGTCCATCTCAACTCGAGTTGTCCAACTAGTCTCCTTGGAGGTGGAGGGTGAAGGTGTGGGAGGCTTGCCCCTTCCAGTGGGTGCCGAAGAGGGGCAGCGAGAGAGTGGGGAGCCTCTTTTCTAGATAAGCGACGTTTTTAGAATTTGTCGCTTGGCCAAATTCCATCTTTTCCACTTTGCCAGATCTTGAGAGGGTAAGGAGGAGCTTGACTTCCCCCTTCTCTGGGAATGAGAGGAGGCTCTCGAGGTGGGCAATGAGCTTTTCTTCGTAGGTGGAAGAGAAGAGGAGGGCCTCACTTGAAAGGGTGGGGGCTTTTGGTGAGGAAGTGCTTTCAAGGCCCTTCAGGCTCTGTTGGAGAAGTGAGACGAGTTCTTGCTGTTTGGTGTTTTCGGGTTCTTCTTGTGCAGGAGGAGCGGGTTTTGGGGGGATTGGTTTGGGTGTTGGCTTCGGCTTTGGAGTGGGGGGGGACTTGGGAGTTGGTTTGGGGGCAGGAGTGGGGCTTGGCTGCATGGGGGCGAAGGTTGGTGGTGACTCCTCTTGGATTTGGATTGTTCTGACAGCTAGTGGTTTGTGGGGTTTTTGTTTCGGGGAGAGGGGGGAGTAGAGCCATAAAACCCCGATTAGGAGGCTATGAAAGATGAGGACTGAAAAAACGATTGTGCTCTTTTTTTTCATGAGGGGGCCAAAATGACATCAAGTTTAGAAAACCCCGCTTTTTCAAGCTTCGTTTTGATCTCCTGGTAGGTGCCAAAACGGGCATTTTTGTCGTGGAAGAGTTGGGGGGTAAGCTCAGGATTTCTTTTATAGGCAGCTTCCAAGTAGGTGGAGAGCTCTTTTAGGGCAACAGGTTGCTTGTTGAGAGTGATCCGCTCATCGGCATAGACATGGAGGGTAAGGGAGGAGCTCTCTTGGACACTTGAACTCTTTAGAGTAGAGACGGGAGCCAGATCGATCTCCTCCTTATCGAGAAGGGGGGCAATTACGATAAAGAGAATCAGGATCACAAACACCACGTCGATGAGGGGGGTTAAGTTGATCTCAGGTGGAGAATTTTCTAGAGCGATCGCCCTTCTTCTTCTCATTTGAGTTCAATCTGTCTGTATTGGAGCTCGACATTGGCGAGCATGATTTGCGAAAAATCTTCCATCTCTTTTGCAAATTGGGAGGTTGAGGCTTTGAGGTAGTTATACCCTACCAGAGCAGGTATCGCAACGAGGAGGCCAAAGACGGTCGTCCCAAGGGCCATCGCCAAGCCTCCCAGCATCGCTGTATTGGATTGGATCGCACCTGTCCCTGCCTGGAGTTCTTGGAAGGTGAGTAAAATCCCCCAAACGGTTCCAAGTAGTCCGAGGAAGGGGGCCAGGCTCACGATCGTGGATAAAACAAAGAGATTTTTTTCCATTGATTGAATCTCGGTTGAGAGCGTGCTTTGGAGGTAGGTATCGAGCTGTTCGACATCCGAGGAGGAGAGAGTTGCAGGTACACGCTCTTGGAGAACACTCCGGTTTTTTTGCAGGAGTTCCTGGGCGTGAGATTTTAAGGTGTTGTAGAGGGAGGCATAAGGATGATTGAGTGTTGAGGTTTCTAAACCAAGAGGGTGGTGACGCTTTTTTTCAAAGGTGGTGATCAATTGTCGCCCCTTTGCTCTTGCGTGTTTTTGTGAAAGAAATTTCTGTAAAAAAACGATCCACGTTCCAATCGATAGGAGGAGGAGACTGAGAAAAATTCCTTTGCCAAACGGGTCAGCTCCGCTGTAGGCTTCAAGGAGTGGGTTGGTTAGTAAAAAGAGGTTCATTTTTTAAATCTTTACAAAGGTGTGTATTTAGGTTTATACTGCTGCACTTCTTAAGAATCTTCAAATAACCGGGGGGAGATGTGAAGAAATCCTTTTTTTCCTTTTTGCGATGGGGATTGTCCATTAGCGCCTTGCTTGTCGTTTGTCCACCTTCCATCCAAGCACAAGAGCAGCCTCTTGTGCAAGCAGAAATGCTTGCCTCTGAAAATGAACCTGTTAAAGCCAAGCTCATTGCTGAAGAAGAGTCGATCCAACCGGGTCGCCCCTTTTTGGTCGGCGTTGAGCTCCAAATGGCAGATGGTTGGGATACATATTGGATGAATCCGGGAGACTCTGGATTTCCAACGCAAGTCGAGTGGGATCTACC
Source organism: Chlamydiota bacterium (assembly GCA_011064985.1). GTDB lineage: Bacteria > Chlamydiota > Chlamydiia > Chlamydiales > JAAKFR01 > JAAKFR01. The sequence goes on from JAAKFR010000019.1 coordinate 6,324, forward strand.
TGAAGGGTTTACCGCTGGTCCGATCCAATGGCCTTATCCAGAAAAGCTCGATAATGAATCACTTGTCGCCTTTGGGTATACCGGAACGGTTCTTCTCTTATCGGAAATTACCCCGCCAAAGAGCTTGCCTGCTGATGAAAAAATCGAGCTGAAAGCCGATATCAATTGGCTCGCCTGTAAAGACTCTTGTGTCCCAGGGGGGATCTCTGCCTCCCTTGCTATGCCGACAAGCGATGCGGTTCCTACGGCAAATCAAAGTTCCGCGACTCTCTTTGCGGAGGCTAAAGAGGCCTTGCCCCAAAAACTCGAGCAGAAGAAAGGGGATCTTGCGGTCCAGGACCAAAAAGACCATATTCTCCTCCAATTTCAGGCAGGAGCAGACTCCTTTGGGGAGATCGAATCGCTTCTCTTTATCCCTGAAGAGGGAGAAGTCGTCGATTACAGCGCTCCACAAAATTGGGATAAAAAAGGGGAGAAGCTCTCTCTCAACGTGAAAAAGGCTCACCCTGAAGCCTCCTTAGAACAAGTCAAAGGGGTTTTGATTATCTCTGAAAAGGGGGGTGTAACGCGGGCGATTCAGGTCGACTCAAATCTCAACGAAGTAGAATCGGTAGCTCCGGTAGCTACAGATGGGGTGTCGAGCGTGGCTGTTGCACTTGGGCTTGCTTTTGCCGGCGGGCTTATTCTCAACGTCATGCCTTGCGTTCTTCCGGTGATTGCCTTGAAGATTTTTGGCTTTGTGAAAATGGCCCACCAGAGACGGAGTGTGATCTTTCAACATGGTGTGGTTTTTTCACTCGGAGTTTTGGTCTCATTTTGGATTTTATCTGGAGGACTTTTGATTCTCCGCGCCTATGGAGAGGGGGTCGGCTGGGGATTTCAGCTCCAGGAGCCGGTCTTTGTCGCCATATTGGCCTCAATTCTCTTCCTTCTTGGTTTGAGTCTGTTTGGAGTTTTTGAATTCGGAACTTCACTCATCTCTCTTGGAAGTAAAACCTCATCTTCTGCTGAATCACCTCTAGGAGGCTCGTTTATGAGTGGGGTTTTAGCAACCCTTGTTGCGACTCCTTGTACCGGTCCACTTCTTGGGCCGGCCCTTGGATTTGCGATGACCCTTCCTCCGGTGCAAGCTCTTGCGATTTTTACCTCAATGGGGCTGGGAATGGCCTTCCCGTACCTCCTTTTTTCCGCTTTTCCCAAGATGGTCCGCTTCTTGCCAAAACCTGGGGATTGGATGATTGTATTCAAACAGCTCATGGGCTTTTTGATGATGGCGACAGTTGTTTGGCTTCTCTGGGTTTTCGGGGCGCAAACCGATCAAATGGCGATCTTTCTACTTCTCGCCTCTTTCCTTGTCATGGCGATCGGTGCTTGGGTCTTTGGTAGATGGACAAACCCCACTCGTAAAAAGACAACCAGATGGATTGCAACAATCCTTGCAGGTGTGATTTTATTCGTCAGTGGGAGCGCTGCGATCCTCACGGCTAAAAACTTCAAAGAGATGGGAAGTCCATCTGGGGGGACCCAACTCGTGGCTGATGAAGGGAGGGAGGCCTACTCTCCTGAGCGGGTGGAAGAGCTCCAAGCCAAGGGGGTCCCTGTTTTTGTCGATTTCACGGCAAAATGGTGTTTGATCTGCCAGGCGAATAAAGTCATTCTCCACTCGTCTGAGGTGGAAAAGGCCTTTGCTGAAAAAGGGATTGTGCCAATGATTGCTGATTGGACGAAGAAAGACCCTGTCATCACAAAAGAGCTCGAGAAGATGGGACGAACCGGAGTTCCGGTCTATGTCCTCTATCCAGGAGAATCGGGGAGTGCTCCCTATATCCTCCCCCAAAATCTATCGGCTAAAACGGTTAAGGAGTATGTAGGGAAGCTGCAGACTCCAAGAACTACCGTCTTTGCCGATTGATGAGATTGATCGATTCACATGCCCACCTGACAGGTGAGGCGCTTTTTCCACAAGTGAGCTCACTTCTTGAGAGAGCAAAAGAGGCTGAGATCGAGGCGATCGTGAATATCTGCACAACGTCCGAAGAACTCGAACGGGGAAAAGCTCTCAGGCAAGAACACCCCTGGATCTACAATGTCGCAGCGACCACTCCTCATGATGTAGAAAAGCTGGGAGAGAAAGATTTTGAAGCGATTGCTCATGCGGCAAAAAAAGGGGAGCTCGTTGCAGTTGGCGAGACGGGACTTGATTACTACTACTATGTCGAAACAGCACCTCTGCAGCAGGAGTTTTTGCGCCGCTACCTCCGCTTGGCGCTCGAGTGCGATCTCCCTGTTGTGATCCACTGTCGTGATGCGTTTGCCGATTTCTTCCGGATTTTGGATGAGGAGTATGTTGTTGATGGAAAGCATGCTCCAGGGGTCCTCCATTGCTTTACTGGTAATGTGGAGGAGGCCAAGGAGGTGCTCGATCGGGGGTGGTACCTCTCGTTGAGTGGGATCGTGACATTTAAAAAAAGTATTGAGTTGCAAGAGGTGGGGCGGCTTGTTCCCCTAGAGCAGCTCCTGATCGAGACCGACTCTCCCTATTTAAGCCCAGACCCTTACAGAGGGAAGCAGAACGAGCCAGCCTATCTCCGCTCGACAGCCCAGTTTCTTGCCGACTTGAGGCAAATCCCGATTGAAAAAATTGCTAAGCAAACCCGGGACAATGCCGGCACCCTTTTCCGATTGCCTAAAATTTAGCAATTTCTTTATAATGCCTGTATATGAAATCTATCCCCCAAACAGATTCTGGTTACGAGGTTTATCACCGCCACGGTTACTTCCAGAAGGAGCGAGTGATTGGGATGGTGTCTGTTGTGGCTTTTGCTACCCTTTTGATCGCAATCGGCGCCCTTGCCTATATGAACAGCACGCAGGGATCTGTCGGGTACGATTTTGCCGTCTCGACTCTTGTGATCGGTTCAGTTGGGGCATCTCTAGACATCATGTTCTTTGTCTTCTCCGTCAAACAGCGCTGCACATTCGTCAAAGAGTCCAATGCAAAACTCAAAGAGATCGAGAAGCCGTTTGATGGTCTTACCAAGAGATCCGGTCGTGCGTTCAAATTCGACTCCCAATTGACTGGGTATCGTTTCTACTATGTCAAAAATGATCCCAACTACGAGGTCCATATCTATCCAAGTCCAAGTAGTCGAGCTGATAAGTTTACTACCTCACTATGCGGGTCAGGCTACACAAATATGGTCACAGGTTCTATCCGAAGCTAAAAATCTGAGAGAAAAGAGTCTCTACCTTCTTGCAAAAAGGGGGGGGGAATCGAAGATTTGCGCTTTCTTGTAAGGAGCGTATTTCCCAACTTTTTTGCAGATGGTTCTGCTCCTCTTCTGAGAAGGGGAGGGCTATGGGAGAGGCGTGTTTTTCGCAGTAGCTCTCTCCTCCCTCCCTGAAGCCTCCTTTTTTTTCACACGCCGAGCAAAGAGGTTCTATTTGGAAGATCCCTTCGTGTTTGAGGGTTTTCAGATAGAAAACGGCTAGTACACTCTCATGGGTGGTGCAAGAGGGGAGAAGTTCGAGGAAGCGGGAGAAGAGGGTATAAAGGAGGGGGGAGGGCTTTCCGGGCCATTGTGATTGGAGAATGGCTTGTTTGAGCTTTTCGGCAGCCTCTAAGTTCTCGTATCGATCGCGGAGTTTGAGGTTTTGGGAGAGGATAGATCCCTCTTGGAAGAGGTGGAGATCTTTTTTTCCTTCTAGATAGAGGTATTCTCCTCGTGTAAGGGGAGAGGTGAGAGGGTTATACTGGTTTTTTCGCCCCTTGGCATAGAGCTTAAAAAGACCACCCGGAGTAAAGAGGGTGAGGATGTAGTCGCGCTCTTTAAAGGGAAGGGCTTCAACTACAATCCCTTCGATCTGGTAAATAGTGCGACTCACGTTGAACATCATGCCCTAGTTTTTCCTTGAGGTCAACTGATTTGGTTTGCTACACTCCAGTCTCTTGCACCGATAGCTCAATCGGATAGAGTACCTGGCTTCGAACCAGGTGGTTAGAGGTTCGAGTCCTCTTCGGTGCGTTCAATTTCTTACTTGAGGTAAAGGATGGGTGAACAGAGCAAAGCACAAGTGAAAGCGAAATTTGCAGATAAGGAGTATCCTGTACATGTGATTGGCCGGCATATCGATGTGACCGAGCCTATGAAGTCGTATGCGGTGAATAAACTCACTAAGGTCGATCGATTTGGGGTTAATATCGTCGATGTAACGATCATCATGGACATCCAGAAGTTGATGCATTCGGTCGACTTTGTCCTCAATGTAAACAATAACAAAATCAAAGTCTCAGGTCGGACAGAAAATATGTACGCTTCTATCGACCAGGCTGTTGAACACTTGGAAGCGAAGCTCCGTCGGTATACAGCCCGCCTTCATGAACACAAGGCTCCTGGCCTCCGTGATATCGATGTAAATGTGAATGTGATCCAGAGGATCTCTCTTCTCGACGAGATCAACGACCAGATCGAAGAGGAGAACCTGCAGCAGATCGAGCAGGAGCTCCGTCCCCACGAGGTGGTAAGTCGTGAGATTTTTGCTCTTAAAACCTTGGCTCAAGACGAAGCGATCATGAAAATGGAGCTCTCAGAAGATTCTTTCCTTGTCTACACGGGAGAAGAGGACCAGAAGCTGAAGGTGATCTACCGTCGAGAAGATGGGAACTACGGGATCATCGACGTCCAAAAATAGACTGCCCAAGAGCTCCTTCATCACACCCTCATGAAAGAAAAAGCTAAGATCTACGACGAGATTAGGAAGAAATGGGTTGAGGCAACACCTGAAGAGATTATCCGTCAAAACCTCCTCCACCACATGGTCCAGAACCTCGGCTACCCAAAGTCTCTTATCGCCCTTGAAAAGGAGCTCTCAACTCTCCCTCACCTCTCTCCCCAGCAAAAACAGCAGGCTCCCAAACGGCGACTCGACATTCTCGTTTACCAAAAGAAGAGCTTCCTCCCCCTCCTCCTCATCGAGTGTAAAGCGATCCCTCTTACTCCCAATAAAATCCACCAGGTTTTAGGATACAACACCTTTGTCCAGGCGCCTTATATCGGGCTTTGTAATGAGAAGGAGATTTGGATTGCAAATGTGCAGGAAGAAGAGGCTACTTTTGCTGTTAACCTCCCTCCTTATTCTACGTTGGTAGAGACCTGAGAGAAGTGGCGGTGCATCCCATCGCAACCATTCTGTGCAAATTGGTGAAGGGCACGCATAGGGATCCTACTTGCATTTCTGATGAGAAAGGAGAAATAGAGATCGAGAGCCATGAATCCCAACCCTAGCGGAACTGCCCAAACGAGATTCACGAGGTTGTCGCGGGCATAGTGGTAAACAATAAGGACATCCCCAGCAAATAGTCCTAATACGGCAGTCGCCACCAGAAGGACAGTAAGAGCCATCCCTGTATAAGCGGCTCCTGCTTGAGCCCCTCGTACTATCCCTCTGAAGGCATGGGAACATGGATTGATATTCATGTCAAAAATAATAAAGAAAAAGTAAATTCTAATCGAGAGAAAAATGGTTGGGCTCGACCTCGGGGCCATAATTGAGAACGACCACTCGTTCCATCATGTTTGCGAGCTCTCGGATGTTCCCGGGCCAGTGGTAATCTAGAATTTTCTTTTGAGATTGTTTGGAGAGTTTTTTTACCGGACTCCCATTTTCTGTACAGAATTTTTCCAGAAAATAGTTGGCAAGGGGGAGGAGATCTTCTCTCCTCTCTCTTAGTGGAGGGAGGTGGATAGGGACAACATTGAGTCGGTAGTAGAGGTCTTCCCGGAAGAGTTTTTCAGAGATTGCCTCTTGGAGGTTCCGGTTGGATGTCGAGATCAATCGGACGTCGACTGAGATCGATCGGCTCCCGCCCACTCGCTCAAATTCCTGCTCTTGTATCACTCTGAGCAGTTTGGGTTGGAGAGTGATGGGAATTTCGGTAACTTCATCGAGAAGGAGGGTCCCTTCATGAGCCAGTTCAAACCGACCCTCTCGTCTACTGTTTGCTCCAGTGAAAGCCCCTTTTTCATGTCCAAAAAATTCTGATTCGATCAGGGTATCAGGGACTGCGGCGCAGTTGACCCGGATATACGGTTTTTGCGCTCTTAACGAGTGGGCATGGATCGTAGCAGCAACAACCTCTTTTCCTGTTCCCGATTCTCCATGGATCAAGACTCTTGCGGAGCTTTTTGCGATTTGGATCGCTTCTTGAAAGATCTTTTTCATGGCGGGGCTTGTTGCGATGAATTGCGTCGGAATCCTCGCCGATGAGACCTCTTCACGGAGATAGGAGTTTTCTCGCATGAGGTTTTGGTGCTCTTCTGCTTTTTTCAAAAGAGCTTCAAGAGCATCTGGGGTAAAGGGTTTTAGCAAGTAGTGAAAGGCCCCTTTTTTCATCGCTTCAACAGCTGTTTCAATGGTCCCATGGGCTGTCATCACAAGGCCTAGAGTAGAAGGAGATCTCTCCTTAATTTTTTCGAGTAGAGCGATTCCTGTTAGGTCGGGCATTTTGAGGTCGGTGATCACAAGGTCGAAGGTCTTTTTCTTGCATGTCTGCAGTGCTGCTTTCCCATTTTCAGCAAGATCTACCTGGTATCCGCTTCTTTTAAGAGCTTCCCCTAAAAATTCCCTCATAAGAGGTTCATCATCGACGACTAAAATCGATTCTATTCCCATTGGATCACTACCTCGGTTCCTTTGTTCTCTTGAGACGTAATCGAGAGCTTTCCCCCGTGCGCCTCGATTACTTTTTTTGCCTCAGCAAGACCGAGACCTGTCCCTTTAGTTTTGGTGGTGAAAAAGGGGGTGAAGATTTTTTCAAAAAGAGAGGGGGAGATACCCTTTCCTTTGTCTTGAATGGTTACGGTTCCTCCCTTGTCCAAGGAGATTGTTACCTGGGGGCTTCCAGCTTCAATTCCATTTCGGATGAGACTCAAAAAGGTGCATAAAAGGCGATTCCGGTCGCAAGAGAGGGGAAAGGAGTCTAGGCTCGTGGTGAAGGTGCAAGGGAAGCGAGCCTGGTTCGCCAAAACAACGGTTTGCTCAAGCAACTCTACTAAATCTACAGGGGTGAAGTGGAGGGTAAGAGGGTGGGCATAGGAGAGAACTTGGGAGACGAGCCTATTTACACTTTTTGTTCCTTCTTGGATTGCCTCAATCATCCTGAGTTGTTTGGGGGAGCGCAAATCTTGCTTGAGCAGGGCGGCAAATCCCTCAATTCCCCCTAGGGGATTACGGATCTCGTGGGCTAAAGTGGCTGCCATCTCTCCAAGATCTCGGAGTTTCTCATCGTGGCGCAAACTCCTTTCTAGAGTTTCGATTTCAGTCCGATCTCTTAAGAGGAGGAGGACCCCTTTATCAGGGATCGAGGAGAAAGTCACTTCAAGATCCCGGCTTTGCTTCTCATCTGATAGGGTGAGAATCATTCTTCGCGAGGGCTTATGAGAATGGAGGGCCTCTCTTAGGGAAAAGCCGAAGAGTTCGTCTGAGAAGCAGTTCCAAAAGGGAGAACCGAGCACCTCATCTTGCGTGCACCCGGTTAGATTGGCAGCAGCTCCATTGAACAGGGAAACCACTCCCTCAAGAGTGACGAAAATCAGACCATCAGACATATGAGTGACGATTTGTTCGAGGGTTTGCCTTGATGAAGTGAGGTTTGTTTTGAGCTTTGCTATCTGTTCTTTCAACTCTTCGTAGGCACGCTCCAGACGCGCGCTCTGTTTGGTGAATTGGGAAAAAGAGGTAAGCTCAGGCATAGAATCTCAGCTCCTTTTTCCTCATTTCTTGGTTTTTCTCATCGATATGGAGGATTTCTTGGACGACTTTCCGGATAGTCGAAAGCTCGTCACCAATCTCTTGTGGAAGAATGGGATAGGCTGCCTGAAAGGGTTCGAGTTTCTCGTCGACCTCTTCGATGCATGAGAGGAGAATTTTTTTCTGCTCAAGAACCGAAAGCCACTCTTTAATAGGCAGATTCCCTTCCTCTTGCGTTAGCTCAAGAACAACTTCGAAAAATCCCTTCTTCTGCTGCAAAAGTTCTAGGAATCGGTGTTCACTCATACCCCTTATCTATAAAAAAAACTCGAGAAAAAGCAAGGATTATCTGAGCCAATCCCAAAAGCTTGCGTAAAAGAGGGAATATAAACTTTTATATTGACAGTAAGTGCTTGTAAATAATATACTTGTGTCTTATGAATATGCGTGGAATTTCAGGTTTGGCTACCCTTGTTATGGTGGGAGGAGGCTTGCTACTGGCTGGAATCGGAGCCCAGAATCTCCCCTCCCTTCTCGCCGGTGGGGCAATCCTCAGTTGCCCCCTCTCCGTGCTTGCAAACAAGGTGGCGATGTACGTCAAGCCTCGTATGCAGCGTCTCTTCTGCCCTAAAACTGCTATATAAAGATAAAATGAGACTCTTCTCAACTTGAGTTTTCCAACAGGCCCAAAATGCCGACGGTCGGACTCGAACCGACACTCTGCGAGCAGAAGTAGATTTTGAGTCTACCGCGTCTACCAGTTCCGCCACATCGGCAAAGTTCCAAAATTGTACTCCACCCCCCCTTTTTGCCGCCAATCCTTTATGCAAGGGGGGTGCAATTAAAAGTGGAGCTTATATCGATAACCTTACTCAGTTGAGCTAGGGGGTTCTATTTACAGACTTAACCCAAGTTCCCATCCTCAGGCACAAAGTAGGGGGCATGCAAGAGCCTGGTATGCTTGTGTCTGAAGACCAGAGTCTTGGGTTTTTTAACTGATTTGGGTTACACCCATTTAGATTGCTCTATAGAAGTTTTGGGATTGTTCTTTCGTGAGGGTGACCCGCTTGTCTAGATCTCGGTCCCAGCGGACTTGGATCCCGAGGTAGGGGTGGGAGTGTATGGTGTCTCGGTTGCGTCCCTCGTGGGGGAGGTAGAGCTTTACAAAGATCTCTTTGTTCAATCGGGGAGGGGTGGAGACATTGAGATTTCCTCGGTCAAAGGTTGTAAAATAGGAAAATTCCTTCTTTTCTGAGAAGGGGGGGGTCTCTTGGTAGTACGATTCGATGAGGGAGAGGACCTCTTGTGGGCTCTCCTCCATCCCCTCGATATAGAAATCGACTTCAGCTCCGATCATATGCTTAGAGCCCCACTCGTAAGGGGAGGGGTCGCAGTAGGAGTTGTGGGCAGGACACCTGTGACCTGATGTGATGACGACTTTTTTCTCCGTCTTTTCCTGGAGGAAGTTGAGGATTTCGAGGAGGCAGGGATAGATAGACTCTTTGTTATCTCGAAGAGGAAGGCTGTGAAACTCTTTTCCGAGACAATCGCGGTAGTAGAGGGTCTGTCTCCCTTCCCTTTCGAATTTTGTCACCGGGTGGAGGAGGCTCCCTTTACATCGGAAGTGTTCTTTTGTGATTTTAGGAACTTTTTCCTCTTCCCCATGGTTAGAGGAGGGAGCGGGGGTGGGAAAGGAGTAAAAATATTCTTCGCTTTTTCGGAAGAGATACTCGCCCTGAAGATCGGGCTTCTCCTTGCACGAGGCGAGCCCAAGCAGGCAAAAAAGGAGGTGTCGTGTATACTTGCTCGCATGCATTGGATTGAAAAATACCACCTTTTCCTTTTTGATTTCGACGGGATTCTTGTGAATACTGAGAAGCTCCACTATTTGGCTTATAAGAGGATGTGTGAAAAGCGGGGGTATCCCCTGCCATGGAGTATGGAAAAATACCTTTCCCATGCGATGTACAGCGCAACTGCTTTGCAGGAAGTTGTCTACAAGGAATTTCCCGATTTACATCAGCAAGAGCCCGATTGGAGAGTGCTGTACGAGGAGAAAAAGCGAGCTTATACCGAGCTGTTTGAGGAGCAGGGAGTGGAGTTGATGCCGGGAGTAGAGGGCCTTCTCGAACAATTGGCTGAAAAAGGGAAAAAGCGGTGTGTTGTCACCCATTCAGCGAAGACTCAGGTCGATGCAATCCGTGAGATGCTACCTCCCCTCAAGTCGATCCCTTGCTGGTTGACCCGTGAAGACTACTCGGAACCAAAACCATCCTCTGAATGTTACCTGAAAGCGATCGAGCTCTATGGAAAAGAGGGTGATCAGGTGATCGGATTTGAGGATTCTCCAAGGGGGCTCAAGGCTCTTATTGGATCAGGCGCTAAATCTGTACTACTTTCAGAGCTCATTTCTAGAGAGGAGGCAGCCTCTTTTACAAGCAAAGGGGTCACGGTCTCTTCTTCCTTCTCCTCTCTTACAAAAAAATGGGATGGGTAATCGACTCTGTGTAGGAATAGCCCCTTAGCGGGAGCTGCCATTCCCGTACACCTTCGGTCTTTTGCCTCAAGAAGAGATGGGATATCCTCAAGGGCTCTTTTTCCTCTTCCTACCTCTAGCAACGTCCCCACGAGATTCCGTACCATTTTGTAGAGAAACCCTTCTCCTTCAAATTCGAGACGAAAGCCTCCCTCTTGGGGGATGCATTCGATCCGGTGGATTGTCCGTACGGTCGATTTGACCGAGCTCCCTCGGTTGGTGAAGGAGGTAAAGTCGTGCCTGCCGGTCATGAATTTGGCCCCTTTTTCGAGAAGAGGGAGGGAAAGTGGGTAGGGGAAGTGGTAGCGGTAGTGGCGGGAGAAGGGGTCTACAAAGCGGTCTTGCCAAATATGGTAGTGGTACTCTTTTTGGATAGCCGAAAACTGGGCGTGGAAGGTTTCGGGAACAGGTAGGCAGGAAAGGAGCCGAATATCGGAGGGGAGTTGTCCATTCAACGCTCTCAGAATACGGGAGGGCTCTTCCCTTCTCTCTAGAGTGAAATGGGCCGATTGCCGTGTTGCATGGACCCCTGCATCGGTTCTCCCGGCTCCAAATAAGCGGATTTTTTTTGAGAAAAGAGTTTCAAGCACCTCCTCAATCAGCTGTTGGATCGAGAGGCCATTTGGCTGGATCTGCCACCCACAGTAGCAGGTTCCCTCATACGCAAGATGGATCAGATACCGAAAATGGTTCATTTTCTAGCCTTAATGAAACAGATTTCAGGGGGGGAACAGAAACGGAACGGCTTGTGTCCACCAAGTCCACGGTTTACATAGAGTTTTTTCCCCCCAAGATCAAAAAGACCTCTCGTGTATTCCCTATTTTGTAGAAGGGTAAGTTTTTGTGAGAGTTTCCGTCCCCACTTCGGCCAAGGGAGGTGGATCTGCTCTCCGTGGGTGTGGCCGGCTAAAATCCAATCTCCTGGATAGTTGAGAAGAGAGGGGGTGGAATCGGGGTTGTGAGAAAGGACTAGGCCAGGGTGATTTGGATCGTAGTTCGCAAAAGCAATCTCAGGAGAGCATCTTCCGAGAGCGAGATCTCCAAGGCCGGTGATATTGAGTCCTTTTGGGAGAGTAGTAGTGGTGTTCTCTAGCAAGGTGAAGGGGGTTTTGTCTAGAAGGGAGCAAAGAGGCTCATTGAGGCCTACAGCTTTGGCTCGATCTGAGACGCTATAGCTAATGGATGGGGTTGAGAAGAGGATTTTTACCCCACGTAATACCCCTTTAAGGGGATTTGGTGGAGGGAGAAGGTCATAAACGCCCTCTTTATTGCGGCTGATGTAGGAGGCATAGTCGTGATTCCCAAGTGAACAAAACGAGCCGAGAGGAGCCTCTAATTGCTGGAGAAATTTCTTTAGCCGCTCCCCCTCATCTAACTGCGCATAGCAGAGGAAATCTCCCGTAAAGAGGATTAGATCGGGAGATGCGCGATGGATTTTACGGAGAATTTTATCTAGAAATTTCTGAGAGACCCCTTTGTGGAAGTGGAGATCTGTCAGGTGGGCGATCGTGAGCCCGTCAAGGTGAGCATGCCGCTCTTCTAAGGGCCAGTCGAGAGTCGTCTCCTTCAATAAACGGGGTTCAATAAACCGGGGCCAAATCCCTACAATAGAAGCAACACTAAGAAAATCTATGACGTAAGACACCCCCCTAGGATACAAGAAAAACCCTTTCTTTGCCACAAAGACCGCGAAGAGGCGCGAAGGGGGCTTACGAATACGAGAGCCTTAGAAGACAAGAGTTAGGAAGCCGCCAAGCACTAATGGCTTAAAGGCTTGAAATCACACAAGGATGTTGGGGTGGTGAAGAAGACGCTAAAAGCCTCTTGCATAGCATCCACCATGCAAGAGGCGAAAAGGGAGTTATTTTTTGATGTGTTCGGAGACTTTTTTAGTCATTTGGAACATATCGATGGGATTTTTGCTCCCAAAAATTTTCGCGAGTTTATCATCAGGAATGATGTTGCGCTTTTTTACAGGATCTTGGCAGTTATTTTTTTTGATATAGGCCCAGAGTTTTTTGATGATCTCTGTGCGTGGAAGGGGGCCTGCTCCTACAACAGCTTTTAGGTCGTCGCTGTAGTTGACCGGTGCCATGAATGCGCTATTCTTCTTCTTTGTTGCCATGATGTACTCCTAACAGTTTTGGGCTCGTTTTGTGTAGCTCCCTCTTTTGAGGGGCTATTTAATCTGAGTTCTTGGAAAAAAGTTTACTCTGCGATCCAATTCTTTTATCCTGCCTGAGGGTTTCTCGTCAAAACAAAATCGAGCGACCGAGAGGTGGAGTTTTTCAACTTGTTGATTTTAAGGTGTTTGTAATTTATCTTTCTTTTGCTTATGTCGAATCCTACTGATATCCAAAAATTTTCGGATCTCGCTCTCTCCCTGCAAAGGGCAAAAAATGAGGAGGAGAGACGCGCTCTTCTCTTAGGAGAGGAGAATGTGAAAAAATCCCTTCGAGAAGGTCTTCTCAGTTGTATTTCAGTCGATTCTTTACCCCTATCAGCACAAAATGCCCTCTTCTCTTTGGTGGTGATCGGGCAAGAGGGTTCTCTCTTGCCAGAAGATCTTGAAGGGGTTTTGGAAGACCTTATAGAGGTTGACCGTTTTTTTGTGAGCTTAGGAGGAATTGTTGGATACCAAGCTAAGGTGTTTGCCTGTTTGGATAAAAAATCTTCTTTTCAAAGCAGCTCCTTCTCTCGTCCAAAAGGAATCGATCTCTCCCATTCTTGGGATCAGGTGGGAGATAGAGTAGAGAGGGGAATTGCCTCTCTACCCTTTTTTGCAGAGGTTTACCCCATAGGAGGGCTTGGCTCGAGGCTTGGGCTGAAAAGTGTGTCGGGAGACCCTCTCCCTGCTGCTACTCTCCCCTATTGTGGCAGGAGCCTGCTTGAAGAGCTTGTCCGCGATGTGCAAGGGAAAGAATTTCTCTACTTTCGCCTGTATGGCAAGACGACAACGATTCCAATCGCGATGATGACTTCGCACGAAAACGAGAATCACAAGAGAATCGAGGCTCTTTGTGAGGAAAAAAACTGGTTTGGACGTAAGCCCGAAAGCTTCCGCCTCTTTACCCAACCTTCAGTTCCTGTTGTTTCGGAAGAAGGGGAGTGGCTTTGGGAAAAAAGAGGGAAACTCCTTCTTCAACCCGGAGGGCATGGGGCTCTTTGGAAGGCGGCCTCAGAAGAGCAAGTATTCGACTGGTTGAGGGGTCTTGAAAAAAAATATCTTTTGATCAGGCAAATCAACAATCCAATCGGAGGAACGGGAAGGGGGCTGCTCGGATTTATGGGCACAGGTGTTGGGGAGGAGAAAACATTTGGATTTGCTTCATGTGATAGGCTTCCAAATGCTGCTGAGGGGCTCCTTGTGTTGAAGCAAGAGGGGGAGAAGTATTCTCTGTCGAACATTGAGTATACTGACATGGCTCACTATGGGATTGAAGATCTCCCGACGGCTACTGGATTTTCTCCTTATCCCACCAACACCAATCTCCTCTTTGCCAATCTCTCTAAGCTTCTCCCGCATATAGAGAAGGCTCCTCTTCCAGAGCTTGTGTTGAACGTAAAAAATGAGGTGGAGTGTGTAGGAGATGGTGGCAAAATACGAAAGCAAAAGGGGGGGCGCTTGGAGTGTATGATGCAAAATGTGAGTGACGGGCTTGCAGCTGAACATACCTTTCTGACCTTCAATAAGCGGCGTGAAACAATCTCTGTTGCTAAGCGTACATATCTTCCTGGAAATACCCTTCTAGAAACTCCTGAGGGGGCTTTCTACGACCAAATGGCAAATAGTTATGCTCTCCTTGAAGACCATTGCGGGGTAACCCTTCCCCCTTTTTCGAGTGAGAAGGAGTATCTGGAGAAGGGGCCATCTACTTTATTTCTCTACCACCCTGCCCTCGGTCCGCTCTATGAGATCATCGAACAGAAAATTCGTTGGGGAGATTGGAAGTGGGGAAGTGAGCTGCAGCTTGAGATTGCCGATTGTATCGTAGAGTCACTCTCTCTTTCAGGGAGTTTGCTCATCAGAGCTGAGAATATTTTAGGGGAAAAAAGAGATGGAGTGATTGCCTACGGGCAGGAGACAGGGAAGTGTATTTTACGTGGTGTTCGAGTCGAGAATCTTGGGATTGATCGTGAGACTATCACAACGTATTGGAAAAATCGGATCGAAAGGAGAGAGGCTCTTGAGTTGGTCTTACTTGGAAGAAGCGAGCTTTTGATCGAAGGGGTTACATTTTGCGGGAGCCAGAAAATCGTGGTTCCAGATGGGGAGCGTTGGGTGGTTACACAGAATGCCTCAGGGGAGATCGAGATCGCAAAAGAGGTGGCCAACTCGGTTTGGACCTACCGAAAGGAGAAAAGGAGCTTCATTCTTTGCTTGGGTCAGGACAAAACTTCTCTACAACCAGCTTAAGGAGAAAGGCGAGCCCGACGATACTCCCTCCCCCAATTACTGCTAAGATCCCGACAGCGATTAAGTTGTCTGTCGGGTGGAGAAAAATTTGAGCAAAAAAATCCTTCGCTACGCTCATGGTGGTGGCCATTGAGGTGGTCCATGTCGTCGTAGCTGCGATTCCGACAGAGTAGGATGAGAGGGTGGCTAAAGGAGTAAGAAGAGTCATCAGAAATTGCCTTTTTTTCCAGCAAAGGCTACCATAAGTTCTTTAAGTTTGTCGAGTGATAGGTTTTTATATGAAAGAGGAAGAGCTGCAGAGATTCGAGAGCATCAAAAATCGTCTCCTCCACATGTGGAGGTATCTTTGACCTCGAAGAGAAACAGAGACAAGTAGAAAAACTCCAAGAGAAGATGGAAAATCCTTCCTTTTGGGAGGATGCCGGCAAGGCTCAAGAGACCATTTCTAAAGCCAACGAACTCAAGAGCTGGACTCTCCCCCACCAGGAGATCAAAACCCGTTTTGAGGGGGTTGAGAGTCTTTTTCCTGATGCTGAAGAGCTCGGTGATGAGGCACTCCTCGCAGAGCTCTCCTCAGAACTTGTAGAGATTGAAAAAGCCCTCTCTTCTCTGGAAGTGCGTAAGATGCTCTCCAGTGAGATGGATCCTAAAAATTGCTTTTTGAGTCTCAACTCGGGAGCTGGCGGAACTGAGGCGTGCGATTGGGCCGAGATGCTCAGCAGAATGTACCGGAGATGGGCAGAGAAGCGGGGGTGGAAAGTTGAGGTAATCGACCGGGTTGAGGGAGATGTTGCTGGGATTAAAAGTCTGACCCTCAAGTTCACAGGCCCCTTTGCCTATGGATATACGAAAGCAGAAAAGGGGGTCCATAGACTCGTCCGTATCTCTCCTTTTGACAGAGGGAGTCGACGTCATACGAGTTTTGCTTCTGTAGATGTGACCCCTGAGATCACCGATGATATCCAGATCGAAATTATTCCCCAAGATGTCCGGGTCGATACTTTCCGAGCTTCTGGAGCAGGGGGGCAACATATAAATGTGACCGATTCTGCTGTACGGATGACCCATACCCCAAGTGGTATCGTCGTTTCGTGTCAAAACGAGAGGAGTCAAATCCAGAATCGAGAGACGTGCATGAAGCTTCTCCGCTCCAAACTCTATGAGAAGGAGGTTGCAGCAAGAGAGGCGAGTTTAGCCGCGATGGGAGGGGAGAAAAAAGAGATTGGTTGGGGTTCTCAGGTGCGCAATTATGTATTTCAGCCGTATACTCTCGTCAAAGATACGCGGACTGCATTTGAAACAGGAAATATCCAAGCAATGATGGATGGAGAACTTTTAGATGACTTCATCATTGCTTTTTTAAAAGAATTTGGGTGAATTGATATGAATGAAGAGAAGAAAGAGCCGTTTCCCGAAGTTCCCGGTTTGGAGCTTCGCTATACATTAGAGGAGGATGCCCCCCATCTCAAGGCTTGGCTCGAAGAGCCGGGTGTGTTGGAGGGGTTTCCTATGGCCGACCCAAGGGAGATCGATGATTCGGTCCGTCATTGGATCAGTTTTTCAAAGTACAAGAGTAGTCTCACGGCTAAAATGGATGGAGAGCCGGTTGGGCTCGCCACTCTTTGTTTGATGCCGTATCGGAAAATTGCCCACCAGTGTTTGGTTTCGATTGTAGTATCGGAAAAAGCCCGAGGAAAGGGTGTGGGAACGATTTTGCTCAACAATTTGATCCATCTTGCTAAGAATTCGTTTGGGATCGAAGTTCTCTATTTGGAAGTCTATGAAGGGAATCGGGCGGTCTCTCTCTATCACCGTTTTGGTTTCAAAGAATGTGGGTTCCAAAAGCATTTCATGAAAGAAGATGGGGAGTACATCGGAAAGATTGTCATGGAGAGGGTCCTGTGACGTTTCTCACTTTTCGAGAGAAGTTAGAGGAAAAATCGGCCCTCCACCTCGACTTGAAGGTGAACAAGAATCGTAGGACGGTTCTCAGAGTCCTTGAAAAACGGGGAAGGTGGGTCCGTCTTTCTGCCCACAAGATGTTTTTAGATGCTCCAGATGAGGTGATAGAGGCCATTTCAGCTTATATTCGGGGGAGTTATCGGAAAAACTCCCCTCATGACAAGGTTCTCAAAAGGTATATCCATGACCAGAGCGAGAACCACGATGCTCCTGATCAAGTAGATCCAAGGGGCGTTGTTTTGGATGGGAGGGTCTACAATCTGGCCGAGCTCTATGACGAGGTCAACAACACCTATTTCGGGGGGAAGCTCTCTCTTTCGTATACCTGGTATGGGGAGCATGGAAGGAATAACCGGAGACAGGTCACCTTCGGGCAATATGTGGGGAGGATGCAGCTTGTCAAGATGCACCGGATTTTAGACGACCCCTTTTTCCCGAGGGTTTTCGTCTCTTTTGTCCTCTACCATGAGATGGTACACAGTGTTGTCCTTCCCACAATCGATGTGTATGGGAGGACCCGTTTTCATGGGTCTGAATTTCGCGAAAAAGAGCGTGAGTTTGCCCAGTATGAAGAGGCGAGAGCTTGGGAGAAACAAAACAAACACCATTTTTTCAGGAAGTAACACATGGCTGGACATAGTAAGTGGGCAAATATCAAGCACAAAAAAGAGCGGGCTGATGCCCAAAAGGGGAAGGTTTTCTCTCAGATGGCTAAGGAGATCATCAGCGCGGTAAAAACGGGAGGCCCCGACCCCAAATCGAATGCCCGTCTTAGACTAGCGATCCAGAAGGCAAAACAGGCGAATGTCCCCAACGACAATATCGACAGAAATATCAAAAAAGCCTCCAGCGCTGACCAGGCCGATTTTGAAGCGATTACTTACGAGATCTATGGACATGGGGGGATCGGGATTCTCGTGGAGGCTCTGACCGACAATAAGAACCGGACCGTTTCTGACATGCGGATTGCCACCAACAAACG
>JAAKFR010000190.1 GCA_011064985.1 Chlamydiota bacterium
TTGGTGTTGATAGGAGTGTCGATGTTGTGTTCGTTGCATTGGACAGAATTAGCTCTATGGGATTTCCATTAGAATCATACCTCTGCCCGTAGATGCCACCGAGATCCCCATCTTGGCCATCGCTTTGCCAAGTGACGACAAAGCCCCCATCATTGAGGGGTGCTACGCTTGGATAGCTTTGGTCGCTTGTGGTGTAGGTGTTGACCTGGAACTCTAGCCCACTTTTCACTCCGCTGCTAGCATACCTCTGCCCGTAGATACCATAGAGATCCCCATCTTGGCCATCGCTGTGCCAAGTGACGACAAAACCCCCATCATTGAGAGGCGCTACGCTTGGGTACCATTGGTCGCTTGTCGTGTAGGTGTTGACCTGGAACTCTACCCCACTTTTCACTCCGCTGCTATCATACCTCTGCCCGTAGACCCCATAGGAATCTCCATCTTGGCCTACGCTTTCCCAAGTGACGACAAAGCCCCCATCATTGAGGGGTGCTACGCTTGGGTTCCATTGGCTGCTTGTGGTGTAGGTGTTGACCTGGAACTCTACCCCACTTTTCACTCCGCTGTTGTCATACCTCTGCCCGTAGATGCCGTCGCCATTCCCATCTTGGTTAAAGCTTTCCCAAGTGACGACAAAGCCCCCATCATTGAGGGATGCTACGCTTGGGGTCTCTTGGTTGTTTGTCATGTAGGTGTTGACCTGGAACTCTACCCCACTTTTCACTCCGCTGCTATCATACCTCTGCCCGTAGACCCCATCGAGATCTCCATCTTGGCCATTGCTTTCCCAAGTGACGACAAAGCCACCATCATTGAGGGGTGCTACGCTTGGATAGCTTTGGTCGCTTGTGGTGTAGGCATTGACTTGGAACTCTACCCCACTTTTCACTCCGCTGCTGTCATACCTCTGCCCGTAGACCCCATAGGAATCTCCATCTTGGCCATTGCTGAACCAAGTGACGACAAAGCCACCATCATTGAGGGGTGCTACGCTTGGGACAATTTGGAAACTTGTCGTGTAGGTGTTGACCTGGAACTCTACCCCACTTTTCACTCCGCTGCTCTCATACCTCTGCCCGTAGACGCCATAGCCACCCCCATCTTGGCCAAAGCTTTGCCAAGTGACAACAAAGCCTCCATCATTGAGGGATGCTACACTTGGGTACCATTGGACGCTTGTCGTGTAGGTGTTGACCTGGAACTCTGAGCCTACAGCTTGCGCTTCTACTTTGGTCATCATCGTCAGAGCAAGACCTAAGGTTGGGTACTTGTAGAGAGCGAACCCCGTAGCGACTTGGCTGTATCCTAAAAGTCTTCCTAATTCCATAGCTCCTGGTGCTACAGCAAGCATCCCCAGTACTACGCCGGCCACTTTGGCTGCTTGAGGCTCTAGTCTCCTCAAGTACTCCTCTTTGCTCACCTTCTGGACATTGGAGAAGATCCATCCCTTATCGACGAAATACCGCACCTTCTTCCCCGAGAGCTCGTAAGCGTCAAAAGAACCCATGTTGACTAGAAGGGCTATTTGGGGTTCTGCTTGTTGGCAAGCCAGGTGTCTGGCAACAGTTGGCGGAGTTTTTGATGGCTATATCCCATGAGTTTGCGCAT
>JAAKFR010000191.1 GCA_011064985.1 Chlamydiota bacterium
CTTTTCACTCCGCTGCTGTCATACCTCTGCCCGTAGATGCCATAACCATCCCCATCTTGGGCTAAGCTTTCCCAAGTGACGACAAAGCCACCATCATTGAGGGGCGCCGCACTTGGGTCCGATTGGTTGTTTGTCGTGTAGGTGTTGATCTGGAACTCCGCCCCACTTTTCGCTCCGCTGCTAGCATACCTCTGCCCATAGACCCCATAGGAATCTCCATCTTGGCCGGAGCTTTCCCAAGTGACGACAAAGCCACCATCATTGAGGGGCGCCGCGCTTGGGTCCCTTTGGTTGCTTGTCGTGTAGGTGTTGACCTGGAACTCTACCCCACTTTTCACTCCGCTGCTATCATACTTCTGCCCGTAAACGCCATAGGAATCTCCATCTTGGCCGGAGCTTTCCCAAGTGACGACAAAGCCCCCATCATTGAGAGGCGCTACGCTTGGATCCCTTTGGATGCTTGTCGTGTAGGTGTTGACCTGGAACTCTGCGCCATTTTTCACGCCGCTACTCTCATACCTCTGCCCGTAGATGCCATAGGAATCTCCATCTTGGCCAGAGCTGTGCCAAGTGACGACAAAGCCCCCATCATTGAGAGGCGCTACGCTTGGGTACCCTTGGTCGCTTGTCGTGTAAGTGTTGATCTGGAACTCTACTCCACTTTTCACTCCGCTGCTAGCATACCTCTGCCCGTAGATGCCATAGGAATCTCCATCTTGGCCGGAGCTTTCCCAAGTGACGACAAAGCCACCATCATTGAGGGGTGCCGCGCTTGGGTTCCTTTGGTCGCTTGTCGTGTAGGTGTTGACCTGGAACTCTGAGCCTACAGCTTGCGCTTCTACTTTGGTCATCATCGTCAAAGCAAGACCTAAGGTTGGGTACTTGTAGAGAGCAAGCCCCGTAGCGACTTGGCTGTATCCTGAGAGTCTTCCTAATTCCATAGCTCCTGGTGCTACAGCAAGCATCCCTAGTACTACGCCGGCCACTTTGGCTGCTTGAGGCTCTAGTCTCCTCAAGTATTCCTCTTTGCTTATCTTCCGAATCGAGGAGAAGATCCACCCCTTATCGACGAGATACTGCACCTTCTTCCCTGAGAGCTCCACCCAGGCTCCTCCTATCTCGCGAGCAAGCGCTTTTCGTAAACTTCCACGAGTCTCATACTGCTCAAACCCATTCTCTCTTCTGTGGAGGAAATACGACTTCGTCTCTTCCACCACCTTGATTGTATCAAAAAGACAAGAGCTTCTTAGGTACTCATACACCTTCTCTTGCGAGGTAAATTGTTTTCCTTGGCAAACGAAGGTTCCGTTTCGTGTCTCAAGCTCAATTGTTGTCTGGGTGCAAATCATCATCGGTCTTTCCTTTGGATTTCTATAAATTTTGCCCTAAGACTATGGTGGTCGGGGTTGATTGGACAAATTTTAAGGAAATTAAGTAAAGGTTTCCACCTAATTTTTGATTTTACCAGCTACCTGAAATGATTAGGAGGCCCCGGCTACTTTCTTTCTGTCCATCTTTAAAAGATGTAAGCTCTAGTTTGATTTCGCCGGGCTCCTTCATGATTGGGGAGGCCCCGGCTACTTTCTTTCTGTCCATCTTTAAAAGAT
>JAAKFR010000192.1 GCA_011064985.1 Chlamydiota bacterium
AGCAGCCAAAGTGGCCGGCGTAGTGCTAGGGATGCTTGCTGTAGCACCAGGAGCTATGGAATTAGGAAGACTCTTAGGATACAGCCAAGTCGCTACGGGGCTTGCTCTCTACAAGTACCCAACTTTAGGTCTTGCTCTGACGATGATGACCAAAGTAGAAGCGCAAGCTGTAGGCTCAGAGTTCCAAGTCAACACCTACACGTCAGGCGACCAAAGGGATCCAAGCGCGGCACTCCTCAATGATGGTGGCTTCGTCGTCACTTGGGAAAGCAATGGCCAAGATGGGGATCTCTATGGCGTCTACGGGCAGAGGTATGCTAGCAGCGGAGTGAAAAATGGGGTAGAGTTCCAAGTCAACACCTATACCACGAGCGACCAAAGGTATCCAAGCGTGGCACCCCTCAATGATGGTGGCTTTGTCGTCACTTGGCACAGCAATGGCCAAGATGGAGATTCCCATGGTGTCTACGGGCAGAGGTATGCTAGCAGCGGAGTGAAAAGTGGGGTAGAGTTCCAAGTCAACACCTACACGACAAGCGACCAAAGGTACCCAAGCGCGGCGCCCCTCAATGATGGTGGCTTTGTCGTCACTTGGTCCAGCAATGGCCAAGATGGGTATTTCGATGGCATCTACGGGCAGAGGTATGATAGCAGCGGCGTGAAAAGTGGGGTAGAGTTCCAGATCAACACCTACACGACAAGCTACCAATTTGTTCCAAGCGTAGCGCCCCTCAATGATGGTGGCTTTATCGTCACTTGGGAAAGCTCAGGCCAAGATGGAGATTCCTATGGCGTCTACGGGCAGAGGTATGATAGCAGCGGAGTGAAAAGTGGGGTAGAGTTCCAAGTCAACACCTACACGACAAGCGACCAAAGGTACCCAAGCGTAGCGTTTCTCAATGATGGTGGCTTTGTCGTCACTTGGGAAAGCTCAGGCCAAGATGGGTATTTCGATGGCGTCTACGGGCAGAGGTATGATAGCAGCGGAGTGAAAAGTGGAGTTGAGATCCAGGTCAACACCTACACGACAAGCGACCAAAGGCACCCAAGCGTAGCACCCCTCAATGATGGTGGCTTTGTTATCACTTGGGAAAGCTTCAGCCAAGATGGGGATATCTATGGCGTCTACGGGCAGAGGTATGATAGCAGCGGAGTGAAAAGTGGGGTAGAGTTTCAGGTCAACACCTACACGACAAGCGACCAAGACTTCCCAAGCGTAGCGCCCCTCAATGATGGGGGCTTTGTCGTCACTTGGGAAAGCAATGGCCAAGATGGGGATCTCTATGGCATCTACGGGCAGAGGTATGATTCTAATGGAAATCCCATAGAGCTAATTCTGTCCAATGCAACGAACACGACATCGACACTCCTATCAACACCAAGCAGTGTTCCTATAGGAACCCAAGTGGGGTCTACTCCCTCTTCTCTTTCATTAGGAGGATCTTCAACTTCCCCAAGTGGAAAAATGCCGACTTCGATGATGCAGTCAACGCAGCAAACTTCAGCAAGCAATATGGTGAGCTTTTCGGGACCAATCACTATTTCAGGAGAAATGATCGTTTACGAAGTAAGCTACCCCATCGTTGTCAATGGCCAAACAGTTGGA
>JAAKFR010000193.1 GCA_011064985.1 Chlamydiota bacterium
GTGGCCGGCGTAGTACTAGGGATGCTTGCTGTAGCACCAGGAGCTATGGAATTAGGAAGACTCTTAGGATACAGCCAAGTCGCTACGGGGCTTGCCCTCTACAAGTACCCAACCTTAGGTCTTGCTCTGACGATGATGACCAAAGTAGAAGCGCAAGCTGTAGGCTCAGAGTTTCAAGTAAACACCTACACGACAGGCAGCCAAGACTTCCCAAGCGCGGCGCCCCTCAATGATGGTGGCTTTGTTGTCACTTGGGAAAGCTTAGACCAAGATGGAGATTCCTATGGTGTCTTCGGGCAGAGGTATGATAGCAGCGGAGTGAAAAGTGGGCTAGAGTTCCAGGTCAACACCTACACGACAAGCATCCAATTTGCCCCAAGCGCAGCGCCTCTCAATGATGGGGGCTTTGTCGTTACTTGGGCAAGCTCTAACCAAGATGGAGATTTCTATGGCGTCTACGGGCAGAGGTATGATAGCAGCGGAGTGAAAAGTGGGCTAGAGTTCCAGGTCAACACCTACACGACAAGCAACCAAAGGGAACCAAACGTAGCGTCCCTCAATGATGGGGGTTTTGTCGTCACTTGGAGAAGTTCTGGCCAAGATGGAGATTCCTTTGGCGTCTACGGGCAGAGGTATGATAGCAGCGGAGTGAAAAGTGGGGTAGAGTTCCAGATCAACACCTACACGACAGGCAGCCAAGACTTCCCAAGCGCGGCACCCCTCAATGATGGTGGCTTTGTCGTCACTTGGCACAGCAATGGCCAAGATGGGGATTCCTATGGTGTCTTCGGGCAGAGGCATGATAGCAGCGGAGTGAAAAGTGGGGTAGAGTTCCAGATCAACACCTACACGACAAGCTACCAATGGTATCCAAGCGTAGCGTCCCTCAATGATGGGGGCTTTGTCGTCACTTGGTACAGCGATGGCCAAGATGGGGATCAGGGGGGCATCTACGGGCAGAGGTATGCTAGCAGCGGAGTGAAAAGTGGGGTAGAGTTCCAGGTCAACACCTACACGACAAGCGACCAATGGTATCCAAGCGTAGCACCCCTCAATGATGGGGGCTTTGTCGTCACTTGGGAAAGCTTAGGCCAGGATGGGGATTCCTATGGCATCTACGGGCAGAGGTATGATAGCAACGGAGTGAAAAGTGGGGTAGAGTTCCAGATCAACACCTACACCACAAGCTACCAACAGCTCTCAAGCGTAGCACCCCTCAGTGATGGGGGCTTTGTCGTCACTTGGGACAGCAATGGCCAAGATGGGGATTTCTCTGGCATCTACGGGCAGAGGTATAATTCTAATGGAAATCCCATAGAGCTAATTCTGTCCAATGCAACGAACACAACATCGACACTCCTATCAACACCAAGCAATGTTCCTACAGAAACCCAAGTGGGTTTTACTCTCTCTTCTCCTTCATCGGGAGGATCTTCAACTTCCCCAAGTGGAAAAACGCCGACTTCGATGGTGCAGTCAACGCAGCAAACTTCACCAAGCAATATGGTGAGCTTTTCGGGGCCTATCACTATTTCAGGAGAAATGATCGTTTACGAAGTAAGCTACCCCATCGTTATCAATGG
>JAAKFR010000194.1 GCA_011064985.1 Chlamydiota bacterium
GGTGGTGGAAGAGACGAAGTCGTATTTCCTCCACAGAAGTGAGAATGGGTTTGAGAGATACGAGACCCGTGGAAGTTTACGAAAAGCGCTTGCTCGTGAGATAGGAGGAGCCTGGGTGGAGCTCTCAGGGAAGAAAGTGCAGTATCTCGTCGATAAGGGGTGGATCTTCTCCAATGTTCGGAAGGTAAACAAAGAGGAGTACTTGAGTAGACTAGAGCCTCAAACAGCCAAAGTGGCCGGCGTAGTACTTGGGGTGCTTGCTGTAGCACCAGGAGCTATGGAATTAGGAAGACTCTTAGGATACAGCCAAGTCGCTACGGGGCTTGCTCTCTACAAGTACCCAACCTTAGGTTTTGCTCTGACGATGATGACCAAAGTAGAAGCGCAAGCTGTAGGCTCAGAGTTCCAAGTCAACACTTACACGACAAGCGACCAAGGGAACCCAAGCGTAGCACCCCTCAATGATGGAGGCTTTGTCGTCACTTGGCAAAGCACTGGCCAAGATGGAGATTCCTATGGCGTCTATGGGCAGAGGTATGCTAGCAGCGGAGTGAATAGTGGGGTAGAGTTCCAGGTCAACACCTACACGACAAACTGGCAAAACTCCCCAAGCGTAGCACCCCTCAATGATGGAGGCTTTGTCGTCACTTGGCACAGCAATGGCCAAGATGGAAGTTCCTATGGTGTCTACGGGCAGAGGTATGATAGCAGCGGAGTGAAAAGTGGGGTAGAGTTCCAGATCAACACCTATACGGCAGGCGGGCAAAATGACCAAAGCACAGCACCCCTCAATGATGGGGGCTTTGTTGTCGCTTGGAATAGCTCAGGCCAAGATGGGAGTCAAGAGGGCATCTACGGGCAGAGGTATGATAGCAGCGGAGTGAAAAGTGGGGTAGAGTTCCAGGTCAACACCTACACGACGAGCGGTCAAGGCAGCTCAAGCGTAGCGCTTCTCAATGATGGAGGCTTTGTCGTCACTTGGCACAGCAATGGCCAAGATGGAGATCTCTATGGCATCTACGGGCAGAGGTATGATAGCAGCGGAGTGAAAAGTGGGGTAGAGTTCCAGATCAACACCTACACGACAAGTGAGCAAATATACCCAAGCGTAGCACCCCTCAATGATGGAGGCTTTGTCGTCACTTGGCACAGCAATGGCCAAGATGGGGATGTCTTTGGCATCTACGGGCAGAGGTATGCTAGCAGCGGAGTGAAAAGTGGGGTAGAGTTTCAGGTCAACACCTACACGACAAGCAGCCAATCGGGCCCAAGCGCAGCACCCCTCAATGATGGGGGCTTTATCGTCACTTGGGGAAGCAATGGCCAGGATGGGAGTTTCGATGGTATCTATGGGCAGAGGTATGCTAGCAGCGGAGTGAAAAGTGGGGTAGAGTTTCAGGTCAACACCTACACGACAAACAGCCAATCGGGCCCAAGCGCAGCACCTCTCAATGATGGGGGCTTTGTCGTCACTTGGGGAAGCGATGGCCAAGATGGGGATTTCTATGGTATCTACGGGCAGAGGTATGATTCTAATGGAAATCCCATAGAGCTAATTCTGTCCAATGCA
>JAAKFR010000195.1 GCA_011064985.1 Chlamydiota bacterium
CGTAGTACTAGGGATGCTTGCTGTAGCACCAGGAGCTATGGAATTAGGAAGACTCTTAGGATACAGCCAAGTCGCTACGGGACTTGCTCTCTACAAGTACCCAACCTTAGGTCTTGCTCTGACAATGATGACCAAAGTAGAAGCGCAAGCTGTAGGCTCAGAGTTCCAGATCAACACCTACACGACAAGCAACCAATACACCCCAAGCGTAACTTCCCTTAATGATGGGGGCTTTGTCGTCACTTGGAATAGCGATGGCCAAGATGGAGATTCCTTGGGCATCTACGGGCAGAGGTATGACAGCAGCGGAGTGAAAAGTGGGCTAGAATTCCAGGTCAATACCTACACGACAAGCTACCAAAGGTACCCAAGCGTAGCCCCCCTCAATGATGGGGGCTTTGTCGTCACTTGGTCCAGCAATGGCCAAGATGGAGATTCCTTGGGCATCTACGGGCAGAGGTATGACAGCAGCGGAGTGAAAAGTGGGCTAGAATTCCAGGTCAACACCTACACGACAAACTACCAAAGGGAGCCAAGCGTAGCACCCCTCAATGAAGGGGGCATTGTCGTCACTTGGGAAAGCTTTGGCCAAGATGGAGATTCCTTGGGCATCTACGGGCAGAGGTATGCTAGCAGCGGAGTGAAAAGTGGGGTAGAGTTCCAGGTCAACACCTACACGACAAGCCAGCAAAGGCACCCAAGCGTAGCGCCCCTCAATGATGGTGGCTTTGTCGTCACTTGGTCCAGCAATGGCCAAGATGGAGATCTCTATGGCGTCTACGGGCAGAGGTATGACAGCAGTGGCGTGAAAAGTGGGCTAGAGTTCCAGATCAACACCTACACGACAAGCGACCAAAACTACCCAAGCGCAGCACCCCTCAATGATGGTGGCTTTGTCGTCACTTGGGAAAGCGATGGCCAAGATGGAGATTCCTATGGCATCTACGGACAGAGGTATGATAACAGCGGAGTGAAAAGTGGGCTAGAGTTCCAGGTCAACACCTACACGACAAGCTACCAATTGAACCCAAGCGTAGCACCCCTCAATGATGGGGGCTTTGTCGTCACTTGGAGTAGCGATGGCCAAGATGGAGATTCCGTTGGCGTCTACGGGCAGAGGTATGATAGCAGCGGAGTGAAAAGTGGGCTAGAGTTCCAGGTCAACACCTACACGACAAACTGGCAATGGTACCCAAGCGTAGCACCCCTCAATGATGGGGGCTTTGTCGTCACTTGGCACAGCGATGGCCAAGATGGGGATCTCTATGGCATCTACGGGCAGAGGTATGATTCTAATGGAAATCCCATAGAGCTAATTCTGTCCAATGTAGCGAACACAACATCGACACTCCTATCAACACCAAGCAGTGTTCCTACAGGAACCCAAGTGGGTTCTACTCCCTCTTCTCCTTCATCGGGAGGATCCTCAACTTCCCCAAGTGGAAAAACGCCAACTTCGATGATGCAGTCAACGCAGCAAACTTCAGCAAGCAATATGGTGAGCTTTTCGGGGTCTATCACTATTTCAGGAGAAATGATCGTTTACGAAGTAAG
>JAAKFR010000196.1 GCA_011064985.1 Chlamydiota bacterium
GGGAAGTTGAAGATCCTCCCGATGAAGGAGAAGAGAGAGTAGAACCCACTTGGGTTCCTGTAGGAACACTGCTTGGTGTTGATAGGAGTGTCGATGTTGTGTTCGTTGCATTGGACAGAATTAACTCTATGGGATTTCCATTAGAATCATACCTCTGCCCGTAGACGCCATTGGAATCTCCATCCTGGCCATTGCTTTCCCAAGTGACGACAAAGCCCCCATCATTGAGGGGTGCTATGCTTGGGTACCTTTGGTAGCTTGTCGTGTAGGTATTGACCTGGAACTCTACTCCACTTTTCACTCCGCTGCTATCATACCTCTGCCCGTAGACGCCATTGGAATCTCCATCTTGGCCATTGCTGTGCCAAGTGACGACAAAGCCCCCATCATTGAGGGGCGCTACGCTTGGGTCCCATTGGTCGCTTGTCGTGTAGGTGTTGACCTGGAACTCTACCCCACTTTTCACGCCACTGCTATCATACCTCTGCCCGTAGACGCCATAGGAATCTCCATCTTGGCCGGAGCTTTGCCAAGTGACGACAAAGCCCCCATCATTGAGGGGTGCTGTGCTTGGGGTCCATTGGTAGCTTGTCGTGTAGGTGTTGATCTGGAACTCTATCCCACTTTTCACTCCGCTGCTATCATACCTCTGGCCGTAGACGCCATTGAAATCCCCATCTTGGCCATCGCTTTGCCAAGTGACGGCAAAGCCCCCATCATTGAGGGGTACTACGCTTGGGGAGTTTTGGAAGCTTGTCGTGTAGGTGTTGACCTGGAATTCTACCCCACTTTTCACGCCGCTGTTATCATACCTCTGCCCGTAGACGCCATAGACATCCCCATCTTGGCCTAAGCTTTGCCAAGTGACGACAAAGCCCCCATCATTGAGGGGTGCTACGCTTGGGTTCCCTTGGTAGCTTGTCGTGTAGGTGTTGATCTGGAACTCTACCCCACTTTTCACTCCGCTGCTATCATACCTCTGCCCGTAGACGCCATAGGAATCTCCATCTTGGCCAAAGCTTTCCCAAGTGACGACAAAGCCCCCATCATTGAGGGGCGCTACGTTTGGGTACTGTTGGAAGCTTGTGGTGTAGGTGTTGACCTGAAACTCTGAGCCTACAGCTTGCGTTTCTACTTTGGTCATCATCGTCAGAGCAAGACCTAAGGATGGGTACTTGTAGAGAGCAAGCCCCGTAGCGACTTGGCTGTATCCCAAGAGTCTTCCTAATTCCATAGCTCCTGGTGCTACAGCAAGCATCCCTAGTACTACGCCGGCCACTCTGGCTGCTTGAGGCTCTAGTCTCCTCAAGTACTCCTCTTTGCTTACCTTCCGGATCGAGGAGAAGATCCATCCCTTATCGACGAGATACTGCACCTTTTTCCCAGAAAGCTCCACCCAGGCTCCTCCTATCTCACGAGCAAGCGCTTTTCGTAAACTTCCACGGGTCTCGTATCTCTCAAACCCATTCTCACTTCTGTGGAGGAAATACGACTTCGTCTCTTCCACCACC
>JAAKFR010000197.1 GCA_011064985.1 Chlamydiota bacterium
GCACCGGGAGCTATGGAATTAGGGAGAGTTTTAGGATACAGCCAAGTCGCTACGGGGCTTGCTCTTTACAAGTATCCAACCTTAGGTCTTGCTCTGACGATGATGACCAAAGTAGAAGCGCAAACTGTAGGCTCAGAATTCCAAGTCAACACCTACACGACAAGCACCCAACTTGTCCCAAGCGTAGCACCCCTCAATGATGGGGGCTTTGTCGTCACTTGGAAAAGCTTAGGCCAAGATGGGAGTGGCTATGGCGTCTACGGGCAGAAGTATGCTGGCAGCGGAGTGAAAAGTGGGGTAGAGTTCCAGGTCAACACCTACACGACAAGCGACCAATGGGACCCAAGCGTAGCACCCCTCAATGATGGGGGATTTGTCGTCACTTGGCAAAGCGATGGCCAAGATGGGAGTGGCAGCGGTATCTACGGGCAGAGGTATGATAGCAGTGGGGTGAAAAGTGGAGTAGAGTTCCAAGTCAACACCTACACGACAAGCGACCAATGGACTACAAGCGTAGCGCCCCTCAATGATGGGGGCTTTGTCGTCACTTGGTACAGCGATGGCCAAGATGGGAGTGGCAGCGGTATCTACGGGCAGAGGTATGATAGCAGCGGAGTGAAAAGTGGGGTAGAATTTCAGGTCAACACCTACACGACAAGCTACCAAGACTTCCCAAGCGTAGCACCCCTCAATGATGGGGGCTTTGTCGTCACTTGGGGAAGCTCTGGCCAAGATGGAAATTTCTATGGCGTCTACGGGCAGAGGTATGATAGCAGCGGAGTGAAAAGTGAGGTAGAGTTCCAGGTCAACACCTACACCACAAGCGACCAATGGAACCCAAGCATAGTACCCCTCAATGATGGTGGCTTTGTCATCGCTTGGCAAAGCTATTTCCAAGATGGAGATTACTATGGCATCTACGGGCAGAGGTATGATAGCAGCGGAGTGAAAAGTGGGGTAGAGTTCCAGGTCAACACCTACACCACAAACGACCAATGGGACCCAAGCGTAGCACCCCTCAATGATGGGGGCTTTGTCGTCACTTGGCAAAGCTGGGGCCAAGATGGAAGTTTCTATGGCGTCTACGGGCAGAGGTATGCTAGCAGCGGAGTGAAAAGTGGGGTAGAGTTCCAGGTCAACACCTACACAACAAACACCCAATGGGACCCAAGCGTAGCACCCCTCAATGATGGGGGCTTTGTCGTCATTTGGTACAGCTGGGGCCAAGATGGGGATTCCTATGGCGTCTACGGGCAAAGGTATGATTCTAATGGAAATCCCATAGAGCTAATTCTGTCCAATGCAACGAATACAACATCGACACTCCTATCAACACCAAGCAGTGTTCCTACAGGAACCCAAGTGGGTTCTACTCCCCCTTCTCCTTCATCGGGAGGATCTTCAACTTCCCCAAGTGGAAAAACGCCAACTCCCTCGCTTAATTCAACTCTAACACCAACTCCTTTGCCTACTCCCTTTATGACACGCACCGTAACCCCTT
>JAAKFR010000198.1 GCA_011064985.1 Chlamydiota bacterium
TGCTGCGTTGACTGCATCATCGAAGTCGGCGTTTTTCCACTTGGGGAAGTTGAAAATCCTCCCGATGAAGGAGAAGAGGGAGTAAAACCCACTTGGGTTCCTGTAGGAACACTGCTTGGTGAAGTTTGCTGCGTTGACTGCATCATCGAAGTCGGCGTTTTTCCACTTGGGGAAATTGAAGATCCTCCTGATGAAGGAGAAGAGGGAGTAAAACCCACTTGGGTTCCTGTAGGAACACTGCTTGGTGTTGATAGGAGTGTCGATGTTGTGTTCGTTGCATTGGACAGAATTAGCTCTATGGAATTTCCATTAGAATCATACCTCTGCCCGTAGACGCCATAGAGATCCCCATCTTGGTCGGAGCTTTGCCAAGTGACGACAAAGCCCCCATCATTGAGGGGCGCTACGCTTGGGTAGCTTTGCCCGCTTGTCGTGTAAGTGTTGATCTGGAACTCTACCCCACTTTTCACTCCGCTGCTAGCATACCTCTGCCCGTAAATGCCATAGAGATCCCCATCTTGGCCATAGCTTTGCCAAGTGACGACAAAGCCCCCATCATTGAAGGACGCTACGCTTGGGTTCAATTGGCTGCTTGTCGTGTAGGTGTTGACCTGGAATTCTACCCCATTTTTCACTCCGCTGCTATCATACCTCTGCCCGTAGATGCCATAGGAATCTCCATCTTGGCCATTGCTTTCCCAAGTGATGACAAAGCCCCCATCACTGAGGGGCGCCGCGCTTGAGCCGGATTGGAAGTTTGTCGTGTAGGTGTTGACCTGGAACTCTACCCCATTTTTCACTCCACTGCTAGCATACCTCTGCCCGTAGACGCCTCCGAAGTCTCCATCTTGGCCATCGCCGTACCAAGTGACGACAAAGTCCCCATCATTGAGGGATGCTACACTTGGGTACCATTGGTTGCTTAGCGTGTAGGTGTTGACCTGAAACTCTACCCCACTTTTCACTCCGCTGCTATCATACCTCTGCCCGTAGATACCATAGCCTCCTCCATCTTGGCCATCGCTGTACCAAGTGACGACAAAGCCCCCATCATTGAGGGGTGCTACACTTGGGTCCAATTGGCTGCTTGTCGTGTAGGTGTTGACCTGGAACTCTACCCCACTTTTCACTCCGCTGCTAGCATACCTCTGCCCGTAGATGCCATAGAGATCCCCATCTTGGCCATCGCTTGTCCAAGTGACGACAAAGTCCCCATCATTGAGGGACGCTACGCTTGGACTTGATTGCTCGCTTGTCGTGTAGGTGTTGATCTGGAACTCTACCCCACTTTTCACTCCGCTGCTAGCATACCTCTGCCCGTAGATGCCCCAGGAAGCTTCATCTTGGCCATTGCTTTCCCAAGTGACGACAAAGCCCCCATCATTGAGGGACGCTACGCTTGGGTCCTGTTGGTAGCTTATCGTGTAGGTGTTGACCTGGAACTCTGAGCCTACAGCTTGTGCTTCTACTTTGGTCATCAT
>JAAKFR010000199.1 GCA_011064985.1 Chlamydiota bacterium
GATCTTCTCCTCGATCCGGAAGGTGAGCAAAGAGGAGTACTTGAGGAGACTAGAGTCTCAAGCTGCCAAAGTGGCCGGCGTAGTACTAGGGATGCTTGCTGTAGCACCAGGAGCTATGGAATTAGGAAGACTCTTAGGATACAGCCAAGTCGCTACAGGGCTCGCTCTCCACAAGTACCCAACCTTAGGTCTTGCTTTGACGATGATGACCAAAGTAGATGCGCAAGCTGTAGGCTCAGAGTTTCAGGTCAACACCTACACGACAAGCGAGCAAAGGTACTCGAGCGTAGCACCCCTCAATGATGGGGGCTTTGTCGTCACTTGGCACAGCAATGGCCAAGATGGGAATGGCTATGGCATCTATGGACAGAGGTATGATAGCAGCGGAGTGAAAAGTGGGGTAGAGTTCCAGGTCAACACCTACACGACAATCGACCAATGGTACCCAAGCGTAGCATCCCTCAATGATGGGGGCTTTGTCGTCACTTGGTACAGCTCTGGCCAAGATGGAGATTCATGGGGCGTCTATGGGCAGAGGTATAATAGCAGCGGAGTGAAAAGTGGGGTAGAGTTCCAGGTTAACACCTACACGACAAGCGCCCAAGATCGGCCAAGCGTAGCGTTCCTCAATGATGGAGGCTTTGTCGTCACTTGGGACAGCTTTGGCCAAGATGGAGATTTCTATGGCGTCTACGGGCAGAGGTATGCCAGCAGCGGCATGAAAAGTGGGGTAGAGTTCCAGGTCAACACCTACACGACAAGCCAACAATTGGACCCAAGCGCGGTCCCCCTCAATGATGGGGGCTTTGTCGTCATTTGGGAAAGCTTATTCCAAGATGGAGATTTCTATGGCATCTACGGGCAGAGGTATGATAGCAGTGGAGTGAAAAGTGGGGTAGAGTTCCAGATCAATACCTACACGACAAGCGACCAAAGGTACCCAAGCACGGCCCCCCTCAATGATGGAGGCTTTGTCGTCACTTGGGCAAGTTCTGGCCAAGATGGGAATGGCTATGGCACCTATGGACAGAGGTATGATAGCAGCGGAGTGAAAAGTGGGGTAGAGTTCCAGATCAACACCTACACGACAAGCTACCAATGGCATCCAAGCGTAGCACCCCTCAATGATGGGGGCTTTGTCGTCACTTGGGCAAGTTCTGGCCAAAATGGGATTGGCTATGGCGTCTACGGACAGAGGTATGCTAGCACTGGAGTGAAAAGTGGGGTAGAGTTTCAAGTCAACACCTACACAATAGGCAGCCAATGGGACCCAAGTGTAGCACCCCTCAATGATGGGGGCTTTGTCGTCACTTGGGGAAGCGATGGCCAAGATGGGGATTCCTTTGGCGTCTACGGGCAGAGGTATGATTCTAATGGAAATCCCATAGAGCTAATTCTGTCCAATGCAACGAACACAACATCGACATTCCTATCAACACCAAGCAGTGTTCCTACAGGAACCCAAGTGGGTT
>JAAKFR010000002.1 GCA_011064985.1 Chlamydiota bacterium
TCTAATCATATAGCCAAGTAAACGATTTTATCATTAGCCCAATGCCTTAATAGGGCACGTTGGGTTGAAACGGGGGGCGAGCAGGGTGACCTGTCTCGTCTACCCTCTAAACTCCACGATGAGCAATCACTGAACTTGGGTTAACTTCCTGGGCGGAAGTAGGATGAGTTTTAACTGATTTGGGTTACACCCAAATTGTTTGAGCGGGAATTACTGACTGACCACATCATAGTTTGGGTATTTTTAGTGGGTTCATTTATACTCGTTGACCTGTGATGAGGGAACTTTTTGTAAAAAAGAATGGGCTTTGGGTGCTGTTGGCTCTTCTGGCGGTGAAGGGACTATTGCTCTTGTGGCTAGTCGTTGCCTCCCCTCTTGGTCTTTCTCCTGATGAGGCCCAGTATTGGACGTGGAGTCAATCACTGGATTGGGGCTACTATTCGAAGCCTCCCGGCATTGCGTGGCAGATCGCATTGACAAGCGGGGTTTTGGGCTCGACTTCTCTAGGGGTGCGGGCAGGAGCTCTTATTATTGGGTTTTTGCTCCCTCTTGTGGTCTTTGGGATTGCAAGAGGGGCAAGGATGGGGGGACAGATCCCATTTTGGGCAGGGGTTGTCATG
Organism: Chlamydiota bacterium; assembly: GCA_011064985.1. Classification (GTDB taxonomy): domain Bacteria; phylum Chlamydiota; class Chlamydiia; order Chlamydiales; family JAAKFR01; genus JAAKFR01. The sequence goes on from JAAKFR010000002.1 coordinate 621, forward strand.
GCTTTCTCGCCAATTGGGGTTTACCTAACCTTTGCTGCGACAACTGACGGGGGAGCGATCCTCTTTTTGACCTGTGCTGTCCTCCTTGTAGTAAAAGGGGTAGAGAGAGAAGAGGGTCCATCTTTTGGTTGGGTGGGGTTGATGATCCTACTTGGCGCCCTCTACAAGTGGACAGCGTATATATTTTGGCCTCTCCTCCTTCCGTTTCTTTTCTTTGTCCCTAAGCTACGAAAGAAAATGCTCCTTTGGGGAATTCTTCTCTCGCTTTTAGCCCTTGTCCCCACGGTTTACTGGAATGCCTCCCATGAGTGGGCCACTTTCAAACATGTAGGAGGGGCAATTGGGGAGAAAAAGGGGGGGAATTTCTTTGATTTTTTGGGCGCACAGATCGGTCTTCTCTCTCCGGTATACTTCTTTTATTTGGTGCTAGGATGTTTTTTTTCCTATCGGGAAAAAAGGAAAAGCTTCTGGTTCCAAGCCGCATTCCCTACTCTTGTTCTTCTCTACCTGGGAGGGGCTTTTTTCAAAAAGATGCAGCCGAATTGGGCTGCCTACCTCTACCCTCCCGGGCTTGCTCTTGTTGGATGGTTTGCCCTTGAAAAGGGGAAGAGGGGATCTTTGTGGCTCACCCTTGGAACAGTTGTTTCCATTGGGATTGTCGCTTTTGGGCTCCTTGTCCCCCTATTTCAAAAAAACGACCTCTTTTCGATTCCCTATAAACTCAACCCCTTTCGTCAAACCCTTGGATGGGAGAATCTACAGAAGGGTCTTAGCGAAGCAGGCTACAACCCTGAAACTGACTTTCTCTTCGGTGACAAATACCAAACGGCAAGCCTACTAAGTTTTTATTCCCCTCAGCAAAAAAGGGCCTATTATTTCAATATCAGCCAAAGCCGGAAAACGCAGTTCTCCTACTGGCCTCAAATGGAGCAAGAAGAGGTGGGGAAAGATGGCTACTTTGTCGTTCTCGAAAATACCACCCAAGAGAAACTTCCTCGATATGAGAACCGCTACCTCAAAGCCCTGACCCCTTACTTCGAAAAAGTTTCCTTCGTAGAGGCTTTCCCTCTTTTTACAGCCAACGACACCCCCGTCAAATACGCTCTCATCTTCTACGCCCAAAACTACTCAGGAAAAGCACCCACCACCCCTAAGAAATACTAATCTGTCGCAAAATGGCGGTAGATTCGCCACTTTGCATGGATAAATGGCGAAAGTGATGCCATTTTGCGACAAGTTTAGAGGGTAGTGGTGGCCTTTCGGTGGGGGAGGGAGAGGTGGTGTTTTGCTTGCTTTAGAGTTGTGGGGATGAGGGAGAAGTGGGAGGAGAGATGGGTGGTGAGGGTATCGAGGAGGGCTTGCTTTGAGGGGAAGTGGGGCTTTAGGGTGCAGAGAAACTCATGATGGGGGCGACTTTGGCGATACTCGGGTCGTTTTTCAGGAAGGAGGAGATACTCCATCTTTTCGGGCTTGTAATCCCAGAGGAAGGAGGTGTGGTGGAGCCACCTGCTTTTCTGCAGGTATTGGGCATTGCCCCCAAATTTTTTCTCCCCAAATACGTAGTCGTTTTCCCGCAGAGAAAAGCCCTTGAAGAGGGGTTTGTAGAAGGTTTCGGACCAAGAGAGGATCGGCTTTGGTTGGATCGGAAGATTAAGAAGGGTGTTTTGGCAGATAAAGGTAACAAAGATGGTCTCAGGGTCGATGTAAACAGTTCCCCCTCCACTGAATCGCTTGATTAGAGGGATTTTGTCGGCTGTTACTTTTGGGAGGTTTACGAGTTTTTCTGGTTTTCCTGAAATCCCCATCACAATGGCGGGAGGGGCTCCAGTGGTAACTAGACACCAGTTCTCTTCACTTGTTCGGAGGAGGGCCTCTTCGAGCTGAAGCTGCTCCAAGATCGGGATTTTTTCAAGTTGGAGAAATCGCATCTCTCTCCTTGGTTTTTAGAGCCACTTGCAACACCTGGATATCTGCTGGGGAGACTCCCGAAATGCGGGAGGCTTGTCCAAGCGTTTTGGGAGTGAAGGAGGCGAGTTTCTCTTTTGCCTCATTCCGCAAGCCCACAATCGATTTGTAGGAGAGAGTAGAGGGTATCGGGTGGTTTTCCAGATGGGCAGCACGCTTGATCTCTTGGTTTTGCCTTTCGATGTACCCTGCATATTTCAGCTCAAGTTCGATCTGGAAGTTGATCTCCTCGCCATAGTCAATTACTTCCTCAGGATAGCTTTTGAGCAGGGTTTTGTAGTCCATTTCTGGGCGGCAGAGAAGCTGGGCAAGAGAGGCTCCTTTCCCTCGGATCTGCTTGTAGATCTCCCTCAAACGGGTTTTCTCTTTTTCTAAGATCTCCTCTTTTCTCTTCGTTTTCCCAAATGTCGCTTCATCGATGAGTCCCAGAGCATATCCATACTTACGGAGGCGAAGATCTGCGTTGTCCTGACGAAGAAGAAGGCGGTGTTCTGCTCGTGAAGTGAACATCCGGTAGGGCTCGTCGAGTTTTTTGGTCATCAGATCGTCGATCATCACTCCGATATACGCCTCGTGACGTCCAAGGGTAAAAGGGGGCTCGCCATTGCAGTTCCCCGCAGCATTGATCCCTGCAATGAGCCCTTGTGCTGCGGCTTCTTCATATCCAGTGGTCCCATTGATCTGTCCGGTGAGGAAGAGTCCCTTGATCGCTTTTGACTCCAAGGTTGGTCCGATCTGTCCACTTTCGACGTAGTCGTATTCGATGGCATAGGCGGGACGCATGATTTCCGCTTTTTCAAGACCTGGGATAGAGTGGATCATCTCGAGTTGGACGTCGAAGGGGAGTGAAGAGGAGATCCCATTGACATAGACCTCTTCTGTTTTCAGCCCTTCTGGCTCTAGGAAAAGTTGGTGGCGCATCTTATCGGCAAAGCGGACCACTTTATCTTCGATGGAGGGGCAATACCGGGGGCCTACCCCTTCGATCCTCCCTCCATAGAGGGGAGAGCGGTGGAGGTTTTTCTCGATAATCTCCTTGGTTTTCGGGGAGGTGTAAGTGATCCAGCAAGAGATCTGGGGGAGGCGAGGCTCTTTCTCATCGTAGGAGAAGGAGATCCCTTCTTCTGTTGGTTGCTCTTCAATTACTGAGTAGTTGATGGACCTCCCGTTGATCCGTGGAGGGGTTCCTGTTTTGAGCCGCCCGAGCTTAAACCCATGCTGCTCCAAACAAGCTGAGAGGCCTATGGAAGGCTTATCTCCGGCCCGTCCCCCGGCAAAGTGGGTCTCACCTAAATGGAGTAGTCCTCGCATAAACGTGCCAGCCGACAGGATCACGTTGTTCCCAGGAAAGAAGATCCCTTCCTGCATCTCTACCCCCGTCACGCACCCTCGCTCAACACAAAAATGCTCGATTGTACCCTGATGGATATGGAGGTTGGGAGTATTCTCTAGAACTCTCTTGATCTCGAGGGCATAGGCTGCTTTGTCGGCTTGCGCCCGGGGGGCCCAAACGGCGGGACCTCTCGTTGCGTTAAGCATCCGGAATTGAATCGCGGTCCGGTCGGTCACCTTTCCCATGATCCCGCCCAAAGCGTCGATTTCGCGCACCATATGACCTTTCCCAATCCCCCCGATGGCAGGATTGCAGCTCATCTTCCCGATTGTATCGAGATTCATCGTGAGTAAGAGGGTAGAAGCGCCCCGTTTGGCAGCGGCATAAGCAGCCTCACATCCGGCATGCCCTCCGCCCACAACGATCACATCATATACCCTAGGATAACACCACATGTTTTTGTAACTCTCAAGTTTAGGTGGCCTTTTGGATGCTTTTCGTCCCATTGCGCACTCTCTTACAAAAATCCCCAAAAGCTCTTTGGGCGGCTTCTTTTACAATCCTGGGACCACAAAAACTGGACTTTTTACTAGTCACAAAGTTAGTGAGAGGCGAAAGGATTACTTATTCTTGTGACGGTCGCGACGGCGCCGTTTTTTCCGCTTGTGCTTCGCAATTTTGAATTTTCTTTTTTTCTTTACTGAAGACATATAGCTCCTTGAAAAACTAACACTCAATCATATCCCCTGTCACAGAAGAATACAAGCAAAATCAGGGTGTACAATTAAAGGTAAGGGCTTATAACCCCCATTGCTAGCTCACTTGTCACGTAGCTTTTTCCAATGGGTGTAACCCAAATCAGTTAAAAACCCAAGATTCTGTTCTTCAGACACGAGCATACCAGGCTCTTGCATGCCCCCTACCGGGAAATAACGAGAACGGAAGGCACAAAGGACACAAAGACTCAACACAAAGCCACGAAGGCACGAAGAATCCGGCCTGACCCGAAGGGTCTTTTTCCTTAAGGAAAACTCCTCTTACGAGGAGGAGGCCGGATTTAAGAAATCCTTTGTGTCTCTGTGTCTTGCTTCTGAAAAGTTTGCGTATTCATTGTTCTCTGAGGGATGAGTAAGAACACCATCTACTTTGTGCCTGAGGATGGGAACTTGGGTTTTTAACCGATTTGGGTTACACCCTTTTCCAATCATTTGCCCGTGCGGGTCATTTTGTTCAATTCGAGAAGATCGTTCGGAATCTTCTAATAATTTATCCAGTGCTAATTTGAGAGGGTCTCTGGTTTTCTTGTAAGTAATCCAAATTTCCTCCAACTCTTGCGAGTAGTGGTTTAGCAAGGTTTGCACTTCTTCGGATTGGGGGTCTCCTACAAATGCCACCGGGTCAAGATGACACCTTTTAGGTGTTTTCGCTTCAATTCCCTGATAATTTGCTGTCCAATCAGGTCGATTCCAGTCTCCTCGTTCTATTGTAATTTTTTGGTGATGCATTTTGTAAGCGACAGGTGATTCTACTCCATAGCCGAGGAGAATGCCGAAAAGTGCTTCATCATAATTGAGCAACGGACGCACTTGTTTCTTCTTTTCTATAGTGTTAAGAAGAGATTCCGGTGAAAAATCCTCTCCTAAAACATCCTTAAAGAGATTTTTGTTTTGATGAAGAGTTGCAAGAAAGGACTCTTTATTAATTACAAATATATGGAGAACAATGTCACTTCCAAATGCCACTTCCTCTTCGATAAATAAAAATTGAGAATGAGGAAACAAATAGGCATTTTTTTCCCAACATTCCCAACCTTTTTTGAGCTGCATTTGATAATAGGACTTGTTGCGACATTTTTTATCGATCGCTCCAAAGCACATAGGCTTAGAGTGAAAAAATAGAACATGCCCTAAACAATCATGTTTAAAAAACGATCGAAAAAAAAACCTAAGATAATATCTCTCTTCAGAAGAGATTGTTTTTATAAATGAGCATTCACTATCACTTGCTATGAGATTGTGAGGGAGAAATAGAAAAATGCATAGAATTCCTATTCGTTGTACCGCTTTTTGCAATTTTGACAATACTTTGTCCAGGCCGGATTTCCAGAATATCCACATTTTTTACAAGTCCAATATAAGGTGGGTTTCAAATAAAAAATACCTTGATCGTCCTGAAAAATACCTTGTACTTCCACGATCCCTTCAGGGGTATTTATAAAAATTGCCTCGTTTTCGAAAAAGATCTGTTCCTGTTCCACATAAACTTTTTCTTCTTCAGAGCAAAAAACAATACACTCAGCATACGATGGAGCAATTTTAGCTAAAAGCATGACAGTTAGAAAGATAAAAGACAAAATGTATTTTGATCTCATAAAAAACTCCTAAGTTGATAAATCAATTTCTAAATTCCGATTTGTCTGAAAAGATGTTTAACCACCAGATCATGCAGTATCCTATTGAATTTTTATTTTTTTTGCAAATTTTCACTTCTGTTGTCGTGTGCAACATGAGTTTGATACGGTGCTATCATAGCTGCTGCATTAGATCTAGGAACGTCGGTATAATGTGGCGAAGGAGTTTTCTTCGGAGTCGGCGTGGAGGGGGGCGTAGTTGCGGAATTGGGCGAATTCTTTGACAAAGGCGAGGTGGGCGCTGCCGATTGCTCCGTGCCGGTTTTTGGCGATGATCACTTCGGCCATCCCAGGCTTGTCGTTGGGGTCGTAGTATTCACGCCTTAGGAGGAACATCACGATGTCAGAGTCTTGCTCGAGAGAGCCCGATTCTCGAAGGTCGCTCATCATCGGGCGGTGGCCAGCTCTCTCTTCGACTCTCCTCGACAGCTGGGAGAGGCAGAGAATGGGGATGTTGAGCTCTCTAGCAAGTGTTTTGAGCATCCGGGAGATCTCTGAGATTTCGGTCTGCCGATTCTCCATGCTCCTGTTGGATCCCGAGCCAGAGATCAGCTGGAGGTAGTCAATTACCAAAAAGCGGATCCCGTAACTCTCCTTCATCCGGCGGGCACGGGCTCGGAGGTCGGTGATTTTGAGCCCTGGTTGGTCGTCGATCACCATCGTTTGTTTCTGCATCTCCCCAACTGCCGAGACGATCCTCTGGAATTCAGCCCCGGAGAGGGAGCCTGTCCGGATTTTATCTGATTCGACCCCAGCTTGTCCGCAGATGATCCGGTGGAGGAGCTGCTCAGCAGTCATCTCAAGAGAGAAGATTCCGACGGGCATTCTATTTTTGAAGCAGATGTTCTCGGCGATATTGGTCGCCAGGATCGTCTTTCCCATGGCAGGGCGACCAGCTAGGATCATCAGGTTAGAGTCGTTCATTCCATCGAGCATCTTGTCGAGATCGAGGAAGTGAGAGGGGATCCCAGTTACGGCCGACTCCCCAGGCTCTCTATTTAAAAACTCTTCTTGCTTCTGTTCGAGTTCTTTGAGGAAGGGGAGCTGACTTGTGGCTTTGACTCCACTGATGAGCTCGCTAATCAAGACTCCCGCTCCAGGATTTGCTGACTGGCTGATCTGGAAGAAGAGAGCCTGGGCATCATCGAGGGCCCCGTGGACATCTTGCGGCTCTTCAAGGGCACTTTTTTCGACTACTTGGGCAGTTGAAATCATCCGTCGCAGCAGCGACTTCGATTTGACAATCTCGGCGTACTCCTCGGTGTAGGCAGAAGTCCCTGCATACTGAGCAAGAGTGGCTACATACCCCGCTCCCCCAATCGCATCGAGTTTCTCAAGCCTCTTGAGTTCCTCGCATACGAGGTGGACATCGGCCGGCTTCTCTTGCTTATAGGCTGTTTTGAGAACTGAGAAAACGAGTTGATGCTCGGTATAATAAAAGTCAGACTCATCCAGAAGATCGGCCGCCACATTGAGGCTGTTGACGCTTGTCAACATACACCCCAAAACCATCATTTCCGACTCTTTCGAATTCGGAGCAATCCGTACCTGTTTGCTTTTCTCACTCATTGCTTTAGGAAAATACCCGATTCCCTTCTAAATAGGAAATGCAAAAATCCCGAGAGAGGCAAAAGCCCCCTCGGGATTCCGAAGACTCTGGCAAAGCCAAGCTTCTTAGAAGGCTACACCGATACGCGCAGTGATCGCGTGGATGAAGAGCCCTTGTCCGTTGCTGTCGAGATCAGCACCAAAACTTTCATCAGCGCCTAAGGCAAGATTTCCACGAGTGTTGGGGAGGACGGTGCTCCACTGGGTCACTTCATATCCCAAACCTAGGTGGGTATCAAATCCACATAGGCACATATCATAGGTAACCCCCCACTTCCCTTCGAGACTGTGGATGTAGTGGCATCTTGTTTCTCTACGGGTAACGAGCCCAGTTATAATCTCTCCATTATCAACAAGTGTCACCAGGTTGACAAGTTTTAGGTCGTTGTCCCCAGCCACGATTGACCCTCCAAAGGAACCATAAAAATTCATACAATTCCAAAGACGGTAGTCGAACCGGACTCCTCCTACAACTCCATAGGCATGGTAGTCATTTTTTATTTTGACTTTTTGGTTTTCGAAATTGTCTTCATCAGTTAGTGCAGATCCATCCATGCGAGCATCTGTTGTGTACCAGAGTCCTCGGAATCCACCATAGGGGGTGAATTCTAGTCCGTTGCAAATGCAGCACGACCATCCAGCCGTTACATCCAGAAGGTGGTAGTCGTAATCTAAATGCGCTTTGACATCAATATCAGTAGCTTGGTTAATAAGGGATCTGAAATGAAAACCAACGGTATCTATAGTAGTTTGCACCCCCTCGGGACTAGGAATGAAAAAACCAAATCGGGTAGAATTTTGCCAGTATGAGTAGTCGGCTCTAAAAGACCAGGGGCTGCATTGAGGCCTGATCCCCCCTCCCACGCGAAATCCGAAACACCAATCAGGGTCAAAAGATCTATTGGTGACCACGGTGATGATATTTTCAGTGTCAATAATGTCACTATTTGCAATTTCCGCAAAGACGATGTCCATTTGGCAAGGTTTGACGGCCATCGGATCGAACCAGAAGGCATAATCAAAGCATGGTCCGCAACACTCGTCGTAGCAAGGGGAGCAGCAGTCGTTGTAGAACACATCGGCTAGCAGCTTGGGGCTGCCGGCAAGCAAAAGGGTAGCAAGTAGAATTTTTCGTAAGTACATAGTCAAAATCTCCATAGGTTGGTAAGAAAAACAAAACCGTATGGAAGCGGGGAGATAAAGTCAAAGGGATTTTTGTGGGTGTGGCAGCAAGTTAAAAGTGGAGCTTACTCAGTTGAGCTAGGTGGTTCTATTTAAAGACTTAACCCAAGTTCCCATCCTCACCCAAGTTCCCATCCTCAGGCACAAAGTAGGTGGTGTTCTTACTCATCCCGCAGAGGACAATGAATACGCAAACTTTTTACTAACAAGACACAAAGCTTCGACACAAAGACACAAAGACACAAAGGATTTCTTAAATCCGGCCTCCTCCTCGTAAGAGGAGTTTTCCTTAAGGAGAGAGCAAAAATGGAAAATAGAATCGAACAATAACATGAGAAATGTAACATTTCTATTTTCCATTTTTGCTCTCTCCTTAAGGAAAAAGACCCTTTGGGTCAGGCCGGATTCTTCGTGTCTTTGTGTTGAGTCTTTGTGTCCTTTGTGGCCTTCCGTTCTCGTTATTTCCCGATAGGGGGCATGCAAAAGCCTGCCACAAATGAAGGCAAAAGCTCCACTTTTAATTGCACCCGTCTTATTCTCGAGGCTTGAGAAAAAGGGGGAGGGGCGATATGATCCTTTTTTCGTTTTGGAAAGGTGGCTGAGTGGCCGAAAGCACATCCCTGCTAAGGATGCGTACCTGCAAGGGTACCGAGGGTTCGAATCCCTCCCTTTCCGTTTTTGTTTGTGGGCTCGGGTTTTCGTAGGCACACTCTCCGGAAATATATTTAACGCAGAGGAAGCACGCACCCCCGAGGGCAATTCAATATCCTATCCATCCTGCAGCGCGCTAGCGCGTATCCTGTTAATAATTTATTAATAATTTTATGCTATAATGCTCTTGTTGTTTGATTTGCAGGAAACAAGAGATGAACCTAATGTCCATAGCATCCACAGTTCAGCCTAAAACCTACTCTCCTGATACGAGGACCAAATGGATTCCCAAGGAGAAGATCGGCGTGGTAGCGCTTGCGATCATTGGAGCAATCGGACTTCTAGCAGCTCTCCTGGCCAATCGAGGGGTTCCTCTCTTCAACTCGTTGGGAACCACCCCCCAAATCATCCTGTTTGCCACAGGAGGGTCTCTAGAGGGAGGTGCCTTCCTTCTCATCGTTCTGGGGAATTGCCGGAAACAGGCTGTTCTTAAGCTCGATTACTCGTGGGAGCATGCCTCCCTCTACTGTCAGCTTCTTGAACCCGACAAAGATCTCGATAAGTGGAAAAATACAACTCTCCTCTATCCTGATGGATTCCAAGTGGAGCTCGACCTCTCCCATGCCCGGGCCAGACAAAAGAACAACAAGCCCACAATCCGTGCTGAGGAGGTCACCTCGCTTACTCGTGCAGAGTGGGAGGAGGTGTGTGACATCGAGCGGGAGGCTTTTGTATTCGGTGAGCTTCCTAAGACCTGCTGGGGAGGGTTCGATCGTTCCTCTTGTATCAACACATTGCGCCCTTTAAAAAAAATCGTTGCACGTGATGAGAAGGACAAAATTGTAGGTATTCTCTTTCATACGAATGAGGACAACCGAGCCCATATCTATACCTTCTCCAGGAGGGCAACGCATGGCCGTCTTGGGATCGGAACAACCCTTCTCGACCGCTTCTTTGAGAATGTGGTTTCACAAAAGAGCTACAAGGGAGCTTCCTTACGAGTGCGGGCAAGCAACTTCAGCGCCCAGCAGCTCTACGAGTCAAAAGGATTCAAAACTACATTGAGATGCACAAATTATTATGCCTATACTGCTTCTCCAGAAGATGGGTACTTCATGGTCTACAAAAAGCCTTAGTCTTTAAGAGACAAAAGGAGCTCTGCGTTGCTGCTTGTCCTCTTCATCCTGCCAAGCAAGAGGTTCATTGCATCGAGAGGGGTGAGATCGGCAACGGCCTGTCTCAAGATAAAGACCTTCTCGAGCTCTGAGGGGTGGTAGAGGAGCTCCTCCTTGCGGGTTCCGCTCTTGACGAGGTCGATCGCGGGCCAAATCCGTCTATCGGCAAGTCTTCTGTCTAGGACGAGTTCCATATTCCCCGTCCCTTTGAACTCTTCAAAGATCACCTCGTCCATACGGGAGCCGGTTTCGATAAGAGCGGTTCCGAGGATCGTGAGGGAGCCTCCTCCTTCGATGTTTCTGGCGGCCCCGAGGAGGCGCTTTGGCTTGTGGAGGGCGCTAGCATCGACCCCTCCAGAGAGGATCTTTCCAGAGTGGGGTTGGCACGTGTTGTAGGCACGAGCGAGACGGGTGATCGAATCGAGGAGGATGACGACGTCTTTTCCTTGCTCGACGAGGCGACGAGACTTCTCAATCACCATCTCAGCCACTTGGATGTGTCTTTCGGGTTGCTCATCAAAGGTGGAGGCGACGACCTCCCCTTTTACCGCACGGCTCATATCGGTCACCTCTTCGGGTCTCTCATCGATCAAGAGGACGATCAGAGAGACTTCGGGGTGGTTGATGGCGATCGCATGGGCGATATTCTGCAAAATAATGGTTTTTCCTGTTCTAGGAGGGGCGACGATGAGTCCTCGTTGTCCTTTTCCTATGGGAGCGGCTAAATCAAGAATCCGCTCAGAGAAGCGGTCTCGAGTAGTTTCCATGACAAGCCTCTCGTCTGGATAGAGAGGGGTGAGGTTCTCGAAAAAGACCCGCTCTTTGGCCTCTTCAGGGGTCATATTGTTGATCGTATCGACACGGCAGAGGGCAAAATACTTCTCTCGCTCTTTTGGGGAACGGATCGTTCCTGACACGGTGTCCCCTTTCTTGAGATCGAAGCGACGGATTTGGGTAGGGGAGACATAGATATCTTCGGCAGAGGGGAGGTAGTTATAAGTGGGAGAGCGCAAGAAGCCAAATCCATCGGGGAGGACTTCTAAAACCCCCTCGCCGATCAAAAGCTCTTCGGGGTGGACCGACTTGATTTTGACGATCTCAAAGACGACCTGCGATTTGGGAAGAGAGCTTAGATTTTTGATCCCGTAGTCTTTTGCTTCATGATTGAGCTCTTGAATATTCATTCGTTGGAGATCGGCGATCTTGGTGACTTTAGTGGGCCTGAGGGGAGTTTGCGTCTCGTCTTGTGGAGGGGGTTTCTCTGCTTGGACTTCCTCAGAGACCATCTTTTCAGGCGGAGGGAGGGTTGTTGAGGAGCGTCTTTTCGGGTATTTTTTTGTGCGAGTTTTAGAAGAGGTTTCTTCTTTGTTCATGGAGTTTCCTTCAAAAGGTTATAGGTTTTTTGGACTGTATCTTGCAGGGCATTGAGATTGCCACTGTTCTCGAGGATGAAATCGGCAGCTCGTCTATTTTTTGCCAGCTGGCGTAAACGGGCCTCTCGTCTTTCAAATTCCTCTTCTTCATAGGTGGTAGTTTCTATAAATCTCTTCTTACAGATCGCCTCTTCCGCTTGTACCTCGATAAGTGTGTCGTACTCATTTTCAAACTGTTTTTCAAAGAGAGGGATTTCGACAACAAATAAGGGGGATTTTTGCTCTAAGGCGAGTTGGTATTGGATTTCTATTTCTTTTTGGACTTGTGGATGTACTCGTTGTTCTAGCTTTTCTAATAGAGAGGGGTCACGGAATACTCTTGCAGCGACTGCCTCTCGGTCAATTTTCTCTCCTGCGACAATCTCCTCTCCTAACAGGGAGATGATGTCTCGACCAAGTGGGGTAGAAGGAGAGAGAAGTTTATGAACGATTGCATCTGCACTGACGACGAAGGCTCCACACTTCTCAAAAAAACGGCAGACTGTACTCTTGCCCGATGCCAACCCGCCAGTAACAGCGACTTTTCTCAACTTTAACACTCCGCCCAATTTTTGCCAATTGCGACATCAACGACAAGTGGGACTTTGAGGGTATAGACCCCCTCCATTGCTTGCTTGACGAGGGGAAGAAGGGTGTCGATCTCCTCGTCGGGGACTTCGAAAATCAGCTCATCATGAATTTGGAGGATCATGAGGCTTTTAAGTTTCCTCTTCTCCATCTCACAATCGATCCGGAGCATCGCCTCTTTGATCAGATCGGCTGCTGTCCCTTGGAGGGGCGTATTGATCGCGAGCCTCTCAGCAGCATTTCGAACGATTGCGTTGCTACTCAAAATATCGGGCATCTCCCGCTCACGTCCGAGGATAGTCACCGACTTTCCGCTCTCTTTCGCTTCGCGGATCGTCTGATCGATGAATTCTCCCACTTTTGGGTAGCGGAGGAAGTAATTTTTGATGAAAGTGGCAGCCTTGTCGATTGGGATTTTCAACTCTTGGGAGAGGCCGTAAGCTTGCTGCCCATAGAGGATGCCGAAGTTGATCGCTTTGGCGTGGTGACGCTGTTCTTTCGTCACCTTCTCAAGTGGGATCTCAAACATGAGTGAGGCAGTAGAGGTGTGGATGTCTTCTCCCTTCTGGAAGGCTTCGATGAGGCTCGGGTCTCCGCTTAAGTGGGCCATCAGCCGAAGTTCAATTTGCGAGTAGTCGGCTGCCAGGTAGCTCCATCCATCCTTCTGGGGACGGAAGGCTTCGCGGATTCTCCTCCCTTGAGGTGTTCTCACAGGGATGTTTTGGAGATTAGGATCTTGGCAGGCGAGGCGGCCGGTTGCTGTGACAAATTGGTTGTAGGTAGGATGGACTCTCTTGGTTTCAGGATTGACCTCATTTGGGAGAGATTCGATGTAGGTAGAACGGAGCTTTTCAAGAGAGCGGAAGGAGAGGATTTTTTCAGCGATCGGATATTTTAATGCGAGGGCCTCTAACACTTCGGCTCTTGTAGACAACCCTGTGGCTGTTTTCTTGAGGGGTTTGATTCCCATCTTCTCAAAAAGGATATGCGAAAGTTGCTTAGGAGAGCTGATGTTGAACTCTTCTCCTGCAAGTTCGTAGATCTCTTTTTCCCGGCCTCTCAGTTCTTTATTTATCTCGACTGCATATTCTTTAAGTTCTTCGACATTTAGATAGACCCCAGCCCGTTCCATCTTTGCTAAAATACGCGTAAGAGGGAGCTCGAGGTCGAAAAGGAGGGGAGCAAGGCCGCGCTCTTCAAGAGGCTTGGCGAGCACTTGCTTTAAGCGGAAGGTGTAGTCGACATCTTCTGAGCAGTAGGAGGAGACCTTTTCGATCGGAACTTGGTCCATCGTGATCTCTTTTTTTCCTGAACCGATAAGATCCTTGATCGGGGTTTTTACTTTTCCGAAATACTGGAGACTAAGAGCGTCAAGAGAGTGGCGCCTAGTCCCCGAGTTGAGCAAATACGAAGCGAGAATCGTATCAAAACAAAGGTTGGCAACTTTGATCCCATAATTGGCTAGAATATGGAGGTCATACTTTGCATTATGGGCAAAAAAGCCGATCTCTCGATTGGCAAAAAGGGGGGTGATCGCTTCAAGGACTCTCTCCTTTCCCAGTTTCCCGTTTAAGGGGATGTAGTACCCCTCCTTTTCTCGAAAGGAAAAGCCGATGCCAACAAGCTCTGCGAGTAAGGGGCGCACATGGGTGGTCTCGGTATCGAAGGCGATTTCTTTTTGATTCTGCAATGTCTCAATCAACTGGTCTAAAGCTTCCTCATCGTCGACGAGGTGGTAGTCGACTTTCCCTTCCTCTTGTGAAAAATCGCCCCCAAGTTCCTTCACAAGGGAGGTGAAGTCGAAATCGAGGTAGAATTGGCGTAGGGAGGGGAGGTCAGTGGGCCGTTTGGAGAAGACTCCTTTCTCTTTAGGAAAATCGACATCGGTGTGAATGGTAGCCAGCCTTTGGCTCAAACGGGCAATCTCAGCCTCTTCTTTGAGGGTCTCTTGTTTTTTTTGTCCTTTTACTTTTTCGGGATTTGCGAGAAGGGTCTCAAGAGAGCCAAACTCTTTGAGTAGAGCTACCGCTGTTTTAGGGCCAAACCCTTTTAGGCCGGGGATGTTGTCTGAGCTATCTCCCATAATCGCAAGTAGGTCGATGATTTGTGCAGGGGGAACTCCATAGATCTCCTCAACTTTCGCGGCGTCGATCACCAGATTCTCTTTCCAAGGGTTGAGGAGGAAGACTTCGTCTGTTACGAGTTGCGCGAGGTCTTTATCACTCGTGCAGAGGTAGACCTCCCACCCTTGGCCTGCTCCCCATTTGGCAATGCTCCCCATCGTGTCGTCAGCCTCGACTCCGGGAACTGCTAAATGCTCAACCCCTAGCAGCTTGCAAAAATCCATCCCTTTTTCAATCTGCTCGGGAAGATCTTCTGCAATCTGAGTCCGATTCGCCTTGTACTGCTCGTAGATCGCTGTCCTTTGCCGTTTGTTGTCGGGGCCATCAAAGACTGCGACGATGTGTTCTGGGCTAAAATCTTTGAAGAGTTTCAAAACGGAACGGATGAACCCAAAAAGGGCGTGTGTCGCCTCTCCTTTAGGGCTTGTCATGGGGGGAAGGGCGTAGTAGGCACGGAAGATAAAGCCTGATACGTCTAACACAAAAAGCTTGGGTTTCACGGGAGTCCCCACAGTTAATAGAAAGAGAGTGGATATCCCTCTAAATTTGGAAGGGAGAGTTCGTGTTTGATTTTTCCTGTAATGAGAGGGTTTTGGGAAGCGTTTTGGTAGAGTTGTTGCCACCATGAGGAGGTCTCAAAGGAGACAACTTGGTACTTTCCTTCGATACCAGCGGCTTCCGCTAACTCCTCTAACACGAGAGCTCTAGTGTAGCGCTCCCCATCGATCAGGCCAAAATCAAGGGCTTTTGGTGAGGGATATGCCTCAGCTCCCACCTCATCCACCAAAAAATCTACCGGGATTTGCCGGTTTTCGCTCACAATCGCAACAAACTCGCGATAGAAAAAGTTGATGATCTTTTGATAGTGCTTCTGCTCTCCCTCTTTCCAAGGGCGGAAGGGGTTGAGTTCATCTTTCCCTTTCCCTGCTGAAAGGGTCAACGGCTTAACGCCGAGCTTTTCTAGGGTGTCAGCAAGATTGAGAAAGGGGGGCCAAGCCAAAACACCGATTGATCCAATCAGGCTAGAATCAGAAGCGTAGATCTTATCTGCTGCGCAAGCGATGTAGTATCCACCCGAGGCGCACATCCCATTGACATAAGCAAAAACAGGGACATCGTACCGCTCTTTGTAGGTTTTGAGGTGGCGGTAGATCACATCGGAATCGTTGGCAGCTCCACCAGGAGTGTTGATGTTGAGCAGAATCCCTTTTACACGCCCTTTCTTGAAGTCTTTTTCACGTGAATCGAGAAGGACTTCTTCGACTTTCTCTCCTGTGAGGTTCCCTTCTCCGACTTTCCCTTTGACATCGATCTGGAGGATCACAGGAGCTGAGCTTGCGAGCTCTTTCCGTTTTCCTTTGGCATCTGGGAGGATTTTCACATTTGAGGGGAGTGACTTGTCTTCAGTAGCTACAAAAAGGCCTACTAATGCAAAGACAACAAGAAATAGGGCAATCAGTGCACCCAATACCCCAAACAGGGCAACAAAAAAAGAGCGGAGCGCGCTCATGAATACGGTTTCGTGGATAGCTTTCATATTAGAATAAAACCAAGTTAATGTGGACTTTTGGCTGCTTTTCCTCCCATCTTAACGATCTCATCCTCGCCGTATCACTTATACTGTCATCGCTCGAGATTGTTAAACTGGAAGGAAAATCCCCAAAAGCACTTTGTAAAGTATTTAATTTATAACCCTTCCTAAGTAGCGAATTGTATACAACTTTCCCTTTCTTGCCAATCTATACAGAAAACTTTTCTTCTTCGCTTAAAAAAATTGGGCACAGGCACGAAGAGGGGTATCCGAAATCCGCGGTTGAAGCCAGATTTATCTGCTTTTTTGTCCTGTTGAGGGACGAGTGGGGAGGGGGCCGAGGATGTGGCCATCGTCCATTTGGAGGATCCGGTCGGCGAATTCGTAGATGCGAGAGTCGTGGGTGACGACGATGAGGGCTTTCCCTTCCTCTATCACGATGTCTCGAAAGAGCTGCATCACTTTCATCCCAGTTTGGTGGTCGAGGGTGCTGGTCGGTTCGTCACATACGATGAGCTTCGGGTTATGGATGCAGCCACGACAGATCGCCACTCGTTGTTGTTCTCCCCCGGATAGGTGGGAGGGGAGGGCGTGTTTCCGCTTCTCTAGTCCCACCTTAGCAAGCATCTCTTCGGCTTTTGAGTAGGCTTCTTCAGGCTCAATTCCTTGCAAAATCAAAGGGAGAGAAGCATTTTCCATGGCATTGAGTGAGGGGATCAGGTGGAGGGCTTGGAAGATAAATCCGATATTCTCTTTTCGGAAGGAGGTTTTTCCCACCTCATCCATTTTGTTGAGGTCATGGTCTAAGACATGACACTCCCCCTCGTCGTGACGGAGAATGCCTGAGATGATCGAGAGGAGCGTCGTCTTCCCGCATCCGGAGGGGCCTACAATCATGAGGAGTTCGCCCATGTTGACTTCGAGATCAACACCTCGAAGGGCATGGACGAGGGTCTCTTCCTCCTCTCCGTACGTTTTGGTCACACCTCGGCATTTGACAGCTACCTTCATGTCTGGAATACAATCCCCGGTTCGAGTTTGATCACCATACGGATGCCGAAGAGGGCAGAAAAAATGGTGATCAAGTAAATAGCAAGGCCACTTCCCAACATAAGCCACCATGGGAGGACGAATGAAAGTTCAGTTCCAAATGCGAACATGCCAAAAAGAGAAGTCGCCCCGATTCCGATTCCCCATCCGATGGTTGCGACCATTAAAGCTTGGGTGAGGATCATTTTGGTGAGAAGATTATTGGTCCCTCCCATTGCTTTAAAGGTAGCAAAGAGTTCCCGGTTGTCATGGGCAAAGGTGTAGAAGGTTTGCCCAGAGATCGCAATTCCAATGAACACTCCAAGGAGAACAGCTACACCGAAATTGATCGGGATTCCAGTGTTAGTAAAATAGTAGATAAGAGTCAGCCATTTGAATTGATTTGTTGTGTAGGCAGCAAGTCCAGTTTTTGCCCGAATCTGAGTGCATACCTCTTTTGGAGAGACTCCCTCTTTGGAACGAGCTAGGACAAATGTCATGAGATTTCGTTCTGAAGGTGTGTAGTTGACCGCTCGCGAAAATGTGGTATAAATCACAGGTTGCGAGAGAAAAGTCCTCGTGAGCTTGCAAAAGCCCACAACCTGAGCTCGCAAGTCATTTAACTCAAAAGTTTGTCCTAGGTGTAAAGGGTGAGATGTATCTCCTTGACCACGAGGTGAAGACAGCTTTTTTCTGGCTCCGATTTCATCGACAATTACAGCATCAGGGCGGCGTAAATCGGTGAGTTTTCCTGCCGTAATCTGAGGAGGTCCGCCAATTAAACTGGCATCATCGATCCCGACGACATTGCAAGTTTGGAATTGCCCGTTTTGGAGGCGGGCTTTGATAAGCCCTTTGAACATAGGGACGGCCCACTCAACCCCCTGGATTCCCCTTACTAGATAGAGATTACTAAATCTGATGGGCTTCACATCATCGATGTATTGCACTTGGTCATCCATCACCCAGATATTGGGTTGGTTCGTATCAGTGAGGAATCCATAAGTTCTTTGCATAAGCCCGGTGAAGATTCCTGCTTGTTGGGTGATAATAAATGTGGCAAACGTTAGACCGAGGATAAGAGCCAAAAACTTCGCTTTATCCCCGAGGAGCATTTTTAGGGCAATTCGCAGCATTCCCACCCTCCCCCTAAAGATTTATAAACAGCGACTAGCTGGGTCATCATGATCTCTTTACTCTCTTCCAAAAGGTTCTGGGAAAGAAAGAGTTTTTGCTCTGTTTCCAGAACAAAGAGGAAGTCTACTCTCCCCCCTAGATAAAGTGTTTCAGCCATATCGCGGGCTTCTTGGTAGGAATTGACCTCTTCCTGGAGAATCTGCACTCGTGCCCCTTCCTTAAAGTAGCCCACAAGGGCCCCTTCCACCTCTTCAAGAGCCCGCAGGACACTCTGCTCATAGTTGAGTACGGCTTGTCTTTGACGAGATGTTTCCACACGAATGTTTGAGAGGATCTCTCCTCCATGAAAAATGGGGAGGGTGATGTTGGGCTGGCAATACCAGTCACGACTTTGGCTTTGGAACCATCGAGTAAAAAATCCGGTCATGTAGGTGTAAATCCCTTCCAAAGAGATTGTAGGAAAAAACTCTTTCCTGGCAGCTAGCACCCGTGCTCCACTTGCCCGCATGGCAAATTCGGCTTGTCGCAAGTCCCCTCGTCTGCAGAGGAGATCGGATGGGAGGCCGAGGGGGATTTTCCCTTCGTAACAAGGGAGGGGTTTGCTCTCGCAAAAATAGGAGGCTAGGAGTTCAGGAACTTTACCCATGAGGACAGCTAAACGGTAGATCGTCTCATATAGGCGAGCTTCCAAAGCTGGGATGATGGCGAGTCTTGCTTGTAAAAGAGCTCGTGAGAGAAGGACGTCGAGTTCAGGAATAAGGCCAGCATCATACCGTTCTTCTACTATAGAGAGGAGCTCTTTTTGTGACCCAACATGCTGTTTTGCAATGTCAATGCGCGATTGGAGAGTTCTAATAGTGAAGTAGTTGACGGCAACCTCACCCACGATTGTCACATGTACATCTCGCACCTCTTCTTCTGTCGCCAGAACCTCGTATGTGGCAGCTTGGGTCCGGTCGAGGTTTTTTCCGAATAGGTCGATCTCCCAAAACGAGTCGAATCCTGCACGGAATATGTTCACAAATGTTCCTCCTGTAAACGAGGAGTCTGAAAGGGTCTCAGAGTTGCGCATTTTACGGAAGTTGCCGATGGCATCGACTTGGGGAAGGACACGAGAAAACTCGATTCCTTCGATCGCTCTTGACTCGTAGATCCTCTCCCGGGCAATTCTGAGATCAAAATTGCAAGAGATCCCCTCTTCGATAAACCCAAGGAGCATCGGGTCTTCAAACTGCTCCCACCAGGTGGTAAGATCGATTTCTGCTTCATCTTCCATACACATTTCTACCGCCCATCCCTGTTGGAAAGTATCTGGTAAGCAGAGATCGGGTTGGAGACAGGGGCGGCATCCGGCAAGGAGTAGGAGCAAAAAGAGAGCCCTTCTCATTCCCTTTCCTCAGAGTAGGGTTTCCCTTCAAGGAAGACGTCCATTATCATACCGGGGTAGATGGGAACCCCATTTTGAGGGAACTCGTAGATGAGCTGCAAAACACGAGTATCGACTCTTTCTCTGCTATCTCCAGTAAGAAACTCTTTGGGAGTGAGAAATGGTTCTAGTCGTACAAAATCGAGGCTCGCTTTAATTGAGCTATTTCCACGCATATAGGCCTCCCCTGGAGCTCCGGGGATCACCCTCCACACCTCCTCTTCATCGATATCAATACGGATATGAAGTGGGTCTATATTCCCAAAAAGAATGAGCGGATCTTGCAGCTCGCTCGCCTGGGCAAATTCTCCTACATGGATGTTCACTCGCAAAACAACCCCTTTAAAAGGAGCTTTGACCGTTGATAGATTGATTTGCGCTTCAATCACTTCTTGCCTGGCTTTTGCTTCTTTCAGTTGTGCACGGCTGATCTCAAGGTCTCGAATCCAGGCTCCTGCTAAGAGGAGGTTGAGCTCAGCAACACTCTGTTCATACTCATACTGCGTAGCTTTCTCTTGGTATTTTTTCTGGTTGAACTCATCTCGACTCACCGCTTTGGGATTTTCTATTTTTTTGATAAGATCATACTGGGCGATCCGGTCTTTCCACAGGGCATTTGTCTTTCCCACAAGTGCTTCTCGTATTGGAACATCTTCAGGGCGAGGAAGATCGAGAAGTTTTTGGTATTCCTTCTCGGCAACTTCAACGCCTCTTTTTGCTTCTTCTGATTGAGCCTCTAGCTGATCTGTATTGAGCTTGAAGAGGGGCTCCCCCGCTTCTAATTGGTCACTTGCGACTACATACACCTCTTCTACGATTTCGCTGAAGGGGGTCCCGATTAAGATATTTTCAGAAGAGGCTTCTACAATTCCATCTGCAGCAATTACATGGGCAAAGGGGGGGCTTGGAGGAGGGAACAGGATTGGCGGTGTGGGAGGCTTTTTAAGGCTAATATAGACCATCACAAGTCCAAGCACGATCCCAATCCCGATAAGGATTGGAAATAAGATCTTTAAAACCCACGGCCGCATACCACACTTCACTCCCCCTCCACTACCAGCAATTCCCATGCCACCAAAAAAAATCCCAATTTATTGATAAATCAATAGTGTGTTATTTTAAATGAATGGATAGTTTACTTATTTTTGTTCAAGATCATGCTCAATACGCACATTGGGTACTATTTGGGTTATTGATGCTAGCCGGGCTCAATCTCCCGGTGAGCGAAGATCTTCTCGTGGTACTCAGTGGGGTGCTTGCGAGCAACTTTGTCCCTGAAAATGTTTGGAAGTTGTTCACGGCTGTCTTTTTGGGAGCTTTTCTCTCCGATTGGATCGGGTATTGGATCGGCCGCTTATGGGGGAAAAATCTCTGGAAGATCCGATGGTTTGCCAACTTTTTTCCAGATAGAAGGTTGAAACAGATCGAGGTTTACTACAAGAAGTACGGAATTTTGACTCTCCTATTTGGCCGATTTATTCCCTTTGGTGTGCGCAATGCCCTTTTCTTTACTGCAGGTATGGGGAAGATTTCGTTTCGGAAATTTCTCCTCTGTGATGGAGTAGCCTGCCTGACTTCAAATGCAATCTTGTTTACCCTTTCCTATACTTTTGGAAAGAGTGGCTCTTCATGGATGAGGGGTCTACAGCTTATTGTACTTACTTTATTTCTATTCGCTCTAATCGGGGCTCTTTGGTATAAAAAAGCAAAAAAAGCCTCGCAGGCTGAATAGGTCTCCTAATGTTGAATGTTTCGAACTTACTCTCTTTATCCAGAGCTGGTTGGGCTCTTTTCTTTTTGCAGGAAAACCCCTATTTACGTCTATTTGCGATCTTAGCCGCCATGCTAAGTGATTTCTTCGATGGCTACCTTGCGAGACGTCAAAGGACAACAACATCGCTTGGGGCAATTCTAGATCCTCTTATGGATAAGTTTTTTGTTTTTTTTGCTGGGGGAATTTTCTTTGTTGAAGGGGGACTTTCTATCGGAGGACTTTTAGCTCTCCTCTCGAGAGATTTTTCCCTTGTTCTCTTCGCCCTTTTCTTAGGGATTGTCCAAGGATGGAGAGGGTACGAATGCAAGGCGATTTTTTGGGGGAAGATCATCACAGTGGCCCAGTTCCTCGTATTGATTGGTCTGACCTTCCAGGTCTCTTTCCCCTCTTATGTGTATGTTGCGTTTATTGTGATGGCAGCTTTCGCTTTCCTCGAACTTCTCCTGCGTTACCGCCACTCCCTCAACAACCCCTAACTGGGACCTAACCCAAGTTCCAGCTAGTTTCTGGGACGGAGTTAGGAGGCGGTGGCGGTTTCGGGCTCTTGGTTCTGGGGTTGAGGTGTGGGGGAAGGAAGGGGGTCGGTGAGAAAATGGAACTGCTTTCCAAGGGTGAGGACAGCGCCCATCCAGAAGAGGATTACGACAAATAAGATGCCTGCAACGAAAGGAGCGCTGGCTGAGATGCTGGCGAATATGAGAAGGAGGCCTTGGTGGACCAAGGAGCCTCCCGATTTTCCTAAGCGGGAGCCAACTCCGTCGATTGCAGCCTTTCCTTTACGTTTTAGATCCATGCTGAGAGGAATAAAGGCCATCTCTTTGGTCGAATCGAAAAGGGTGAACTTCGAAGCGCGTGCGAGGCAATTTTGGGTCGATCCGAAGAAGACGACGAGGGCAAGGGGTGAAGTACCAAAGATGGTAAGTGTTCCGACAAGAGACTCTTTCCCAAAGAAAAAGAAAAAGAACCCAATACTTGTGAAAAGAAGCACCAGTGGGGTAAACATGGCTCCCCAGGTCCATCCAAACTTTCGGATAAACTGCCCTGAGAAGAGGAGGGAGAGGAAAAAGGAGATCACCCCTGTAATTGTCGTGATTTGGCTTAGATAGGCGTTGTAGTGGTTCGGGTCGGGGTAGAGGCTCCGGACTTGGTCTTTCCAGATCACTTCCACTAGATTAATCACAACGTTATAGGTAAGGACGATGATGGCTAGATAAAAGAGAGGTTTAGATTTGGCAAGAATCTTGAAATTGTCTCGCATCGACATCTTGATTTTTGGAGGAGGGGTGTAATCTGGATCACGGGATGCCTCCTTAGAGAGGATGTTGTGGGTTAAGTAGCGATAGATCCCCATGATGGCAAAGCCTGAAAGGAGAATCACGCAGGTGAGGATGATGATCGACTGGTGCCACTCACTCTCCGTAAAAGTCCATCTTTCTCGGACAAAGCTCCCTGTAAGGAAAAAAGAGACCTGCCCCGAGGTAATGGCGGCCATGTTGAGGCCAAGAGCGATTAATCCATAGAAACGCTTTGCCTCCCCCAGTTTAGTCACCTCGTTGGCAAAGCCCCAGAAGAGCATAGAGAGGATCGCTGAACTCCAGAGTTCCGACATGATGTAGAAGCTACTGAAGGTCCAGTAGCGAAACATGGCGACCATCCCTTTAAAACCAGCAGGGAGGAGGCTCTGGAGGGTGTCTGCCGTCGCATGAGGGTGGAGCGATTCTCGGATGGGATAGATCACAAAGGTAAAGAGGGTGAAAAAGGAGAGAAAGATCCCCACCATCACATAAAAAACTTTCTCCCTTTTCAGCCGGTTATTGAGCCGGCTATAGAGATAAGTCATCAAGATTGCCCCTGGGAGGATCCCCCACACTTTGATGAAGGGGAGGACCTCTGCTCCAGACCCTTCAGCAGTGACCAGGAGGGCATCTTTCATATTGCGCAAGATGTTGTAGTTAAATCCAATGAAAAAAGCCATTGCCAGAAGAGGGAGGAATTTCTTCAGTTCAAAACGGTAGATGGGCCAGAGGTACGATCGGAGAGGTGAAAAGGAGCCTTTAGGATTCGACACAAGGCCTCCTCAGAGTAAAGGAGAGAGTCGAAAAGAGAGTATATTTTTGGAAAGACATCAAAGTCTTAGCATCCCACCCAAAGTTAAGCGGCAGTATAAACTGCATCAGGGATATAATGCAAGGGAAAGAAGGAAAATTTCTTGATAGATTCTTTATTCCTTTTTAGGCTAAAATGGATTGCCTATGTTTGTGAAAGGAAAAACGTTAGATCGTCAGACTTATGAGTGTCTGGGAGTCAATACCCGGCAAGCAAAGGTTCTCAATCGAATCGGCTGGGCCGTTTCGATCGCAACCTTCATCGTCGGTTGCCTTGGTGCTGCTGGAACGCTTCCTACAATCTATCTCTTTCCCTCCTTAATCGGTCTTGGGGGAGGGAAGATCCTTCTCTCCCTCTCAGGTGGGAATTTTAAAAACCGGAAATTCGATCTTCTCTCGACAAGCCTCTTTGCTCTGGCTATCGTGGCAATGGGCTCTCTTGGAATGGCCGGGTTTTTAGGAGGGCAGTTGATCTCTTCTGCCGTCATCGGCATCCAGGCGGGGGCTTTTTTCTTCTCTTTCTGCCTTGTGCGGGGTATCGTCGAAGGCCGCGAAAGAAAGAGACTGGTACAAGAGAATTTCACCTCCTGAATCCCACCCATTTACACCGGATCGTCATGTTTTTCTTGCTATTTCTCCCCCTTCTCATCTAAATTTATGGGTAAGTATTCGCGGGTAACCCATGAAATTTGACGGTATTCCGAGATTTGCCGAAGAGAAAGTACGCAAGTTACTCCTTTCGTTCCCAGTTGTAGCAATTATAGGAGCCAGGCAAGTTGGGAAAACCACTCTAGCAAAGAAGATAGGTTCTGACTGGAAATATTTTGATCTAGAGGATGATGGTGATTTCGATCTGCTCAGCTATGATCCGAAATTTTTCTTCAGTCAGTATCCAGAAAAAGTCATTCTCGATGAGGCACAAGAATATCCAGCGCTTTTCCGTACATTGAGAGGGGTGGTAGACCAAAATCCCAAATGGAAGGGGCGCTTTCTTTTGACAGGGTCAAGTAGCCCTGATTTATTGAAAAATCTCTCCGAGAGTTTAGCAGGGCGTGTTGCGATTGTGGAGTTGGGGACACTGAAAGCAAGAGAATACTACCAGAAACCGATCAGTCCCTTCTATCACCTTTTCGAGCAGAAGCTAGACCCGGAAAACCTTCCAAAAGAGCCGCCGGATCTAACTATTTCGCACATGCAAAAGGTCTGGTTAAGAGGCGGGTATCCCGAACCTCTTCTTGAAGGGGAGGAGGTTTTTTACAACCAGTGGATGGAAAACTATCGCCAGACGTATCTGAATCGGGATATTGCAAAGCTCTTTCCTAGGCTAAATCGAGTAGCCTATAGAAGGTTTCTGTCTATGCTTTGCCAATTATCGGGAACAATCATCAATAGGAGCGAGCTAGGTAGAGCGGTTGAGGTCGGTGAGTCTACTATACGAGATTATCTCGATATAGCAGAAGGGACGTTTCTTTTTCGCGTGGTGTCGAGCTTTGAGAGAAAGATCGAAAAAGCGGTTACGAAGATGCCCAAAGGCTACATAAGAGACTCTGGGTTACTCCACTATCTTCTCAAACTGGGAGATATAGAATCTCTGCTTGGTCATCCCATTGTAGGAAAGTCTTTTGAAGGCTTTATCCTCGATGAAATTTCAAAAGGGCTACATGCGACAATGGTTACCAATTGGCAATGTGGCTACTACCGGACTGTTAAGAAGGGGGAAATCGATCTCATCATCGATGGCCCCTTTGGTACGTTGCCCATTGAGATCAAGAGAGGGGAAAAAATTGATAGAAGAAAGTTAAAAACTCTATCTTCATTTGTTGAAGAACATCACCTTCCCTTCGGCCTTTTGATCAACCAGTCTGAAGCCCCCGGGTGGATTTCAAAGACAATTTATCAACTTCCTGTCGGATGGATTTAGTTCATGTAGATAATGTTTTAGTTTTAATAAATTTATTATTGTTTTATACTTGCGAGTGTTAATTAGGGAATAGAGTATGTCGTGTTTGTTTGTCGCTAGAGAAGAGACTGGCCAAAGTACCGGGAAATTGCTTATCGGTGCATTTGCCGGTGTGAAGGGAAATCAAGCGATTGCCGCTGCAGTCGCGAAATACGTAGTGGGTTTTTCTCTTTTCGTGATTGTCTCTGTTGCCGCTGCAGGGGGGATGTCAGCTGTTGCAGCAGGTTGGTGTACCTTCGGCCTCGCAGCTACCATGATCGTCCTTGAGGTAGCCAAAGGGGGAAAGGAAAATCGCAAGTGGAAGCCATCGAATATTGTCACCCTGGTTACAGGGGGGCTCTTTTGCGTTACTCTCCTGGGTATTGGTCTCTCAGGAGGGCTTGGAGCTCTTACCGCCAAACAGCTCACCTGGGGGTACTGGGGTTCTGTCATCACAATCCTCTCTCTCCGAGCCTGCGGTGGAAGTAGCATCCACCTCGTAAACCTCGTCAACAATCACTGATCCGCTTGCATCATCTCATTCTCCATTTCCTGAAAAGTCAAAATACTGAGAAACCCTCGCCTTTCTGTGTTCATCGAATTAAAAAAAAGTATTAAGTTGAAGTAAATTGATGCGTTCTTTAGAATTGTTGGTAGAAATCATGAGACTGTAACAAAAGGAGAAAACATGAGTAGTTCAGGGTTAGGGGCTGTTGGAGAAATGATGGGCCAACCATGTGGAGAGGGGATTCAAGGAAAAGTAGCGACTGTGGCGCAAGTAGTTGCTAATCTTTCTCTCTTTGTGATTGCGTGTGTGGTTTCGGCTGGGGGGATGGCTCCTGTTACAGCCGGTTGGTGTTACTTTGGTCTTGCTGGCGCTGGCCTCGCTTTGGAATTGGCCAAAGGAGGAAAGCTCAGTGAGCGAAAGATCAAGATTTTGGTTCACGCTGTAGTTGCCATTACAATCATGGGAGTAGGGCTTGCGGGAGGTCTCGGCGCCTTGACCACCTGCAAACAGCTTGCATGGGGTTATTGGGGTACTGCGCTCTCTATATTGGGCTTAGCTTGCTGCGGTGGAAGCAGCGTGGGGATTGGGGCTCTCGTTATGGGGGTTAATCCTTCAAGCCGTTAATGTCTTGCTGATGGATGGGTGAGGGCTGAAAGAGCCGGGAGGGAGCCTTTCTCGAGGTACTCGAGAGTGGCCCCTCCACCTGTTGAGAGGTGGGTGACTTGTTCACCCACCTCTGTTTTTTTGGTGGCAGCTACGAGATCACCTCCTCCGAGGATGGTGATTGCATCTCCTCTAGTGATTGCATGGAGGATGGCTAAGGTCCCCTTGGCAAAGGGGTCGAGCTCGAAGACCCCTAGGGGGCCATTCCAGAGAATGGTTTTTGCCTCGGAAAGTTTTTGGCTGTAGGTTTCGATGGTTTTTGGGCCGATGTCAAGCCCTTCAAATCCAGCAGGGATCCCCTCTTTTACCTCACAAACCTTGATGGGAGCCTCCTCGGTGCACTCTTCTGCAGCAAGAACATCGAGGGGAAGGACGATCTTCTCCCGATGTTCATTGAGGATTTCGCTTGCAAGGGGGATAAGAGGCTCTTCAACAAGGGAATTGCCCACCTCCCTCCCTTCTGCTTTCAGAAAGGTATAAGCCATCCCTCCCCCTAGGAAAAGGCGATCGACTTTTTCGAGTAATCGGCGTAAAACCCCTAACTTTGTCGAGATTTTGGCTCCTCCGAGGATTGCGTAGAAGGGGCGTTTTGGGTTTTCTAGCATCTCTCCAAGATAGCGGATCTCTTTTTCGAGGAGAAAGCCAGCTGCTGCTTTGCCAGGAAAATACTTCGTAATCGTATAGGTAGAGCTATGCTCTCGATGAGCTGTCCCGAAGGCATCATTGATGTAGAGATCGGCAAGCTTGGCGAGTTTTTGGGCAAAGGTAGGGTCTTCTTCGGGGTGGGTTTCGGCCCTATGGAAGCGGAGGTTTTCTAAAAGGAGGACCTCTCCGGTCTTTAGAGAAGCCACCAGCTTTTCTATCTCCTCTCCAATACAGTCTGGAGCCATGATCACCTGTTTCCTAAGCAGAGCTCCCAAATCTTTTGCTACAGGAGCAAGGGAGAGCTCTGGATTAGGTTCATTCCGAGGTCTACCGAGGTGACTCATCAGAATCAGAATTCCTCCTCTCGCCAGCACATAGCGGATCGAGGGGAGAGCTGCTTCAATCCTGGTCGGATCTGAGATATTTCCCTCTCCATCGAGTGGGACGTTGAAATCGACCCGCATGAGTACCTTTTTTCCTTCAATCGGTAGCTCTTCTATCCCCAAAACTTCCACGGTTCTCTCCTTTTGCGAAATATTTCTTTGCTATAACATGAAGGGATGGGGATGTCGATAGAGAAAATGCGAGTCGAGTATGGGAATCACCCTTTCTTGGAAGAAAATCTTCCTGAAGATCCAATTGCCTTATTTGAGAAGTGGTTTCGGGAAGCTGTCAAGGCAGAGGTGATGGAACCAAATGGGATGACTCTGGCAACTGTCTCTCCATCGGGCCGCCCTGCCTCTCGTGTTGTCCTCCTAAAAGCTTTTTCTCACGACGGATTTTGCTTTTACACAGGGAAAAAAAGCCGGAAAGGGGAGCAATTAGCGAAAACCCCCTACGCCTCACTCACTTTTTGGTGGAAGGAGATCTATAGACAGGTCCATCTTGAAGGGAAGGTTGTCCCTCTTTCTCGTCAGGAAGTTCTCGCCTACTTCCAAAAGCGCCCTAAGGGTGCAAAGATCGCAGCTGCAGCTTCCTACCAAAGCGAGCCTCTGGCATCACGAGCCGAGCTTGAGGAGAGCTACTCTCGCCTCAAAAAAGCCTACCGGGGTAAAGAGGTTCCCTGCCCCAAAGGGTGGGGGGGATATCGCCTTTCTCCTAGCCGGATCGAGTTTTGGCAAGGGCGCAAGAACCGCCTCCATGACCGCTTCGTCTACATCCACACAGACGACCACTGGCTCCTCACCCGCCTCTCCCCCTAACTACGAGAATCTTAAGTGGATTCTTAACCCAGATTCAGCCACTACAAATGCATTCGAAATCATATCTTTTTCACTATCTGTGGTTTAATTATTTTTTCGCTTGGGTGTGGAAGCGGCGTTTGCGTTCGTGAGAGGCGCGGATGCGCTCCTCGCGCCGCCAGTTTGCCTCCTCGTACCGTCTCTTTTCGAGGTCGGTTTCGGGGACGACAGGAGGGATTTTTGTGGGGCGGTTCTCTTCGTTGAGGGCGACGAAGGTGAAGTAGGCCGAGGTGACGTGGCGGACCTCTTTGGTTGTGGGATTTTCGGCGAGCACTTTGGCCCCTACTTCCATAGAGGTGTGCCAGGCGTGGTTGAGAGAGGCTTTACAGATAAGGATCTCTCCCATATAGGCAGGGGCGAGGAAGTGGAGGGCGTCGACAGAAATGGTGGCACACAGGTGTTCACTATGTCTTTCGGCTACTACGAGGGTGATCCGGTCGAGGGTGGCCATCACAAGGCCTCCGAAGAGGGTACCATTGGTGTTGAGATCGTTGGGAAAGATCTTGTAGGTGTGGTTTTCTACAGAGGTTGAAGAGACGGTTTTTCCTTGCATAAGCTGATAAAATACTCGTGGAGGGTCGTTTCTGTTGTTAACTCGGGATGGAAGCTACACGCGAGATGGATCCCTTGCTGTATGCATACGACCTCTTCCTCATTTCTGGCAAGGATCTTCACATCAGGGGAGTCGATTGATGTGATCTTAGGAGCTCGGATAAAGAGGGCTTCGATGGTTTTTGAGGGGGAGAATTCAAGGGTGAGAGGGGTAGAGAAGGAGACTTTTTGTCTCCCATAGCCGTTTCGCTCTACAGTGATTGAGAGGAGGTGGAGTCTACTCATGAGGATCATCCCAGCGCAGGTTCCAAAGAGAGGTTTTTGCTCGGCGAAGGTTTTGAGTGGATTGAGAAAGTCGAAGTCTTCAAGCTGCTGCCAGATGGTGGTTGACTCTCCTCCGGGGAGGATTAAGCCAACGCATGAATCGAGCTCGTGGGGGTGGTAGAGGGGGAAGGCAGGGGCTTTGCATCTTTCAAGAGCTTCGAGATGTTTCCCATAACCCCCTTGGAGGGCTAAAACACCAATTCTACCAACCACGGGTTGCCATCCTCTCCTCTTCTTCAAGGGTATTGAGATCGATACCTCTCATCCCTTCTCCCAAATCTTCTGAGACTTTGGCAAGGAGCTTGGGATCTTCGAAGTGGGTGGTGGCAAGGACAATCGCTTTAGCTCTTTTTTCAGGGTCGTCTGATTTGAAAATGCCCGATCCGACAAAAACACTCTCAGCTCCCAATTGGCGCATGAGCGCTGCATCGGCAGGGGTTGCGATTCCTCCTGCGGAGAAATTGGGGACGGGGAGCTCACCAGAAGCAGCCACTTGGCAAACAAGGTCGTAGGGGGCTTGTAGTCTCTTTGCTTCGGTCATCAATTCAGAGGGGGGGAGGGAGTGGAGCCTTCCGATCTCTCTTTGGATCGTTCTCATATGACGGACTGCCTCGACAATATTTCCTGTTCCAGGTTCTCCTTTGGTCCGGATCATCGCTGCCCCTTCCCCGATCCGCCTCAGAGCTTCTCCTAGATCTCTAGCTCCGCAAACAAAGGGGATGGAAAAGAGCGTCTTGTCGATATGGAACTCTTCGTCAGCTGGGGTAAGGACTTCGCTCTCATCGATGAAGTCTACCTCGAGAGCTTCCAGAATTTGCGCTTCAACAAAGTGGCCGATCCGGCACTTGGCCATCACTGGAATGGAGACTGTTTGCTGGATTTCTTGGATCATTTTGGTGGATGACATCCGGGCAACTCCGCCTGTAGTACGGATATCAGCAGGAATTCTTTCAAGTGCCATGACAGCGACGGCTCCTGCTTCTTCGGCAATTTTGGCTTGTGCAGGGGTTGTGATATCCATAATCACTCCCCCTTTTAGCATCTCTGCGAGTCCTATTTTAACGGATAGTGTTCCTGTTTTTTTCATGGCTGTACCTTTATAGCTCTGCAAAAGGGTTGGTGGCATGGGAAAACCCCCCCCCCTTTTTTCGTTTTTTGATTTCAAGTCGAATAGAGAAGAGGAGATCTTGGTCGAAGTCCATCCGCGCCGCCCACTGGAGGTAGGCGAGAGGAATCTCGGAAAAAGGGCGCCCTTTGTGTTTTCCAAGCGGCATAAAACGCATCTTGATCGGTTTCGAAAGGGCTCCTCGTACTTGTTCGACAGTTTTGAATCTTTTGATCAGGTGTTTAAAAACCTCGATATTCATCTCGACATCGTTTTTTGCCCGGTGGGCACCTGGGTTAGAGGCATTGAAATGAGCAGCCAGGGTACCAAGTGAGTTGTTGGGGCTATCTCCATAGAGGCGGGCTAAGCGGAGAGTGTCTAGAGTTGGCTGAAAGGAGAGATTTGAAGGGATATGGGCTCTTTTTGCCGCTTTGTCCAACATCTCAAGGTCTAATCCGATTCCATGCCCCACAACGCAGTCTTTCCCGATAAATTCGAGGAGAGTAGGGAGAATCTCTCCTACCTTCGGCTTTCCTTTTACCATTTCAGGAGTGATGTGATGGATGGCGATCGATTCTTCTGAGATAGGAGTCTCTGGATCACAGAGAGTCTCAAATTCCTCGAGATTCTTCTCTAAGGTGAATCGGATTGCTGCAACTTCGAGTATCCTATCTTGTTCAAGGTCGAGGCCGGTAAATTCACAATCAAGGCAGATAAATCTCGCTTTTTCTAAGAGCATGGAAACAGTACCTCACGGATTTGAGCTAAAAGGGGGCTGCGTCCCCGATTTTTTGGGACTGAGTAGAGGATATACGGAATCTCCCCCAGGAATTGAGAGATGAGTCGCTCTTGCTTTACCCTCTCAGATTGTTTCAGCTTATCAACTTTTGTGATAATGGCAAGAGTGGAGATGTTGTTCGCCCGGATCCACTCAAGCATCATTAGATCTTCTTGAGTAGGGGTTCTTCTACAGTCGAGGAGAAATAGAATGAGCGAGGGGTGAGTCTCTAGATAACTTTCGATAAGCTCCTGCCATTTTTTCTTTTCTCCCTTCGACACTTGTGCATATCCATATCCCGGAAGGTCGGCAAAGAGGAGGGTATCATCGGTTAGGAAAAATTGGATAGCTCGTGTCTTTCCAGGGGTTGAGGAGGTTTTGACAAACCCTTTAGTTTTGAATAGGTGGTTGAGGAGGGCCGATTTCCCCACATTTGAGCGGCCTACAACAGCAATTTCGGGGTAGGAGCGATTCTTTGGAAACCCTTGAGAGTTTACTGCGGTTGTCAGGAACTCGACTTTTTCCATCTTTGTCATCGCTTTTCCATCAAAAGGATACGGCTTGTTACTCCTGCATGCTCTAAGGTGAAAAAGTGAGTTTTGGGAGGGAGAAGAGAGACGATTTTTTCGCTCCACTCGATTAAGCAAATCCCCTCGGACAAGAAATACTCCTCAAATCCTAAACTCAAAAATTCATCGACTCCTTGCAATCTGTAAAGATCGAAGTGGTAGCAGACTCCTTTTTTCCCCTCGTAGATATTGAGATAGTTGAAGGTGGGGCTAGAAACATTTTCTCTGCTTATCCCAGTTGTTCCTTCAACAATCCCCTTAATCAATGTTGTTTTCCCAGCTCCTAATTCGCCAAAAAAAGCAACAAGAGTCTGTTTTGGGAGGGTTTCTCCAATTTTTATACCAAAATCAATCGTAGCCTGCGCCCCGGCAAGCTCTATTCGCTCTCTACCCATTCATTGACATACGGGTGGAAGGCTTCCTCTTCTGCCAATGTTTCTACAAAAGAGGCGATTTTCTCCTCCTGGAGTTGGTCCTGGATGAATTGGAGGAAGGAGTCTTCGAGTTGGAAGCGGTTTTGGCTCTGCACATCGGCAAGATCCATAGGTTTGAGGGAACTCTCTTGAAAATCGCGGATCACAGCTGCTTTTGTATTGAAGAGCTTGCCTGTTGTTGCTGAAGAGTAGACTGTTTTTTTCGTCATCTCTTTTTGCGGTTTGATGTAGTTTTTGATCACCTCAGGATCCTCAGAGACAAAAAACCTCTTTGCACGGACTCCCCCTAGTCTTTCGGTATTCTCAGGACACCTTGAGACCCAGTCGTAGATAGCATCTTGCGGGTTGGGATGGGTGTTGTCGGCAAATACTTTTCCTGTAAAGGGGCAGATATAGATCTTCCGAGTTCGCTCATTTACTTGAGGGGGGCCAAAACCGATTTTGATCTCGGTTTCACGCCAGACTTTCCCCTCTTCTCCGAGCTTTTTGAGGGCAATTTCGCCGCTTTGGTAGATCGTCTTCTCTTTTAAGTAGACGGCCGGGGAGAGGTGGAATTTTTTTTCCAGATAGAAAAGATATGCGGTAAGCAGGTCAGGCGAGCGTTGTGTTTGTAAAAAAGCAAGAAGCGTGCTTTTGATATCTTCAGAAATCTTCATTTTTTTCATCTCAAAAATAGTCTTAAAAGAAAAAATTGTAACAGAGAGCCTGTTATTCCTCAAGAGGTTTTACTGGATGAGGGCGACCCCTTCTAAGTAGAAAAGAAAAAAGGTGAGTATTCCAAATACCCAGAGTGTCCCTTTCCCTCCAGGAAGAAGGGGAATAGTTGGAATTTTTTCTAGATAACGAATTTGGATAACGAGCCACAGAGGGATGATGCCGAGAAAAACGATGATACAAGTGCCGATGATCCCATTGAAGAGATTACCAAAGAGTAGGGGGAATTGGAAGCTGATTAAGGTTGGAGGAAGAATGGTAAGGAGAAAAAGCGGGATTCGCTTCCGTCCATCTCTCTTTTCTACCGGGATCCTAAATAGATCAGCAAAAAAATCTACAGTTGCGATTCCGAGAACTAGGAGAGAGGTGACTGCAGCAAAGAAAGTAGTGAGATGAAACGATTTTTGGATAAGTAACATATTCTTTTTGGAAGGGTAGTAGTCTGCAAACAATTCCCCGAGAGAAATCCCTTCTCTTGTAGGAATTCCAACCTCATAGGCTCTCCAGAGCCAACTGATAGGGGTTGAGCCGATGACCACCCACTGCCAAGCGAGATAGACAACAAATGGAATAGAGAGTCCGACGAGTAAGAGAGCACGCACTTTTTTTGGGTTTCTCCTCTCTTTATAGTGAGAGAAAACAGTTGGAAGGATGGTTTGGCAGTTGAATGCAGCTAGAAGAAGAGGGACGGCAAAAAAAACTAAGTACCAACTCTCTTGCTGTAGATTTTCGACTTTTACCTGAACTCCTTTCCCGAAGATGGTGATGAGAAGAGTGGCTAGCAAACCGACAAACAAAATAAAATTTACTCTGTCGGTGACATAGGTCCCAATCAAGATGATCCCTCCAAAGAGGGTAGCGCATAGGAAGGTTAACAGGGGATAGGAAGGAGTGTAGTTCCATATTTGCGTACTATACCCCTCCAGGAATCTTGCCCCTACATTGATGAATGCCCCTAGAAAGTAGTAGTTCATCAGGATCAGGGTGATAGCTCCTAAGTAGGTGCCAAAAATACCGAGATGTCTTCTACAAATGGAGGTGATATTCGCCCCATCTGGATGGATCTGGATGGCCTCTAAATAAAGCAAGCCCCCAGCAACCACATAGAGGCCGGTGATCAGTGTGATCAAAGTTGCAGGCCAAAAGCCAGCAGGTCCTGTCATGACAGGAACCCCGATGAAACCCGCTCCTATGCAATCTCCTGCAATCAAAAAAGCGCAGGAGAGCAAAGTCCCTTTTTTGATCTGGCTTACCGGTTGAGACAAATGAGAATATCTCCCTCTTCGTAGGTGATTTCTACCTTATGTACCATAGCGATATTAGATACCGCTACAGATTTATTTGAGAGATCTGTCCCATTTAATTCCCACTTGAGTCCTTTAGTTGAAACTCCTCGTACTAGGGAGCTTTGAGGTAGCAGAGAAAGAGTTTGTCCCACATCACAGGGGACCGATATCTTCTTAGGCAAGGCAAAGCAGATCTCATTTTCCGTTTCAAATCGGACAAGGTTTGGGTAGCGGGAGAGAAGGGCGATATTGGTAAGCGAGTGGTCAACCCTTTTTCCGAGGGCACCTAATACCACAATTCTTTTCACAGAATGTGCAAAAAGATACTCTAAACCTTTCTCCAAGTCGCACTTGGATTGATCTGGAGTGTGGATCTGAGGTATGTGAGAGAATTTTTTTAAAAGGGAGGGAGAGATAGAATCAAAATCTCCTAATAAAAGAGCGGGCTCAATTTGGTAGGTGTCACACACGTGCCCTCCTCCATCGAGCGCGACTAGGGTCTGTCCCTTTTCCAAGCACGAATTGAACAGGGCAGGGGAAGGGGGAGACCCATTGGCAACTACAACAACTTCATCTGTAAACATCGCGACCAAGAAGACTCGAACTTCCACCGAGAAAACCTCGACTAGATCCTGAATCTAGCACGTCTACCAATTCCGCCATGGCCGCTTAAAAGAGGCATGATAGTACTTTTCTTATTCAATGTTTTCAAGGTTGTGGTTTTTCCTCTTGGAGGGTACGATGGAGTTTTAAGTTACAAACACATTCTCAGGAGAGGCTACTCATGAATAGCGAAATTTTGAAACATTTTAATGATGACAGTTTTGACGAGGGGATCTCCCAAGGGGTGGTCTTAGTCGACTTTTACGCCGATTGGTGTGGCCCTTGCCGTATGCTTACTCCTGTACTCGAAGAACTGGCCCAGGAGATGGTGGGGAAGATGGTTGTAGCAAAAGTCGACACAGACCAGTCAGTTGGGGTTGCAGCTAAGCATGAAGTTACATCCATCCCCACTTTGATTCTTTTCAAAGATGGTTCCATCGTGAAGCGTGTTGTAGGCCTCAAAGATCTGGACTCTTTGCGCTCCATGGTCAATGAAGCCCTCTAAACTCCAAAGTTGTTACAATTTACATATTTTTGGCTTTGTAAAAAAATAACCACAGAGGACACCAGGATACCTGCAAAGTGTAACTAAATCCTAGCCAGCATGGCTAATGCTTGTAAAGGCAAACTCTTCTGGTATTTTCTTTTATTTCTAGCGGTAGTCGTACCAGCCCTAAGCCTGCTTTTAAAAGTGTAGGCTCGAGCTGTCGCTCACATCGACATCCACTCAGAGAAAACGGTCGCCACATTTTTGCCGAGCACGACCCCGAAACAGCCCAAAAGATCTGCCGTTCCCTTGGCGAAACCGAAATCAAAGAAAGTTCCCTCGCTTACCCGGCAACACTCCCATCACCAAGC
>JAAKFR010000020.1 GCA_011064985.1 Chlamydiota bacterium
CAAAGCTTCAACACAAAGACACAAAGGATTTCTTAAATCCGGCCTCCTCCTCGTAAGAGGAGTTTTCCTTAAGGAGAGAGCAAAAATGGAAAATAGAATCGAACAATAACATGAGAAATTTAATATTTCTATTTTCCATTTTTGCTCTCTCCTTAAGGAAAAAGACCCTTTGGGTCAGGCCGGATTCTTCGTGTCTTCGTGTCTTTGTGTTGAGTCTTTGTGTCCTTTGTGCCTTCCGTTCTCGTTATTTCCCGATAGGGGGCATGCAAGAGCCTGGTATGCTTGTGCCTGAAGACCAGAGTCTTGGGCTTTTAACCGATTTGGGTTACACCCAAATTAAATGCACTACTTTGCAGGTATCCTGGGGGGCATGTGAATAGTTACCTTAAGCCTTGTCTTTGTTTGTAAATTTTGTTTAAACTACCCACTCTCTGTTGTGTAGTCAAACCAAGTATGAGAGTCTTGGGTTTATTCTGCAAACGACCAGAAAAAGCATTTTAACCATGACAATTTATGTCATTATTGGTATAATGGGGGTAGATGAATGAGTGAAGTAAAGCCTGTTCTCTGGTGTGGATCATCTAAGAAAGATTTAATGGAGATGCCTCCAGAGGTAGTGACCGATTTTGGATACGGTCTGTATCAAGCTCAAATAGGGGCTTATCCTGATCTTGCAAAAACATTAAGCGGGTTTGGAGGTGCAAGTGTCATTGAGTTGAGAATGGATCATAAAAAAGGGACTTTTCGGGCTATCTATACCGTTAAGTTTAAGAGTGCGATTGTCGTATTACACGCATTTCAAAAGAAGAGCAAAAGTGGGATCAAAACTCCAAAAAAAGAGATCGAACTCATTCATTCTCGGCTAAAGTTAGCTGAGCAAATATATAAAAATTGGCGTAAGAGAGGGGGTGAAATTCATGAAGAAAAAAGGAAAAAAATACGAAGTAACTGAGGGAAATATTTTCGCTGATCTTGGGCTTGAGCAGTCAGATGAGCTCATGGCAAGAGCAAAGTTATTGCACGAGGTGGGAACTCTTATCAAGGCAAGTGGGCTGTCTCAGAGAGAAGTTGCTCAAAAACTAGGGATCTCTCAGCCAAAAGTATCCATGCTTGTTTCAGGACGTCTATCTGCTTTCAGTACAGACACTCTTCTCCATTATCTTGCCATTCTTGGGTGTGATGTAAAAATTCGGGTCCGAAAACCTCGATCACGTGTGGGCATTTTTCGCCATAAAGGATGCATCGCTGTCAGCTGATTTAACACAAATCTAGTGTTTGAGGATTTAAAGAGGACTTCAAAGAGCTTTTGGGGATTTTCGTCCCATTTGGGCGATCGCGAGCGAACATAGTGTTATTTTACACAGGGAGCGAGCGATCGTTCAAGCACTCTTTGTCAAAAGAGTGCGTAACGTTAGTGAAAAGCATCCAAAAGTCCCCCAAAACCTTGAGCTCACCCCGACCTCTACCTAGTGTGTTCTTTGTGTTCAAGATGGAGATAGTAGGCTTCGAGATCGGATTTTTCAGCGCATCGGTAGAAGAGGGCAAGCTGTCTAAAAAGGCGTCTTCTCTCATAGAGAAAAGAGGAGTTATACCAGGAGGGGGAGTCTGTGATTTGGTTGGTGAGTTCATGGGCAAGGAGGGTCCAAGAGCGGGGGAAGGAGGTATCGATGATTCCACCGAAGTGGATCATGGCGATCTCCTCACCTTCGGTAGCATAGAGGTAACAGCCGTAGAGAGGGTGGAGGAGGGTAGACTCTTGGTTGAGCATCTCAAGTGGGTAGGTGTCGAAGATCTCAACTGCCTTCTCCCAGTTTTGGTTTTTGAGAAAGGCCCATATTCGGAGGGCATCGAGTTCGAGTCGATCTTGGCGCGAGAGAGGGAGATCGAGAATTTTTTGGGCAGTAGTTTCTATGAGGGAGTCTTCATTCGCAAGGAGCGCTCTTTGGAGAAGGGTATGAAGTGTTCGGAACTCTCGAACACCTATCCCCTCCCACTTGAGTTGGAAAAAAGTATTGAGTGCTTCTGTGGTCGAGGGGATCCAGAGGGGAGAGAGGAGGTCTAAAATCTCTTTTAGCTCTTTCCCTTCTTCAAGTGAGAGTGCCTCTTTCTTCTTTTCGGCCTCTTGCCAAAGCGTTTTTGCAAGGTCGGTTGATCCCAAAAGGGAAAGAGAGAAGAGGAGATCTCCTACGACTGCAACATCGAATACTTCTTGCTTCAGCACATCTTCGAAGATCTCTTGGAGAAGATAGGGGGCTGCTAGCCAAAAGGCAAGAGAGGTTGCAAAGCGGATTTCATGGCTCCTCTCTTTTTCGATACGCTTTGGATCGACAAGGCTTTCCAAGAAAGGAAGAGGTTCCCAGTGTGTGATCAGGTGGGAGAAGAGGGGGAGAGTGTCGGGGCTTGTGACGATGTCAGGAAGGAGACGCAACGTAATCAAAACGAGCCTATAGGCCGCATGCCG
The DNA here is from genome assembly GCA_011064985.1 of Chlamydiota bacterium. Taxonomy (GTDB): domain Bacteria; phylum Chlamydiota; class Chlamydiia; order Chlamydiales; family JAAKFR01; genus JAAKFR01. Next base: position 2,462 of record JAAKFR010000020.1, read on the forward strand.
ATCTTTTTGAGAAGCTTCATGCATCCGATAGAGGATCTGCTCTTTGACCGCAGAGATAAGGGGGTGTTTGTAGTAGCGTCTAAGCCCCAACTCCAGGCACTTGATCTCTTCTTCAGAATCTTTTAGAGCTTGATAGACAAGGGCTTTTCCAAGATATTCAAGAGGGGCTCCCGGTGTACCGTGGAGTTTGCCAAATTCATCAAGTGCGAGAAGATACCCTTGTTCTCTCTCTTCTCTTTTAGGATATGTTTTTGCTTCCTCAAGTAGGGTCACGCCTGCTCGGAAAAGGGCTTCACGCCCTTCTGCGTGCCCGGGGAAGGAGTAGCCAATCCTCCGGTATTCGGCCAAAGCCCTTTTATAGTCACGGCCAGCGAGAAAGGCATCTGGGATCGAGAGGCAGCTCACGAGGATATTCTGGCTCCCGACCGATGCAATGATCTCTCCAGCGGTAAAATCGGCATCTCGAGAGAGGAGGCCGATGTGGGTCCCAAAAAGGGGGAGGTAGCTCAGATAAGTAAATCGGAATGTCCCGTCGAGGGTGAAGTGGATGTTGTGATCGACTTTCTCCAAAATGATGGTGTGCCAGGTCTCTTTTTTTAAGGTCAGGTCGGCAAAGTGCATCACTTCGACAGTGTTCCGAAAGAGCTGGGAAAATCCGCTCTCCTCTTCTCCTAACCAAAGGCAATATCCTTCTAGGGGATGATCCCGCTCGGCGGCTTCAGGTACGGAGAGGAGAATCCCAATCCCAGCACTTGTTGTGCCCAAACGAATCTGAAACTCTAACCGCGTATTTTCAGCAAAAGCGGTTTTTGAGACCATCACACTCACCCAATCAGCACTCTCGGTTGTTTGGGTAAGGGCGATATGTTTCGCTATCAGTACATTCTCTTGAAACTCCCAATCACTTTTTGTGTCTACTTTCAGGCGATGGCTCTCAAACCATTCTGAGCGCCCTTCCATATGGCCTTTCAGGTCATGTAAAAGGTCTTCCATTGAGGAGTAGCGATTCTCGGGGTTGGGATCGAGACATTTTTTCACCATCCGAGAGAGGCGAGGGGGGACATCTCGATAAGGAGCCATCTCTTCTGGGTCGAGAAGCTTTTCCCGCTCGACGAGCTTCCGGAACTCTTTTATCGATGGGCGTCTAAAAGGGAGGCGGAGGGTGAGCATCTGGTAGAGGGTAACTCCTAGGGCATAGATGTCGGTTTGGACTGATGAGGAAGAACCTAAAACCCTCTCAGGAGCCATGTAGGCAACAGTGCCGACGATCTTCCCCGGTCTTGTGATCTCGTCAGACTCTTCTGGGAGGTTGAGGTCGATCTCTTGGGGGGATTCTCCAAATTTTCTCGCAAGGCCCCAGTCTAGTATGATTACCTCACCAAACTTTCCCACTAAGACGTTTTCAGGCTTCAGATCACGGTGTAAAATCTCCCTTGAGTGGGCATAGGCGACTGTTTGGCAGAGGGAGTGGAAAATGGGGAGAAGGGCAGGGATCGAGCCCGGGCTCTCTTGTTTCTGGTTATTTTGGAGAGAGGTCCGGAGGATTTGTTTGAGTGTTTCCCCCTCTACATAGGGCATCGTGTAATAGAGCCCTTCTTCATCTTCATGAATCGTGTAGATCGTGATGATTCCAGGGTGGGAGAGCTCAGCTGTTAAGTGAGCTTCGCGCAAGAAACGGTTTGTCAATACTTCGTGTTTGTCAAGATCGGTACGGATCCGTTTGATCGCGACCTCTCTTTTACACACCGGGTCATAGGCAAGGAGAATCTCTCCCATTCCCCCTTTTCCGATGGTTTTTTCGACAACATACCGTCCAATTGTCTGTGTCATCGAATTGTTCTCCAAAGAGACAAAGCCTCCTGAGAGGCAAAGTCTACATAACAGAGGTGTCCAACCTCTTCATCGAAATACCTCCCATTAGAAGAGCTATAGCTTTTCGCCATCTGCCAAAAAAGGGCATTACACCCCATCTCATCTCTTGCAGGAAGGGTGTAGAGAAAGCCGCAATGGAGGAGAGAGAAGCCCTCCCATGTTTTGTATCCATTCTCGATGGCCTCAGTCAGCTTCTCTCCCTTGCAATCGGTCCCTTCGATTCTACTTCCAGCAAGAGAGATCTTCTTCCAGACATAGGAGCTCTCTCCCTCTTTTTCCAAGAGGAGGGATTTCCTTTCACCAGCTATTTTTCCCGCATGAACCCACTGCATGATCCACACCATACTCGATTCCTCAAAACTTGTGAATATTCTTAAAGTTTCAAGGCAAGGACGGTGATGTTGTCTCTTGATCCAGAGCTATGGGCCGTTTGAACCAGGTAAGCAGCAATCGTTCCGGGAGGACACTTATGTTGCGAGCTGAGGGTGCGGACAAGAGTGGCCACATCCTCGTTGGACACAACATCCCACAGTCCATCGCAGGCTAAGATGAGGTGATCTCCCTCTTGGAAAAAGATTTTTCCTTGATCAGGCTTATCCTGCTCCTTCTCGTTTCGTATGCAGGTGATTTTGGGCTCTGAAGGTACAGTTGGAAGGCCGATATCTCGCGCGACTGCCAGAGTTCCACCTACACGGTATTGACCACGAACTTGAAATACCTTTTGCCCAATTCTTGTTATTCCTTTTTTGAATCTTGGGTCGCCTGGCTTTGCATCTTCTGTCAGTTGGTAGGAAGTATTCTCTTTGACAAGAAGTGCGCGAGAATCGCCTACATTTGGAAGGTAGATGGCTCCTCCTATTTCAAGGGCCGCAACAAGAGTTGTCCCTCCCTGTGCTGGTCGATTTTTGAGTATTGCAATGGGTTGCAAGGTCTGCAGCGCTGTATCGAGTTCCGCTATGACATGGGATAGAGCAGATGTGATTGTCTCCCCATTCAGTTCGTTAGATTGAGAGAGAAGTTTGCTTAGACGTGTAGGCATGTAGTGGGCGACATAATCTGCCGCCCTCTTTTCATCCTGATGCCCATCGCAGACTCCATGAAGCTGAGCTGTGATTGTTTCCTCTTTGATGTTGAGAGTAATCGGAAGGGAGAAGTAGCTATCTTCATCATCCATGCGGTGGCCTTGTGTATGATGAATCCCCACCCTGTCAGTTGAAAAGGAAGGCTGCTCGAGATTCTGGAAGTTGATATTTAGGTCTTTTCCGGGTTGTATTTTTTTCAGTATTTCCCCTTGTTGGAAGGCGAAGGCGGTCTGTTTTTCCAGCTTTTCACTTGCCGTTTGCTTGGCATTTGGCTTGAGATAGGTGATCCGTTTTTCATTGAGGTTGAGTTGATCCGGATTAAACCGGAGGATCTCCTGCTGATTGCTGTTCAATGGAGGCATAGGATGAGACTTTTGGATAAAGTCATTGACTTGTTGAGGAGTCTCTTCTGTAGAAGCTAAACTCTCTTCAGAATCTGATAGAGATAGAGATTGGGAATGAGAATGTACAGGATTTGTTGACATGAGATCACCTTTTTTTTAAGTAGTTTCCAGTTATCGATTTTGGGTTTTTACTGAGGTCTTCGGGTGTGCCGGTAGCGATGATTTTTCCTCCTCTCTCTCCTGGTCCTGGTCCCATATCGATCATGTAATCGGCGTGGGAGAGGACATCAGTGTTGTGCTCGATGATGAGCATCGTATGCCCCTTGTCGACGAGGTGGTGGAGGAGGGTAAGGAGTTTTTTTATGTCCTCGGGGTGGAGGCCAGTAGTTGGCTCATCAAGGAGATAGAGGGTTTTTGCAGTTGTCCTTTTTCCGAGCTCACGAGAGAGCTTCATCCGTTGCGCTTCTCCACCAGAAAGAGAGGCGATCTCTTGCCCGAGCTTGAGGTAGCCGAGGCCCACAGAGATGAGGGTGTCAAGAATCCGTTTCACTTTGGGGATCATCTGAAATTGCGCCAGCACTTCTTCAACGGTCATCTCTAGAAGCTGCCCAAAATTTCTCCCTTCGTAGGTGACTTCTAGGTTTACCGGGTTGAGCCGCATCCCGTGGCACTGGTCGCAGGTGATCCGGACGGGGGGGAGGAAGTACCTCTCGACTTTTTTGTAGCCGAGCCCCCAGCAGTGGGTACACATCCCTTTTTTATGGTTGTAGCTAAAGTTGCGGGGTTGTAACCCTTTTATTTGTGCTTTTCCCAAAGAGGCGTAGAAAGAGCGTAATGGGGGGAGAGCATCTACATAAGTCCCCACATCGGAACGGACGGTATGTCCGATCGGATTTTGGTCGATGACGATGAGCTTGGAGAAGGGGGCCCCTTTGGGTAGATTGGCTTCTACATAGGGTTTGATCACCTCGTGCATCAAGGTCGACTTTCCTGAGCCCGAAACCCCTGAAAGACAAGTGAGAATGCCAAGAGGTAAGGAGAATGAGAGGTTTTTGAGGTTGTGAATAGTGGCATCTGAGAAGGAGAGGGATCCTTTTGCCTTCCTTCTTTTGAGGGGAGGAGGAATTGTCTCTCGCCCAGAAAGGTAGTTTCCAGTGAGCGAGTGGGGATTTTCGAGGATCTCTGCCAAGTTCCCTTTTGCAGTAAGATATCCTCCGTGAGTACCTGCTCCTGGGCCAAAATCGAGAAGGTAGTCAGCAGTTGCGACGGTGAGTGGGTCATGCTCCACCATGAGGAGGGTATTCCCTAGCTCTTTCAGTTTACGCAGCGCTCCGTTGAGCTTCTCGTTGTCATGAGGATGAAGACCAATTGTCGGCTCGTCAAGAACGTAGAGAACCCCCGTTAAACTGCTCCCGAGTTGTCTTGCAAGACGGATTCTTTGGGCTTCCCCATTACTCAAAGTGGGGGCCCTTCTATCGAGGCTCAAATAGTTGATTCCCACCTCTACGAGAAACTCCAGGCGGCTTTTGAGTTGCTTGAGAACCTCCTCTAACACCTTTTCCGTTTTGGGAGAGAGGGAAAGCTTATGCAGAAATTCCAACGCCTTGCCGATTGGAAGAGCGCAAAGAGAGGCGATCGAATGCCCTTCTAATCGGACGTTACGAGCAAGAGGATGGATCCGACTCCCGTGGCACGAGATGCAGTCGATCTCATCGAGCAAAGGGATGAGGGGGGTCCGGATATCGGAGTGGGCGAGCTTACCAGCCCTTGCAAGGATTGGTTGGAGGCCGAGCCAACGGAAGGAAAACCCCTGGTCTGTTTTGATCCATTTTTCCTCTAAAGAGCCTCCCAAGAGGAGTTGGAGGTGTTTTATCGAAAGGGAGTGGAGAGGAGCTTTCGGATCGACCCCTTCTTCCTGGAGGAACTTCTCAAAGAAAGGGAGGTGAGAGGTTGTCCAGAAAATACGTAAAAGGCCCAAAACAGAAAGAGACATCACTGCAGGATTCCGGGTCAAATCGGCTCCATACTGGTATCCGAGCCCTTGGCAGTCGAGACACATCCCTTCGGCACTATTGAAGGAGAAGGTGTGGGGGGTGATGGGAGGATACGATTTTCCTGTTTTCAAAACAGTGAAAGCGAGATTGAAGAAGCTCTCCTCTTCCTCACCTACTACGAGGATTTTCTCATCTGAGATGCGCGCAGCATTTTCTACCGCTTCAAAGAGGCGGCTCTCCGCTTTTTTGTCGACTTTGAGACGGTCGATTACAAGACCGATTCGGTTTATTCGCCGCCTGTTAAAGGGGATCTCTTCGTCGAGCTCATAGATCGTCTCATTGACTCGGATCCTGACATACCCTTCCCGTCTAAAACGGGTGCAGATCTCTTCGAATTTCTCGTTTTTCTGGAGTTCGATGGGAGCCAGAATCGTGATCTTCTCCCCTTGTGGGAAGGTGAGGATTTTATCGACAACAGTCTGTTTGGTAATGGCTTCAATTTTTTCACCAGTCTCAGGGCAGTAGGCTGTCCCTGCTTGGGCGAAGAGGATACGGAGGTAGTCATAGATCTCGGTGAGGGTTCCCACTGTGCTTCTTGGGTTCCCACTTGCCGCTTTTTGCTCGATCGCAATAGCAGGGGAGAGCCCTTCGATTTGGGAGATCTTTGGTTTAGGCATCTGCCGGACAAACTGGCGGGCGTAGGGGGAGAGCGATTCGATATACCTCCTCTGTCCCTCAGCATAGACTGTGTCAAAGGCAAGGGAGCTTTTTCCCGACCCAGAGGGGCCGGTGCAGATGGTGAGCGCCTCTCTTGGGATGTCGAGATCGAGATGTTTGAGGTTGTTTTGAGCAGCCCCTCTAACAGAAATAGAGGTAAAGGGGGTAGCGTCAGTTTGGATCTTCTTTTTTTTCTCATGCACAATAGGAGAGAGGGTTTCTTTAAGAGCTGCTCCTGTGGGGGTGTTCTGTTTTGCTAGTTGTTCTGGGGTCCCTTCAGCTACGATCTCTCCTCCTTCCTCTCCCCCTTCTGGGCCGAGATCGAGGATCCAGTCGACTGTTTTGATCACATCCATGTTGTGTTCGATCACAAGGACGGTGTTTCCCTTTTCCACAAGAGTATGGAGGACACCCAGGAGAGCTTTGATATCTTGGAAGTGGAGACCTGTTGTCGGCTCGTCTAGGATGTAGAAGGTATTCCCCGTTCCAGGTCTTACGAGCTCCTTGGCGAGTTTGATCCTTTGCGCTTCCCCTCCAGAGAGGGTTGTGGAGGGCTGTCCGAGTTGAATATACCCCATTCCCACCTCAATGACCCGGTCGAGCTTCCGTTTGAGAGAGGGGATGTTCCCGAAAAACTCAGAGGCCTCTTTTACGGTCATCTCAAGCACATCGTGGATATTTTTCCCTTTGTAGTGGATCGAGAGAGTCTCGTGATCAAACCGCTTGCTCTTACAGCTCGGGCATGTCACCCACTGGTCTTCTAAAAAGTCCATGTCGATCCGGAGCATCCCATTGCCAAAACACTGGGGGCACGACCCCTCTCGGACATTGAAACTGAATCTTCCAGGGAGGTAACCTCGTGCTTTGCTGTCTGGCAATTGAGCAAAAAGAGCACGGATCTCATCGAAGATTTTGATGTAGGTAGATGGATTGGAGCGGGGAGTCCGTCCGATGGGGGACTGGTCGATCGCAATGATCTTGTCGATGTGTTCAAGCCCCTCGATTTTTTTGTGAGCGCCGATCGGGTGCTCGGCTCTATGGAGGGTGTTGGCTAAAGCGGGGTAGAGGGTATCGGAGATGAGCGAGCTCTTTCCAGAGCCAGAAACACCGGTGATTCCGATCATGAGCCCTAAAGGAAATTTGGCCGTAATCTCTTTCAAATTATTGTGAGAGGCTTCTTTGAGGACGATTTTTTCTTTCCCAGGTTTACGACGTTTTTTCGGGATTGAGATCTTCTCACGACCGCTAAGATAGGCTCCTGTGACCGATTCAGGGTGGGCAAGGAGCTCTTCATGAGAGCCGTTGACGAGGATTCTTCCACCTAAAACTCCAGGTCCTGGACCAAAGTCGACAACTCGATCGGCCTCCCAGATTGTCTCCTCGTCGTGTTCGACGACGATCACGGTATTACCCAGATCGCGGAGGTGCTTGAGAGTGGCAATGAGCTTTTTGTTGTCTCTTGGGTGGAGGCCGATCGAGGGTTCATCGAGCACGTAGGTCACTCCCACAAGGCCGCATCCGACTTGGGAAGCGAGACGGACTCTCTGAGCCTCTCCTCCAGAGAGAGTAGGAGCCGTTCGGTCGAGATTGAGGTAGTGGAGTCCCACGTCAAGGAGGAACTTGAGACGCTCGGTGATCTCTTTCAATAGTTCATCGGCAATCTGGAAATCGGTCTCGTCGAGTTTGAGATTTTGGAAAAAAGGGAGGATCTTCCCGATTGGCCAGGAGCAGATCTCGTGGATCTTCTTTCCCCCCACTTCCGTTGCTGCTGGGTAGGGGCGGAGACGGGAGCCGTTGCAGTCGGGGCAGACCTGCATCTCCATGTACGCTTCCATCTTTTTCCGGTAGAGATCACTTTTTGCTTCGGCATACCGCTTTTTTGCCTCATGAAGAACTCCCCGCCATTGGACATAGTCGGTCCAGCTAGCCGGGCGTGAGGGGTGGACAAAGTGCATCGGGGTCCATTTTTTCTTCGTTCCGTAGAGAAAGACTTTTTTTGCCCGTTCAGGGAGGTCTTTCCAAGGGGTATCGACATCAAAATCGTAGAGGTTAGCGAGATTTTGGTAGATATTCCCATACCGGACTGTCTGGTAGGAGCTTGCGATCAGGCAACAATCTTCAGCGATACTCTTGTCTGGGTCTAAGATCTTCGTTAAGGAGAACTCTTGGGTGATCCCGATCCCACTACACGTCTCACACATCCCTGTCGGGCTATTAAACGAAAAGACATGAGGTTCTAAAGAAGAGTAAGAAAGACCCGATTTAGGGGAGTAGGCATGAGTCGAGTAGAGGGTCTCCTCCTTGGATTCCTGGTTGTATACCAAAAGGGTTCCACCGCTGAGTTCGAGGGCGGCAAAAGTCGCCTCAGTAATTCTGGAGGCATTCTCGTCTGAGACTACAAGTCTGTCGACAACGATCTCGATATCGTGAGTCAGGTTTTTATCGAGTTCGATCTCTTCACTTAAGTCGACAACACTCCCATCGACTCTCGCCCGCATATACCCTTTCCGTAAAAAGAGTTGGAAATCGTCTTTGAACTCTCCCTTTTTTCCCTTTGCGAAAGGGGCCAAAAAGAGAATCCGAGCCCCTTTTGGGAGATTTTGGATTTTTTTTAAGATCCGCTCTTTACTCTGAGGCGAAACAGGCTCCCCACTTACAGGACAATGGGGAACTCCGATTCTTGCAAAAAGGACCCTTAAGTAGTCGTAGATCTCAGTCAAAGTGCCTACAGTGGAGCGGGGATTTTTCCCGGCACTTTTCTGCTCGATTGCAATGGTGGGAGAGAGTCCTTCTGCCTCGTCGAGCTCAGGCTTTGCTAAATCCCCTAAATATCTTCTTGCAAAAGTGGAGAGCGACTCGATGTATCTCCTCTGCCCCTCAACAAAAAGGGTATCGAACGCAAGAGAGGATTTCCCCGATCCCGAAACGCCCGTAAAGACGATGAGCTCATGGGTTCCTATCTCAAGATCGACCCCTTTGAGGTTATGAACTCGGACATTTTTCAAAGAGATCGTCTTTTTCATAGGGTGAATATCATAATTCCCCCCTCTCAATAAGTGCAAACTCTTCCTGAGCCAAGAGCTGCCGCAAAAACTTGCTTTAAATTTTTCTGCCTCGTTATAGTGGAAGCTCTCAACAAAAAATTTCATACTGGAAGTTTTCTATGAAATTAGTTGGGCGTAACCCAAATAGGTTAAAGGTCCACTTTTAATTGCACCCCAGAAGATAGAAAACGAATCTTAAAGATCTACGAAAAAGGTGATTTTTTGGAAATCACCTTACGCCAGCTCCTTTCCTAGAGAGAAGAATATGGAAAAGTCAAGGACAAAAAAACATGATTTCTGTCCTTGACTTTTCCAAAAATCCATGAATAATGGGGAGTGTGTACCGCAGAATCCTAAAAAGCCCCGATCACAAAAGCTTCTTTCTCTTTGGTCCAAGGGGAACGGGAAAGACTTCTTGGGTAAAGAGTCATTTTAAAAATTCTTTATATCTTGATCTTTTAGAGGCGGAGGTTTTTGTCGATTTGACACTCGATCCAGGGCTACTCGAAAAGATGATACCCGAAGGGTTTTGTGACTGGATCATTATCGATGAAGTACAAAAAATTCCCGCCCTGCTCAATGAGGTGCACCGCTTAATTGAGAGCAAGAAGTACCGATTTGTTCTGACCGGGTCGAGCACTAGGCAATTACGAAAAAAAGGAGTGAATCTTTTAGCAGGTAGGGCACTTACGTACTCCATGCACCCATTAACTGCGATTGAGCTTGGAACGGATTTTGATCTTGATTTTGCGATTGAGTACGGTCTTCTCCCTTCTCTTCACGCAGAACCCGATCCAAAAAAGTACCTACAATCTTATGTGAAGACCTACCTCCAAGAAGAGGTCCTTCATGAAGGGATCACACGCAATCTTGGAGCTTTTAGTCGCTTTCTTGCATCTGCTAGTTTTTCTCAGGGGTCAGTCCTCAATTATTCAGAAGTTTCACGCGATTGTGGAAGTGATAGGAAAACGACCATGGGCTTTTTTGATATTTTAGAGGATTTGCTCCTCGCTCATCGGATCCCTCCTTTTACAAAACGGGCGAAGAGGAAGCTGGTCTCTCATCCGAAGTTCTATTTTTTTGACGTGGGAGTTTATAAGACGTTGCGCCCAAAGGGACCGCTAGATTCTCCAGAGGAGATAGGAGGCATTGCCCTTGAGACACTCTTTTTCCAAAATCTTCTGGCGCTCAATGCCTACTTCAATGGGGAGTACGAGATCTTTTTTTGGCGTACTGCAACGGGTCTTGAAGTGGACTTTATCGCCTATGGCCCCAAAGGGATTTTTGCATTTGAAATCAAACGAGGTAAGCAAGTCAGGTCTTCAGACCTCAAGGGCTTAAAGGCTTTTCATGAGGAGTATCCCATGGCCCAACTCTTTCTTGTTAACGGCTCTAAGTATCGCTCAACCGAGGGAGATGTCCATATCCTCCCCATGCATGATGCCCTGATCCACTTACCTGAAATCCTAGGACTTTCCTAAGAGTCCAAGGGTTTCTCTTAATCTAAGAGAGAGTGGCATTTATTGGGCGAAAGGTGGTATGAAGGGGAGATATGACTTCACCTTTTCACCGGACAAAAATTGTCTGCACACTCGGCCCCTGTTGTGACACCCTGGAGAAAATCGAAGGGATGATTGACAAAGGGATGAATGTCGCAAGGCTCAATTTCAGCCATGGGACTCATGAGGAGCATGGAAATGTGATCTCTCTTCTCAAAGAGGCTCGCAGGAAAAAGCAAGTTCCTCTTGCGATCATGCTCGATACGAAGGGGCCTGAAATCCGTTTGGGAAAGCTCAAAGAGGAGAAAGTATACCTCGTGGAGGGGAGCTCTCTTTGGTTGCTCCGTGAAGAGGTAGAGGGGAGTGGGCAAGAGATTACCCTCACCCCAGCGATGGTTCTCGATGTTCTCAAAAAAGACATGGTTGTACTACTTGATGATGGGCTCATCTTCACGCATGTAGTGGAGGTAGACAAAAAGGGTGTTCGGGTCCAAATCGACTATGGGGGAATCATCCGCTCCACCAAAGGGGTCAATATTCCCGATGCGGTGATCGATTTTCCTCCGATGACGGAGAAAGATATCGAGGATATCCGCTTTGGGTGTGAACAAGATGTCGACTATATCGCCGCCTCCTTTATCCGTTCCTCTGAACACGTAGTGGTAATTAAAAAATTGCTAGAAGAAGAGGGGAAGTCTTCGATCCACGTAATTGCCAAAATCGAGAACAAGGAAGGGGTAAAGAATTTTGACAGTATTGTCCAAGTGGCAGATGGGATCATGGTAGCACGTGGTGATTTAGGGGTAGAAATGCCTTTGACCCAAGTTCCTAAACTCCAGAAAATGATGATCCGGAAGTGTTATCTTGGAGCCAAACCGTGCGTGACAGCGACCCAGATGCTCGAATCGATGATTTTAAACCCTCGCCCAACTCGGGCGGAGGCCTCTGATGTAGCGAATGCGATCTATGACAGCACATCTGCAGTGATGCTTTCTGGAGAGACGGCGATTGGGAATTATCCTCTTGAGACGATCTCCGTTATGGATTCGATCATCCGGGAAACGGAAGAAGATTTTGCCTATCTCGAATTTTTCAAGGAGCGGTCGCAACCTGTCTACTACGACGTTCCTTCCTCAGTCGCTCAGGCAAGTGTCCATACTGCCTACAGTACAGATGCGAAAGCGATTTTCGCTTTTACAACAAGTGGCACAACTGCCCGCCTCCTTGCCCGACTTAGACCGAAAATGCCCATCCTGGCCATGACTCCAAATAAGAAAGTCTACAACCAACTCTCTCTCTCATGGGGTGTGATCCCGATCCTGTCAGACGAATCGAAGAATGTCGAAGAGGCAAAAGAAGCAATCACTCAGTATGCTTTAGAACAAGGAATTGTCAAACACGGCGATCTTGTTGTCATCACTGCTGGAACGACTTTTGGGGAAGTAGGGACAACCGACATGATGATGGTCGATAGCATTGGGAATGTCTTGGTACGCGGAAGTCATGGTGGGGGAGATTGGGTTGAAGGAGAGATCACCATTCTCCCCTCTCACGAGCAAGACCCAGCAACTATTGAGGGGAAAATCCTTCTCCTCAACACCTGCTCCTCAGACTATCTCCCCCTCCTAGAAAAAGCCAAGGGAGTCGTCCTCCAGAACCATGTCGACGATACCGAATCGGAGGAGTATCTCAAAAAAACTGCTGCCACCCTCTCTTTCCCTTACCTCCTTCGCGCTGAAGGGGCCAGCGACATCCTCCAAGAAGGGCAGAGAATCCTCCTCGATCCTCCCGCCGCCGTCATCTACCACCAATCCTCTACGTAGCCAAAGAAGATCTCTTTTTCCAAACCCGTAGATATGACCATCTTCCCAGTACAAGTTTACCTTACACCCAGGCAAAGGACGGAGTTAGTCGGGGTCGTGGTTGGCGATGAGGTGGGAGCAGGAGGTACCCTGGGGATGGGAGTGGATCCATTTGAAGTCGACGTGGCCAAGGTCGTGGATGACGACGTTCTCAATGTGGGGTTGCAGAGCGTAGAGGTAGGCCTCGCTGTAAATTGGGATGACGGGCATCTGGTCAAGGAGGATCTCTTCGGCAGCTTGGAGAGCTTCGAGGCGTCTTTCAGGCTTGGTCTGGGCCTCTTCGAGGAGAGCTTGGTAGGTGGCATCCTCCCAGCGTGAGACGTTATAGGCGTGACTTTTGTCTTTAAGGAGCTCGAGGTGGTAGATAGGATCACGGAAAAGAGCGCTTTTGAGGCACCCTCCAATTTGGAAATTTCCAGTAGAGAGGTCGTGGAAATAGACGTTCCATTCCGAGCCGGTTAGATGGACGGTGAGGTCGAGGGCATCTGTCCAGTTGCTCCGGATCACTTCAGCCAGTTGTTTTTGCCCCCCGATATGACTGTGAGAGAGGGTGATTTCAGGGAAGGTTTCTTCAGTCAGACCGGTTTCTTCAAGTCCCTTTTGGAAGAAGAACTGGGCTTTTTCTTGGTCGCTATTGAGAGGGAGAAGATGGTCCTCGAGGAGATTGAGGCTGTTGGGGAGGGGGCTTGTGGCTGGAAATTGTCCTAAAAGGACGTGGTCGACAATCGCTTTTCTGTCAATTGCATAGGCAAGAGCTTTCCGAATATTGGGATTGTCGAAGGGGAAGGCTTCAGAGTTACAGTAGAGCCAGTAGATCCTAGCAACCTCTTTGGATTGGATCTTCCCATCGGAAAGGTAGGCAGGAATTGTCTCATTTGGGAGGGAGCTAAAGGGACTTCCAATCCAATCGAGTTCTCCCTTCTCAAAAAGAGCAAGCGCTGTTTGTGGGTCTGTGACAATTGAGATGTCAATCGTGTCGAGACCAACCTCTTGTGTATCCCAGTAGAGGGGATTTTTCGCTAGGATAATCGATTGCTCTGGCTTCCACGTCTGGATCAGGAAAGGGCCATTGAAGGTCGTTGGTTCTTCAGAGTCGTCATAAAGAGGGGAGAAGATCGGATTGGCAATCAGCTCAAGGAAGTAAGGGGTAGGGTGTTCAAGGGTGATTTCCAGTGTTTTGGAGTCTACCGTCCGGATTCCTACCTCGTTGATCGGAACTTCCCGTTTTTTGGCCTTTTCGGCATTTTTGATTGGATAGAAAAGGTCGGGTCTTCTGCATGGAGACCCTGGTTTGATCGCCTCGATCCATGCATTCGCAAATTGGTCTGCAGTGACTGTTTCTCCATTAGACCATGATGCCTCTCGTAGTGTGAAGGTATAACGGGTTTGGCAAGGGGAGAGGTCTATTTTCTCAGCTGCTGCAGGAAGGGCGTTTCCTAAGGGGTCGATTCGGGTAAGTCCTTCGTAGAGGGCTGATTGTAGGGAGCGGATACGAAAGTCAATCCCGATGTGTGGGTGAGTTGAAGGGAGGTCACCATCCTGGAAATTGATCCGCAGGGTCTCTTTTTTCTGCGAGGTCTCATTTTCTGTCGTCGAGCAGGCTGCAAGAAGGGTAAGAGAAAGAAAGAGAATAAGCTTTTTCATGTAGAGACCTCCGTGTTGTGTAAGTTCATCCATTTAAAGTCTGCATCTCCTGATAGACTTAGAGAAATTTTGCTTACATTTTCCTTCGTTAAGTGCTGATACTGTACCGCATGGGTTGGAATGACAGGCATGTGTGCCAAGAGCTCCTCTTCCGCTTTTTTAAGGTAGTGAAGTGGGTGTGAGGCCGTCTTAGCTCGTTGCATATATTCCTGAAATACTTTCCCTTCCCACCCAGCAGCATTATGCATATTCGATTTTTCTGTAAAGATATTTAAAAAGTAGATCGGATGGGCAAAGAAGGGGTGTCTATAGCAAGAGGCGATATGGAAGTCTCGCTTGTCTAAGTTTTGGGAGAAGGTATTCCAGGGTTGTTCTTCTGTAAGAACAGAAATCTGGAATCTCTCTTCCCATTGCCTTTTGATCTCTTCGACAAGTTCTTTTTGCCCGGTGATATGTGAGTGACAAATATGGAGAGGAGGGAGATCTTTTCTTGTCATGCCCAGTTCTTTTAGTCCTTCGTCAAATAAGGCTACTGGATCTTTGGGTGGAAAAATGTCCTCTTCACGCATAAGAGAGATATCAGGAGGAAGGATCGTTTTGCAAGGGATTTGCCCGATGAGTGTCTCTTGGCAGATTTTTTCTCGATCGAGGGAAAAAGAGAGGGCCTGTCGTACTTTAGCGGAATTCAATGGAGGTCTTTGCAGATTGCAGTAAAGCCAAGAAATTCCCACATTTTTGGAGAATTTCAACCGGTCTTTATGTTTTTTGATAAGCGATATGGGAAGAGTACTGAAAGGGCCCCCAATCCAGTCGAGTTCTCCTTTTTCGAATTTTTCAAAAGCTAGGTAGGGATCTCGAATGACCGAGATTTCAACCCCATCGAGTTTGACATTTCCAACATCCCAATAATAAGGGTTTTTGATGAGTAGTAAAGAGAGGTCTTTTTTCCATGAATAAAGAGAAAAAGGGCCGTTGAATATGTAAGGCTCCCCACTCTCTTCAAAAATAGGGAAGAAGCTCGGGTGAGAAACGAGTTGGAGAAAATAAGGAGCAGGAATTTCTAACCAGACTTCCAGGGTGTATTTGTCGAGGGTTTTGATCCCAATCTCCTCTTCCTTCACCAATCCCAATCGGGCATTTTTTGCATCTTTGATCAGAAAAAAGACATCTGGGCGTAGGCAGGAGACTGATTGGATCGCTTTTTTCCATGTCCGTTCGTATTGCGAAGCGGTCACCTCTTCTCCATTCGACCAAAGGTGTTTCCGTAGGGTAAAGAGATAGCGGCGTCCACAAGGAGAGATCTCGATTTTTTCTGCCCCAGCTGGTTCGGCAACTCCGTCAGGAGTGAGTCTCGTAAGACCTTCAAAAAGAGCTTTCTGTAATGAGCGACACCTAAGGTCGATCGCCATCTGTGGATTGAGAGAGAGGGGGTCACCTTCTTGATAGTTGATTCGTAAGATTTGTTTTTCGACTTTTTGGAAATTTTTCGCCTGTAACAGTTTTTCTTCCGTTGCTGCAAACCAGTTTGGGTCACTCGGATATTGGTAAAGTAGCCCGATATAGTACATCCCATCAATATACTGCGTCACATACCCAAAACGGGAAGGGGAATAGGGGAAGTTCGCAACTTCTTTGGTTAGAAAATGACTCACTTCTTCATGAGACGATTTGATCACTACTAGAGAGTATTTTTTTTGCTCATCTTTCAAGAGGATAAACGGAAGATTACCTGAAAGAGGGGTCTCGATTGCTTTGAGAAATAGGGAGGTACACCCTTTTCCAGCTTCGGGGAGGATAAATGTTTGAAAAAGAGTTGGAGAGAAGGAATAGAATAGAGATTCCATAAGAACTTTATTATTGTTCTCGTGCTCACCTAAGATCTGTTTGATTTCTTTTAGTTGTTCATTTTGTTTTAGATAGAGGCCACCGTTGTAATCACGGTACTCTCTAATCATAAGGCCTAGAGCTTTTGAAACGTACTCTCTAGCAGCTCTTAAGTCGATGGAGGAGTTTTTGCGGATGAAAAGGGAGCCTTCTACTTCTAAAGAGAAGACATTGGCTTCTTTAAAATAGGGCTTTTTCAACGTCCCTAAGTTGGAGATCATTTCAGGAACAAAGCGTACTGTGCGAGGCAGCTGTGAAGTGAAAGATTTGAGGGGGAGAGCTCCCTCTTTTTGTGCGCGCACAATCACAACAGAGAATTTTAAGAATCCATTGCCCGTTTGCTCCTGAAAGGAAATAGAGACTTGAGGAATGTCCTGGATTGTGATGATTTCGCGGCTTATTTGGATAATCGTGCGAAAGATCTCCTCCTCATTCCGTACGAGAAAAAGAGAGGGGGAGAGAGATTCAATGCTTTCATGGAGTTCTTTGACGAGATTTTTTTGGAGTTGGGCCTCTTCTAGTGGGGAGAACCCTCTTCCTCGTGTTTTATCGATTTCTAGATAGATATAGGAGATTTCATTTGGGATATCTCGGTAAGAATAACTCGCCTTCCCATTGCTCTTTACCCCAGACAGAATCCTATTGATGGCTCGAAGAACATGCTCTTGAGTGAGAAATTCCGAATAGTGTTGGAGATGGAGGACAATCAAAATCCCAATGGTATTGCTTCCCTGAGCCACTGTTTTGAGCAAACGGCAGCGTAGAGCTCTCCTATGAGGGAAGTTCCTCTTCTCCTCTTGGATTTTGTATTCAAATCTTGCGAAAGCGGCTAGGATTTTTGTTAGGTGTTGTTTGGAGTGAGTCGATCGGAACTCAGGTGAGGAGGTGGAGAGGAAGCGGATAGCAAGAGAGGTGAGGGAATCGGGGATGAGATACCGGTGTCTCCCCCAAAACTCTTCGCATTCTCGGATTGTATTTAAGAGCTCATTCTCTGACATATAAAGTGTAGGGATTAAAAAATAATATTCTTATTTTGTCAAGCATTCAAAATGCTTAAACCAACAATCGGTGCAGTATCTGTCCTTAAAACGTGTGGATGCAATTTTACCCCTTGGATATGTAGTGACTCCAAGATTTTTTTTTCGGTAGATGAGAATCCCCCTTCGGGTCCGATAAACAATAAGGTTCCGGGGTCGTTTTTTTTTGCATTCAGCAGAGAGGGAGCATTTGGGCTTAAGTCGCCGTAAAAGCCTGTATAGGGGAGCTCTTCTTCTTTCCACGAAGAAAGGGGAGGCTTTAGGAGGATTTTGGGGAGATCGAGCCTGCCACATTGCTTCATTGCGCTGATGGAAATAGCGCGAAGTCGGGGCAGAGATGGAGATTTTTTCTCGCTCTTCTCCCCTACAAAAAGCCAAAGTTCGTGCATGCCGAGTTCTGTTCCCTTTTCTACAATGAGGTCAAGTCTTGGCATGCGGGGGATCGCTTGGCAGAGGATTACGGGAACGGTTGCTGGAAGCGACTCCTCAAACTCGAGAATCTCAACACAAGCCTCTTTTTTCCCAAAAGAGATGATTTGCCCCTGAGCGAGTTGGTTTTGCCCATTTACAAGTTCTACTCTCTCCCCTTCTTGTTTCCGCAGCACTCGAAGGTGGCGTGTCTCTTCATAGGAGAGGAACACCCTTTTCTCTTTTTCAAAAGTGGAGTCTACAAAGTAGCGGCTTTGAGGCATTTTGGCTTTACAAGTGTGGTTTGGATCGCTTCGACAAGTTCTTCTATTGAGTTATTCACAGGAAAAGAGAGGGCTTGGAAGGCACCTAGTTTCATGAAATGGTGACGAAGCTTCGGGATATCAAAGAAATCGAGTACCAGCCGGTACCGGTAGTCACGGACAAACATCTCTTCAACTCTCTCATACTCGCGAATCGTAACTTCTGGAAGAGGAGGGGGAGTCCCTTTTGCAACAAAGAAAGTAAGAAAACTTCTCGGGTAGATTTTCCGGATGAGAGGTATGATGGGAAGAAGAGGCTTCAAATCGGGTGGGAGGATGACTAAAATTGAGCCTGCTCTGTATTTTCTTTTTACCTTATCAGCTGTTTGTTGTTTCCAACGATCATGGACCCACATCCATTGTCCGGGCCTCTCCTTGATGCTCTCTTCGAGTAACGAGATGGCTTGATCCATGATTCTAGGGATTTCCTCTTTAACAGGCCTGGAAAGATCGGGCCAAATCGGTGCTGAACCTTTTACAAAATAGTGGGGCCCCTCTCTTCGAGTTGTCCCCACGACTATGGGAGAGTTGGTTTTATAGGCAAATAGAGCTGGAGCAGTTGTCGTCCAGGCTCGAGTGCCAAACAGAGGGTAGCTGTAGGAGCTTTCTGGGAAAGCTTGGTCTCCTACAATCCCGAGGAATTGTCCCTTGCGAAGAGCTCGAATTCCCTCCTTGAATGCTTGCTTAGGATTTACGATCTTTCCCCCCTTCATCTCACGGATGGAGAGGACAAAGTTATAGAGAGCTCGATTTTTGATCGGTCTTCCAATGGCAATCCCATGGTATTTGTCGGTTGTAGCTAAAAAGGGGATTTCCCAATTGGCTTGGTGGCCAGATAGAAAAATGACTCCTTGACCCTTTTTCATTAGTAAAGAGACCTCCTCGTTCTCTTCTAAAGTGACGATCTCGGAGATGTTGTGCTTACTCTTGCGCAAGCGAAAGTAGTCGAGGCAGGTGATAGTCAAGGTCTGGAATGACTCAATCGCGATCTGCTTCCGCTCTTTTTCCGTTTTGGTCTCCCCGTAGGCAAGGTGGAGATTGGAGAGGGCTTTTTTTCGAAAGGAGCGGTGGAGAGTGAAGGCGACCCTTCCGGCGACTCTTCCGAGTGCATGGAGTACTTTGTAAGGAAACAGGGAAATAAAGAATTCTAGAACTCTATAGATCATAAATTTACGTAAATAATTGAACCACAGAGGACTTGAGAGCGCACAGAGGAGGGAAATTCTTCTCTCTGTGCTCTCTGTGCCCTCTGTGGTAATAAATAAAATAAAATCCAATCACGTTTTATTCTACTCCTTGTGGATAGCTTTGTTTTTTGTTGAGGTGGCAACTTGTGTTATGAAAGTGTCGAGGAGATAATTTTATCTAATTGGTGGGAAAAGTCCAACTCTTTTACGCTCATCCGAATAGATGAGGCTCTTTCAGGTGTTTTCGGGAACTGCACGGCTTTTGAGAAGAACAACTTTTTTCACTAAACTTGCTCAAGGATGATGGTGTTTTCGGTTCTCCGAGCCACCAGCTCAAGAGGCTGCCCTTCAGCGTTTAGAAGGGTGATTTTACGGAGATAGGCTCGGAAACGGTCGCGGATTTCCTCTTCAGTAGAAGAGGGGAGCTTTTCTTTGATTCCAAGTTGCTCCTCTTGCTCTTTTAGGGAGGCCTCTACAAAGGCATTTTCCAGGGCCTTTTCATCGACAAATTCTATTGTCCAGTGGAGATTGCCTTGGAGATCTTCTGGGGCAGCGACGATGATCAATAACATGTTGTCACGGACGACATCGAGAAATAAACGACTGACATCTTTGATATAAACGGGGAGAGTGAGCCGCTTTAGACCCTCTTTTCTCTGGACGATATCATTGGTAGCGAGTGAGTAGGCTTGTGGATTGATCGTTTTGCTGTAGCTGACAGGGAAGAAAATGGTAATAGGGATCTCGAGGTTAAGAGGGATCAATTTTTGCTTGAGAAAGTGGATGCGGAGAAACTCGGCACGGGGACCGTTTAACGGTTCGAGGGTGTTCTCTTTGAAGGGGATCGCCACTTTTTTCCACTCTGCAGGAACCGAGAAGATGATCATGTCTCGCCTCCCTTGTTTCTCGTAAAGGGCCTCTAGCTCTGCTTGGGAGATCCAATTGAGGCTAAAGGTGAGCTCGAGCCCTTTTTCTTTTAAGCCTTTTACTTGCTCTTCGGGGCCACTTACTTTTTGGTAGAGGTGTTTCGGCCAGATCTCGAGAAATTGGTACCCTTTGGGGGGATTGCCGATTGGCTTGTGAATAGTTAAGGGGACCTCTTCTGTGATCAAAGGACTCACTTTGATCAATAGATCATTGGCCGTCACTTCTGTTATGTGCTTTCTCAGTTCCAATTCGGGATTCAAAGAGACAAGAGAGCGTTTGTCAATCGTTGCGATCCAACTCTCGTCATGTCCGGCAGCATTGATGAGCACTTCTAACTCTGTCGAACGGAGATCTTCTACAGTCGATTTGTCTCCTGTTAGGGTTACAGTAATTCGCTTGTTTAGCAACCCATTTGAGAGAAGACCAACGACCGTTTTGTCAGGAGGGAGATTGACAACGTGGACAGGAAGCTCGACAAGAGTACGGGAGACGGTTAAGGTTTGGTTGACAAGGAGCCAAACTACGATAGCAGTTATAAGAGCCACCAGCTTGCGGGGCCAATTTCGGATGAAAAGCCGGTAGAAAAAATCTTTCATTGCCACCACTTCCACAGTTTGAATTTCTTGGCCAATTCAGGAGGGGTAAAAACACTTCGGACAATCCCTCTAAATCGATCGTTTTTCACGCCGCGCGTTAAAATTCCGTCTCTTGCGATCGAGACCTTTCCTGTCTCCTCGGAAACCACAATGATAAGAGCATCGGTCTTTTGGCTAGCTCCCAAAGCAGCTCTGTGGCGTGTTCCCATCGATTTTGCGAGTTGGGCCGTCTCATGGGCTAGGGGGAGGATTGTGCAAGCAGCCACAATGGTTGTCCCTCGGATCACAACCGCTCCGTCATGAAGAGGGGTGGTTGTCATAAACACAGATTCTAAGAGTTCGGATGAGAAAATCGCATTCATTTGGACAGCAGAGCTTGCATATTCCTCATAGGAATCTTGGTTTTCAAGTACCACCAGAGCCCCAATCTGCCTGTCTGAGAGGTGATAGGCAGAGTTTGTCAAGTTCTCCAAAAACTCATCAAATTCGTGAATCTCCCGGTATTTTTTCCCTTTGATACGGACTTTTGAAAGAGCGAGTCTGATTTCGGGTTGGAAGATAATGAAAACAGCCAAAACAGCCACATTGACCACATTGAGCATCAACTTTTTCAATACTGCAAACCCAAACCATGTGGCAAAAAAGAAGACGAGGAGAAAAGCCAGAAAGCCAAAGACGACATCCATTGCTCTTGTTCCCCAAAAGAACTTGAGCAAATAGTGGATCAGAATCCAGATAATCAGGATTTCAGAAATAGTAATCAGTATTTGGATAAAATCCATTTTTTCTCGAACATTCCTTGCGGGGTGATCATAGGGAAGAGGGGAGTTCTTGACAACTTGGGGCTGTTGAAAGGGTGCAATTAAAAGTGGAGCTTATATCGGTAACCTTACTCAGTTGAGCTAGGTGGTTCTATTTAAAGACTTAACCCAAGTTCCCATCCTCAGGCACAAAGTATGTGGTGTTCTTACTCATCCCGCAGAGGACAATGAATTACGCAAACTTTTCAGAAGCAAGACACAAAGCTTCAACACAA
>JAAKFR010000200.1 GCA_011064985.1 Chlamydiota bacterium
GTCGCCACCCTCCTCCTCTCCCAAAAACCTCGGTAAAAAACAAAACTGGCCACAGGGAGCAAAATCAACCGTAATTGGATTTCATCTACAACCACCCTCTAAAGGGAAAACTTCGAAGAAAAATGGGAGAGAGAGCTTGGTGATGGGGGTGTTGCCGGGTAAGTGTGGTTGTTTTCGAGGGATTGGATTTGGGTGGGAGAGATGAGGGGGCTGTCTTTAATTTCGGTTTCTCCGAGGGAACGGCAGATCTTTTGGGCGGTTTCTAGGCCGTGCTCAGCAAAAATGTGGCGACCATTTTCTCTGAGTGGATATCTATGTGGGCAGCAGCTCGAGCCTATACTTTTAAAAGCAGGCTTAAGGCTGGTACGACCACCGCTTGGTTGACGCGGCATGTGTTGCTTTCTGTGAAGACAACATTGAAAACATATCCTGCATCTTGCGAGTCTGAAAGTACTTTTCCTCCCATTTCGAGACACTCCACCTCTCCTTGGATCTCGATCGACTCCCAATACTCCTTTTCCTCTTCAGGGATCACGAAGAGAGGTATTACCTCCCCATCTTGAGGCTGGTAGTCTTCGAGGTGGATCGTCAGTACATTGGCATTCGAATTGGTGAAGTTCCCTGTTCCTCCAGATACCGTGTAAGTTCCAACTGTTTGTCCATTGACAACGATGGGGTAGCTTACTTCGTAAACGATCATTTCTCCTGAAATAGTGATTGGCCCCAACACCATATTGCTTGCTGAAATTTGCTGCGTTGACTGTATCATCGAAGTCGGCGTTTTTCCACTTGGGGAAGTTGAAGATCCTCTCGATGAAGGAGAAAAGGGAGTAGACCCCACTTGGGTTCCTGTAGGAACACTGCTTGGTGTTGATAGGAGTGTCGATGTTGTGTTCGTTGCATTGGACAGAATTAGCTCTATGGGATTTCCATTAGAATCATACCTCTGCCCATAGACGCCAAAAGAATCTCCATCTTGGCCATCGCTGTCCCAAGTGACGACAAAGCCACCATCATTGAGGGATGCTACGCTTGGGTGCCTTTGGTCGCTTGTCGTGTAGGTGTTGACCTGGAACTCTACCCCACTTTTCACTCCGCTGCTAGCATACCTCTGCCCGTAGACGCCACGGAGATCTCCATCTTGGCCATCACTGTCCCAAGTGACGACAAAGCCCCCATCATTGAGGGGTGCTACGCTTGGATACCTTTGGCCGCTTGTCGTGTAGGTGTTGACCTGGAACTCTACCCCACTTTTCACTCCGCTGCTATCATACCTCTGCCCGTAGACGCCATGGACATCCCCATCTTGGCCTAAGCTTTGCCAAGTGACGTAAGCGTCAAAAGAACCCATGTTGACTAGAAGGGCTATTTGGGGTTCTGCTTGTTGGCAAGCCAGGAGTCTGGCAACAGTTGGCGGAGTTTTTGATGGCTATATCCCATGAGTTTGCGCAT
>JAAKFR010000201.1 GCA_011064985.1 Chlamydiota bacterium
GATCTTCTCATCTATTCAAAAGGTAAGCAAGGAGGAATACTTGAGAGGTCTAGAGCCCCAAACAGCCAAAGTGGCCGGCGTAGTACTAGGGATACTTGCTGTAGCACCAGGAGCTATGGAATTGGGAAGACTCTTAGGATGCGGCCAAGTTGCTACGGGGCTTGCTCTCTACAAGTACCCAACCTTAGGTCTTGCTCTGACGATGATGGCCAAAGTAGAAGCGCAAGCTGTAGGCTCAGAGTTCCAGGTCAACACCTACACCACAAGCGACCAAAGGGACCCAAGCGTAGCACCCCTCAATGATGGGGGCTTTGTCGTCATTGGGGCAAGCAGTGGCCAAGATGGAAGTTCCTATGGGGTCTACGGGCAGAGGTATGATAGCAGCGGAGTGAAAAGTGGGGTAGAGTTCCAGATCAACACCTACACGACAAGCGACCAAAGGGACCCAAGCGTAGCATCCCTCAATGATGGTGGCTTTGTCGTTACTTGGCACAGCGATCTCCAAGATGGAGATGTCTATGGCGTCTATGGGCAGAAGTATGATAGCAGCGGAGTGAAAAATGGGGTAGAGTTCCAGGTCAACACCTACACGGCAAGCGAGCAAAGGTACCCAAGTGCGGCACCCCTTAATGATGGGGGCTTTGTCGTCACTTGGCACAGCAATGGCCAAGATGGGGATCTCTATGGCATCTACGGGCAGAGGTACGATAGCAGTGGAGTGAAAAGTGGGGTAGAGTTCCAGGTCAACACCTACACGACAAGCTTCCAATTGGACCCAAGCGTAGCGCCCCTCAATGATGGGGGCTTTGTCGTCACTTGGGAAAGCCATGGCCAAGATGGGAGTCCAGAGGGCATCTACGGGCAGAGGTATGCTAGCAACGGAGTGAAAAGTGGGGTAGAGTTCCAGGTCAACACCTACACGACAAGCTTCCAAAGGGACCCAAGCGTAGCGTCCCTCAATGATGGAGGCTCTGTCGTCACTTGGGCAAGCTCTGGCCAAGATGGGGATGGTTATGGCGTCTACGGGCAGAGGTATGCTAGCAACGGAGTGAAAAGTGGGGTAGAGTTCCAGGTCAACACCTACACCACAAGCGACCAAAGGAACCCAAGCGTAGCACCCCTCAATGATGGTGGCTTTGTCGTCACTTGGGCAAGCGGATTCCAAGATGGGGATCTCTATGGCGTCTACGGGCAGAGGTATGATAGCAGCGGAGTGAAAAGTGGGGTGGAGTTCCAGATCAACACCTACACGACAAGCAACCAAGATCTCCCAAGCGTAGCACCCCTCAATGATGGGGGTTTTGTCGTCACTTGGAGTAGCGATGGCCAAGATGGAGATTCCTATGGCGTCTACGGGCAGAGGTATGATTCTAATGGAAATCCCATAGAGCTAATTCTGTCCAATGCAACGAACACAACATCGACACTCCTATCAACACCA
>JAAKFR010000202.1 GCA_011064985.1 Chlamydiota bacterium
GTCCCGAAAAGCTCACCATATTGCTTGGTGAAGTTTGCTGCGTTGACTGTATCATCGAAGTCGGCGTTTTTCCACTTGGGGAAGTTGAAGATCCTCCCGATGAAGGAGAAGAGGGAGTAAAACCCATCTGGGTTCTTGTAGGAACACTGTTTGGTGTTGATAGGAGTGTCGATGTGGTGTTCGTTGCATTGGACAGGATCAGCTCTATGGGATTTCCATTAGAATCATACCTCTGCCCGTAGATGCCCCATGAATCCCCATCTTGGCCATCGCTTTCCCAAGTGACGACAAAGCCCCCATCATTGAGGGGCGCTACGCTTGGGTCATTTTGGCCGCTTGTCGTGTAGGTGTTGACTTGGAACTCTACCCCACTTTTCACTCCACTGCTATCATACCTCTGCCCATAGATACCATCGGTATCCCCATCTTGGCCATAGCTTCCCCAAGTGACGACAAAGCCCCCATCATTGAGGGGCGCTACGCTTGGGTCATTTTGGCCGCTTGTCGTGTAGGTGTTGATCTGGAACTCTAACCCACTTTTCACTCCACTGCTGTCATACCTCTGCCCGTAGATGCCAAAGGAATCTCCATCTTGGCCATCGCTTCCCCAAGTGATGACAAAGCCCCCATCATTGAGGGGTGCTACGCTTGGGCTCAATTGGTGGCTTGTCGTGTAGGTGTTGACCTGGAGCTCTACCCCACTTTTCACTCCACTGCTATCATACCTCTGCCCGTAGACGCCCCATGAATCTCCATCTTGGCCATAGCTGTACCAAGTAACGACAAAGCCCCCATCATTGAGGAGCGCCACGCTTGGGCTCGATTGGCTGCTTGTCGTGTAGGTGTTGACTTGGAACTCTACTCCACTTTTCACTCCGCTGCTAGCATACCTCTGCCCGTAAACGCCCCGTGAATCTCCATCTTGGCCATCGCTTCCCCAAGTGACGACAAAGCCCCCGTCATTGAGGGGCGCCGCGCTTGGATCCAATTGGAGGTTTGTCGTGTAGGTGTTGACTTGGAACTCTACCCCACTTTTCACTCCGCTGCTAGCATACCTCTGCCCGTAGACGCCAAAGGAATCTCCATCTTGGCCAGAGCTTTGCCAAGTGGCGACAAAGCCCCCATCAGTGAGGGGCGCTATGCTTGGGAAAGTTTGGTAGTTTGTCGTGTAGGTGTTGACCTGGAACTCTACCCCACTTTTCACTCCGCTGCTATCATACCTCTGCCCGTAGATGCCATCGCTATTCCCATCTTGGCCAAAGCTTTGCCAAGTGACGACAAAGCCCCCATCAGTGAGGGATGCTACGCTTGGATTTATTTGGCGGCTTGTCGTGTAGGTGTTGACTTGGAACTCTGAGCCTACAGCTTGCGCTTCTACTTTGGTCATCATCGTCAGAGCAAGACCTAAGGCTGGGTACTTGTAGAGAGCAAGCCCC
>JAAKFR010000203.1 GCA_011064985.1 Chlamydiota bacterium
CACTTGGGTTCCTGTAGGAACACTGCTTGGTGTTGATAGGAGTATCGATGTTGTGTTCGTTGCATTGGACAGAATTAGCTCTATGGGATTTCCATTAGAATCATACCTCTGCCCGTAGACGCCATAGACATCTCCATCTTGGCGTAAGCTTTCCCAAGTGACGACAAAGCCCCCATCACTTAAACCTGCTACGCTTGGGAAGTCTTGCCAGCTTGTGGTGTAGACGTTGATCTGGAACTCTACCCCATTTTTCACTCCGCTACTAGCATACCTCTGCCCGTAGACGCCATAGGAATCTCCATCTTGGTCATTGCTTCGCCAAGTGACGACAAAGCCCCCATCATTGAGGGGCGCCACGCTTGGGTATATTTGGTAGCTTGTTGTGTAGGTGTTGATTTGGAACTCTAGCCCACTTTTCACTCCGCTGCTATCATACCTCTGCCCATAGACGCCATCGGAATCCCCATCTTGGCCGGAGCTTTCCCAAGTGACGACAAAGCCCCCATCACTTAAACCTGCCACGCTTGGGAGGTTTTGGCCGTATGTGGTGTAGGTGTTGATCTGGAACTCTATCCCACTTTTCACTCCGCTGCTATCATACTTCTGCCCGTAGATGCCTCCGAAGTCTCCATCTTGGCCATTGCTTCGCCAAGTGACGACAAAGTCCCCATCATTGAGGAGCGCTGCGCTTGGATCCACTTGGTCGCTTGTCGTGTAGGTGTTGACCTGAAACTCTAGTCCACTTTTCACTCCGCTGCTATCATACCTCTGCCCGTAAACGCCATAGCGATCCCCATCTTGGCCATCGCTTCCCCAAGTGACGACAAAGCCCCCATCATTGAGGGGCGCCGCGCTTGGGTCCCATTGGTTGCTGGTCGTGTAGGTGTTGACTTGGAACTCTACCCCACTTTTCACTCCGCTGCTATCATACCTCTGCCCGTAGACGCCAGACAAATCCCCATCTTGGCCATAGCTTTCCCAAGTGACGACAAAGCCCCCATCATTGAGAGGTGCTACGCTTGGGTACCTTTGGTTGCTTGTCGTGTAGGTGTTGATCTGGAACTCTACTCCACTTTTTACCCCGCTGCTATCATGCCTCTGTCCGTAGATGCCAGAGGCATCCCCATCTTGGCCATAGCTTTCCCAAGTGACGACAAAGCCCCCATCATTGAGGGGTGCTACGCTTGGAAACCTTTGGCTGCTTGTCGTGTAAGTGTTGACCTGGAACTCTGAGTCTACAGCTTGCGCTTCTACTTTGGTCATCATCGTCAGAGCAAGACCTAAGGTTGGGTACTTGTAGAGAGCAAGCCCCGTAGCGACTTGGCTGTATCCTAAGAGT
>JAAKFR010000204.1 GCA_011064985.1 Chlamydiota bacterium
GCTACGGGGCTTGCTCTCTACAAGTACCCAACCTTAGGTCTTGCTCTGACGATGATGACCAAAGTAGAAGCGCAAGCTGTAGGCTCAGAGTTCCAAGTCAACACCTACACGACAAGCACCCAATGGTACCCAAGCGTAGCATCCCTCAATGATGGGGGCTTTGTCGTCACTTGGTACAGCTTATACCAAGATGGGGATGGCTATGGCATCTACGGGCAGAGGTATGCTAGCAGCGGAGTGAAAAGTGGGGTAGAGTTCCAGATCAACACCTACACGACAAGCAACCAAGAATTCCCAAGCATAGCACCCCTCAATGATGGGGGCTTTGTCGTCACTTGGGGAAGCGATGGCCAAGATGGGAGTCAAGAGGGCATCTACGGGCAGAGGTATGAGAGTAGCGGAGTGAAAAGTGGGGTAGAGTTTCGAGTCAACACCTACATAACAAGCGACCAAAGGAATCCAAGCGTAGCACCCCTCAATGATGGAGGCTTTGTCGTCACTTGGGAAAGCTATGAGCAAGATGGGAATGGCGATGGCATCTACGGGCAGAGGTATGCTAGCAGCGGAGTGAAAAGTGGGGTAGAGTTTCAAGTCAACACCTACACGACAAGCACCCAATGGTACCCAAGCGTAGCGTCCCTCAATGATGGGGGCTTTGTCGTCACTTGGGAAAGCGATGGCCAAGATGGGGATCTCTATGGCGTCTACGGGCAGAGGTATGCTAGCAGCGGAGTGAAAAGTGGAGTAGAGTTTCAAGTCAACACCTACACAACAAGCTACCAAAGGTACCCAAGCGTAGTACCTCTCAATGATGGGGACTTTGTCGTCACTTGGCAGAGCGATGGCCAAGATGGGGATTTCACTGGCATCTACGGGCAGAGGTATGATAGCAGCGGAGTGAAAAGTGGGGTGAAGTTCCAGGTCAACACCTACACGACAAGCAGCCAATTGCATCCAAGCGTAGCGTCCCTCAATGATGGGGGCTTTGTCGTCACTTGGGACAGCGTTAGCCAAGATGGGGATTTACATGGCGTCTACGGGCAGAGGTATGCTAGCAGCGGAGCGAAAAGTGGGGTAGAGTTCCAAGTCAACACCTACACGACAAGCTACCAACAGTACTCAAGCGTAGCGCCCCTCAATGATGGGGGCTTTGTCGTCACTTGGTACAGCTTAGGCCAAGATGGGGACAACTATGGCATCTACGGGCAGAGGTATGATTCTAATGGAAATCCCATAGAGCTAATTCTGTCCAATGCAACGAACACAACATCGACACTCCTATCAACACCAAGCAGTGTTCCTACAGGAACCCA
>JAAKFR010000205.1 GCA_011064985.1 Chlamydiota bacterium
GTCGCCACCCTCCTCCTCTCCCAAAAACCTCGGTAAAAAACAAAACTGGCCACAGGGAGCAAAATCAACCGTAATTGGATTTCATCTACAACCACCCTCTAAAGGGAAAACTTCGAAGAAAAACGGGAGAGATGAGGAGGCTTTCTTTGATTTCGGTTTCTCAAAGGAGCGGCAGATCTTTTGGGCGGTTTCTAGGTCGTGCTCGGCAAAGATGAGGCGACCGTTTTCTCTGAGTGAATATCTATGTGGGCAGCAGTTCGAGCCTACACTTTTAAAAGCAGGCTTAAGGTTGGCAAGACCATCGCTTGGTTGACGCGACACGTTTTGCTTTCTGTGAAGACAACATTGAAAACATATCCTGCATCTTGAGAGTCTGAAAATACTTTTCCTCCCATTTCGAGACATTCGGCATCTCCCTGAATCTCGATCGACTCCCAATACTCTTTTTCCTCTTCAGGGATCGCGAAGAGGGGTATTACCTCCCCCTCTTGAGGCTGATAGTCTTCGAAGTCGATCATCAGTACATTGACATTTGATACGGTGACGTCCCCTGTTCCTCCAGATACCGTATAAGTTCCAACTGTTTGGCCATTGACGACGATGGGGTAGCTTACTTCGTAAACGATCATTTCTCCTGAAATAGTGATTGACCCCGAAAAGCTCACCATATTGCTTGCTGAAATTTGCTGCGTTGACTGCGTGCTTATTGGTTTGTTCGTACTTGGGGAAGTTGAAGATCCTCCCGATGAAGGAGAAGAGGGAGTAAAACCCACTTGGGTTCCTGTAAGAACATTGCTTGGTGAAGTTTGCTGCGTTGACTGTATCATCGAAGTCGGCGTTTTTCTACTTGGGGAAGTTGAAGATCCTCCCGATGAAGGAGAAGAGGAAGTAGAACCCACTTGGGTTCCTGTAGGAACACTGCTTGGTGTTGATAGAAGTGTCGAAGTTGTGTTCGTTGCATTGGACAGAATTAGCTCGATGGGATTTCCATTAGAATCATACCTCTGCCCGTAGACGCCCTCGAGATCCCCATCTTGGCCATCGCTTTCCCAAGTGACGACAAAGCCCCCATCATTGAGAGGTGCTACGCTTGGGCTCAATTGGTTGCTTGTCGTGTAGGTGTTGATCTGGAACTCTACCCCACTTTTCACTCCGCTGCTATCATACCTCTGCCCGTAGATGCCATAGAAATTTCCATCTTGGCCATCGCTTTCCCAAGTGACGACAAAACCCCCATCATTGAGGGGTACTACGCTTGGGGAGTCTTGGTAGCTTGTCGTGTAGG
>JAAKFR010000206.1 GCA_011064985.1 Chlamydiota bacterium
GATCTTCAACTTCCCCAAGTGGAAAAACGCCGACTTCGATGACACGGTCAACGCAGCAAACTTCACCAAGCAGTGTTCCTACAGGAACCCAAGTGGGTTTTACTCCCTCCTCTCCTTCATCGGGAGGATCTTCAACTTCCCCAAGTGGAAAAACGCCGACTTCAATGATACAGTCAACGCAGCAAACTTCACCAAGCAGTGTTCCTACAGGAACCCAAGTGGGTTTTACTCTCTCTTCTCCTTCATCGGGAGGATCCTCAACTTCCCCAAGTGGAAAAATGCCGACTTCGATGATACAGTCAACGCAGCAAACTTCACCAAGCAATATGGTGAGCTTTTCGGGGTCAATCACTATTTCAGGAGAAATGATCGTTTACGAAGTAAGCTATCCCATCGTTGTCAATGGCCAAACAGTTGGAATTTACACGGTATTTGGAGGAACAGGGAACTTCATCAATTCGAATGTCAATGTACTGATGATCGACCTCAAAGACTACCAGCCTCAAGACGGGGAGGGAATACCCCTCTTCGTGATCCCTGAAGAGGAAAAAGAGTATTGGGAGTCGATCGAGATTCAAGGAGAGGCAGAATGCTTCGAAATGAAAGGAGAAGTGATTTCTGAAAGTGAAGGTGATTTTGTTTTTGCCATTTCTTTTGTGGAAGGCAATACATGCCGCGCCAATCACGCAGTAGTCATGCCTGCCTTAAGCCTGCTTTTAAAAGTGTAGGCTCGAGCTGCTGCCCACATAGATGTCCATTCAGAGAAAACGGTCGCCACATTTTTGCTAAGCACGACCTAGAAACCGCCCAAAAGATCTGCCGTTCCCTTGGCGAAACCGAAATCAAAGAAAGCCTCCTCATCTCTCCCATCACCAAGTTCTCTCTCTCAAAAACTAGAACTCTGTTTTTCTTTGAAGTTTTTCCTTTAAGGGAGTAGGCTTAAGTAGCAAAAGTTATAGAAACCATGAGGAAAGATCGATGATGATTTGTACGCACACAACAGTTGAGCTGGAAACACGAAACGGAACCTTCGTTTGCCAAGGAAAACGATTACGACGCAAGAGAAAGTGCATGAGTACCTAAGAAGATTCTGCCCCTTTGATGTAGTCAAGGTGGTGGAAGAGACGAAGTCGTATTTCCTCCACAAAAGTGAGAATTGGTTTGAGAGATACGAGACCCGTGGAAGTTTACGAAAAGCGCTTGCTCGTGAGACGGAAGGAGCTTGGGTGGAGCTCTCTGAGAAGAAGGTGCAGTATCTCGTCGATAAGGGATGGATCTTCT
>JAAKFR010000207.1 GCA_011064985.1 Chlamydiota bacterium
CTTGGCTGTATCCTAAGAGTCTTCCTAATTCCATAGCTCCTGGTGCTACAGCAAGCATCCCTAGTACTACGCCGGCCACTTTGGCTGCTTGAGGCTCTAGTCTCCTCAAGCACTCCTCTTTGCTCACCTTCTGGATAGAGGAGAGGATCCATCCCTTATCGACGAGATACTGTACCTTCTTCCCTGGGAGCTCCACCCAGGCTCCTCCTGTCTCACGAGCAAGCGCTTTTCGTAAACTGCCACGGGTCTCGTATCTCTCAAACCCATTCTCACTTCTGTGGAGGAAATACGACTTCGTCTCTTCTACCACCTTGATTGTATCAAAAAGACAAGAGCTCCTCAAGTACTCATGCACTTTCTCTTGCGTTGTAAATAGCTTCCCTTGGCAAACGAATGCTCCATTTCGTGTCTCAAGCTCAATTGTTGTCTGGGTGCAAATTATCATCGGTCTTTCCTCATAGTTTCTACAACTTTTGCGCTAAGCCTACTCCATTAAAGGGAAAAATTCAAAGAAAAAGAGGGGTTAGTTTTTGGGAGCAAAGGAGAGCTTGGTGATGGGGGTGTTGCCGGGTAAGCGTGGTTGTTTTCGGGGTATTGGATTTGGATGGGAGAGATGAGGGGGCTTTCTTTGATTTCGGTTTCGCCAAGGGAACGGCAGATCTTTTGGGCGGTTCGAGTCGTGCTTAGCAAAAATGTGGCGACCGTTTTCCCTGAGTGGATATCTATGTGGGCAGCAGCTCGAGCCTACACTCGTAAAAGAAAGCTTAAGGTTGGCAAGACCACCGCTTGGTTGACGCGACACGTTTTGCTTTCTGTGAAGACAACATTGAACACATATCCTGCATCTTGAGAGTCTGAAAGTACTTCTCCTCCCATTTCGAGGCACTCGGCATCTCCCTGAATCTCGATCGACTCCCAATACTCCTTCTCCTCTTCAGGGATCGCGAAGAGGGGTATCACCTCCCCGTCTTGAGGCTGGTAGTCTTCGAGGTCGATCATCAGTACATTGACATTCGAATTGGTGAAGTTCCCTGTTCCTCCAGATACCGTGTAAGTTCCAACTGTTTGGCCATTGACAACGATGGGGTAGCTTACTCCGTAAACGATCATTTCTCTTGAAATAGTGATTGGTCCAGAAAAGTTCATTATACTGCTTGGTGAAGTTTGCTGCGTTGACTGCATCATCGAAGTCGGCGTTTTTCCACTTGGGGAAGTTGAAAATCCTCCCGATGAAGGAGAAGAGGGAGTAAAACCCACTTGGGTTCCTGTAGGAA
>JAAKFR010000208.1 GCA_011064985.1 Chlamydiota bacterium
TCCATCTCTTGAATTCTGCTGCAACTGCTTCTAGGTCTGACATAGGGGCCTCCTTGGTTGGATTTGCCCCCATTTTCGAACAATTCAGAACAAAAAATCACGCACCCTCACCGGAAGGACACGATGATACAGTCAACGCAGCAAACTTCACCAAGCAATATGGTGAGCTTTTCGGGACCTATCACTATTTCAAGAGAAATGATCGTTTACGAAGTAAGCTACTCCATCGTTGTCAATGGTCAAACAGTTGGAACTTACACGGTATCTGGAGGAACAGGGAACTTCACCAACTCAAATGTCAATGTATTGACGATCGACCTCGAAGACTACCAGCCTCAAGACGGAGAGGTAATACCCCTCTTCGCGATCCCTGAAGAGGAAAAGGAGTATTGGAAGTCGATCGAGATTCAAGGAGATGCCGAGTGTCTCGAAATGGGAGGAAAAGTACTTTCAGACTCTCAAGATGCAGGATATGTTTTCAATGTCGTCTTCACAGAGAGCAAAACGTGCCGCGTCAACCAAGCGGTGATCTTGCCAACCTTAAGCCTGCTTTTAAAAGTGTAGGCTCGAGCTGCTGCCCACATAGATATCCACTCAGAGGAAATGGTCGCCACATTTTTATTAAGCACGACCTAGAAACAGCCCAAAAGATCTGCCGTTCCCTTGGCGAAATCGAAATCAAAGACAACCCCTCTCATCTCTGTTTTTCTTTGAAGTTTTCCCTTTAATGGAGTAATCTTAGTGCAAAAGTTATAGAAACTATGAGGAAAGACCGATGATGATTTGTACCCATACGACAATTGGGCTGGAAACACGAAATGGAACCTTCGTTTGCCAAGGAAAACGATTTGTCTCGCAAGAGAAAGTGCATGAGTACTTGAGGAGCTCTTGCCTCTTTGATGTGATCAAGGTGGTAGAAGAGACGAAGTCGTATTTCCTCCACAGAAGTGAGGACGGGTTTGAGAGATACGAGACCCGTGGAAGTTTACGAAAAGTGCTTGCTCGTGAGATAGGAGAAGCCTGGGTGGAGCTCTCAGGGAAGAAGGTGCAGTATCTCGTCGATAAGGGGTGGATCTTCTCCAATGTCCAGAAGGTGAGCAAAGAGGAGTACTTGAGGAGGCTAGAGCCTCAAGCAGCCAAAGTGGCCGGCGTAGTACTAGGGATGCTTGCTGTAGTACCAGGAGCTATGGAATTAGGAAGACTCTTAGGATACAGCCAAGTCGCTACGGGGCTTGCTCTCTACAAGTACCCAACCTTAGGTCTTG
>JAAKFR010000209.1 GCA_011064985.1 Chlamydiota bacterium
AAGCAGGCTTAAGGCTGGCATGACTACTGCGTGATTGGCGCGGCATGTGTTGCCTTCTGCAAAGGAAATGGTAAAAACATAATCATCTTCACCTTCAGAAATCGCTTCTCCTTTCATTTCGAGACACTCGGCATCTCCTTGAATCTCGATCGACTCCCAATACTCCTTTTCCTCTTCAGGGATCGCGAAGAGGGGTATTACCTCCCCGTCTTGAGGCTGGTAGTCTTCGAGGTCAATCATCAGTACATTGACATTCGAATTGGTGAAGTTCCCTGTTCCTCCAGATATCGTGTAAGTTCCAACTGTTTGGCCATTGACAACGATGGGGTAGCTCACTTCGTAAACGAGCATTTCCCCTGAAATAGTGATTGGCTCCGAAAAGCTCACCATATTGCTTGCTGAAGTTTGCTGCGTTGACTGCATCATCGAAGTCGGCGTTTTTCCACTTGAGGAAGTTGAAGATCCTCCCGATGAAGGAGAAGAGGGAGTAAAACCCACTTGGGTTCTTGTAGGAACACTGCTTGGTGTTGATAGGAGTGTCGATGTGGTGTTCGTTGCATTGGACAGAATTAGCTCTATGGGATTTCCATTAGAATCATACCTCTGCCCGTAGATGCCCTCGAGATCCCCATCTTGGCCATCGCTGTACCAAGTGACGACAAAGCCACCATCATTGAGGGGTGCTACGCTTGGATACCATTGGTCGCTTGTCGTGTAGGTGTTGACCTGGAACTCTACCCCACTTTTCACTCCGCTGCTATCATACCTCTGCCCGTAGACGCCATAGAAATCCCCATCTTGGCCATCGCTGTGCCAAGTGACGACAAAGCCCCCATCATTGAGGGATGCTACGCTTGGGAACCTTTGGTTGCTTGTCGTGTAGGTGTTGACCTGGAACTCTACCCCACTTTTCACTCCGCTGCTATCATACCTCTGCCCGTAGACGCCATAGGAATCTCCATCTTGACCTAAGCTTTCCCAAGTGACGACGAAGCCCCCATCATTGAGGGGTGCTGCGCTTGGGCCGTGTTGGAAGAATGCCGTGTAGGTGTTGACCTGGAACTCTGAGCCTACAGCTTGCGCTTCTACTTTGGTCATCATCGTCAGAGCAAGACCTAAGGTTGGGTGCTTGTAGAGAGCAAGCCCCGTAGCGACTTGGCTGTATCCTAAGAGTCTTCCTAATTCCATAGCTCCTGGTGCTACAGCAAGCATCCCTAGTACTACGCCGGCCACTTTGGCTGCTTGAGGCTC
>JAAKFR010000021.1 GCA_011064985.1 Chlamydiota bacterium
CTCCCTCTACTAGGTGACAAAAAGGATTTTCGCATGAGCATCGCGGGAACGCTGCAGATTGTTAATCCCGCGCGGAAGCCACGTCCCATCAGGGGCGAGCGGAACGTGGGGTAAGACAGGGAGACTCCGGCGTCCCCAATACAGGACCCGTCTCGCCTGGGCCATCGCCCAAGGGGTCGATACCTACCTCAATTATTCGTTGATTTCTCTTGGTTGGGATTTTTTGCAGGCGTTCTCTATCCTCTCTATGATGAATGGAGAGACATCTGCGAGGATAAACGCTCCTGAGATTCCAATCATCGAGTAGGCAGCCGCTGGGGACATGGCGATAACAGAGGTGGCCCCTAAAAGCCCTACAACCAAGAGGGAGATCGCAACAAGCGCATCAAATCCCAAGGACCCAAAAGGGACCTTCTCAGATATATTTGAATTAATTACTCCTTTATTTTGACTGTTCGACTCATCACCAGTTGAAAATAGTCCATAACAAGCAGTGTCTTGAGGCGAGCAGCTCATAGAATATACGATGGCAGCAAAAGTCATTTTTTTCTCCTTTTTTAGAAGAGTTATTGAGTTAACACAACCATTATCGCATGCCTCAATATTAAGATAAAGTGAATTCTTGGATCTGTGGCAGCAAGTTTAAAATGTCCCCGGGTTTGGGCAAAGTAGAAATGTCCCCCGTTGTCAATAAGTGTGTAAATTTAATTTAGCTATTTATAGAGAACGGAGGAGAGGTCGAGGAGGAAGAAGGCACTGCCGAGGCCGATCATGCTGAAGTTCGCAGCTGGGGAGAGGGGGAGGGCAGAGAGCGCACCTAAGATGCCCACAACTAGGAGAGTCAAGGTAGCGACTACCCCGATAGCTACAGTGCTGACGCCTATCCAAATGGATTTTTTATGTCCGATGGTTCCTTCTGGTTCGCCAGGGTTTTTGGTAAGCAGCCCCCACCATGTGGTGTTTTCAGGAGAGCATTTTGCTGAATAGAGGATTAAAGCAATTGCCATCTTGCATTTCCATTGAAAATCGAAGAGTATACTCAAAAAAATGTTGTTGGAAAGAGAAACAACGTCCTCGGCGCGATTCGAACGCGCGGCCTGTTGCTTAGGAGGCAACCGCTCTATCCATCTGAGCTACGAGGACAGGTGAAGGGTGAGGGTAGCAGAAAAGGGGGTATAAGGGAAATCTCCAGGTTCTTTTGTTTGATGTAATATTTTTTTAAAGATTTAGTGGACTCTCTCGTGTGTGTCGTGGTATAGTGAAAGGTAAATCACATTCTACTTAGGAGAGGAAGATGACACAGGCAGATATCGGGCTGATTGGCCTAGCGGTAATGGGGCAGAATTTGGTCTTGAATATGGACGACCACGGATACACGGTGGCGGTGTTCAATCGAACCGTTTCTAAGGTCGATGACTTTCTGGAAGGACCTGCCAAGGGGACGAAAGTCATTGGGTGTCACACTCTCAATGAATTTGTCCAGAAGCTGAAGCATCCCCGTCGAGTGATGCTCATGGTCAAAGCGGGTGATCCAGTTGATGAGTTCATCCAACATCTCGAGCCTCTTCTTGAGAAGGGGGATATCATCATCGATGGGGGAAATAGCCACTTTCCCGATACCAACCGTCGCTGTCAAGCCCTTAAGAGCAAGGGGATCTACTTCATCGGGACAGGGATCTCCGGAGGAGAGGAGGGAGCTCGTCACGGCCCTTCGATCATGCCAGGGGGACATCCAGAGGCTTGGCCTCATGTGAAAAAGATCTTCCAAGATATCGCCGCTAAAGTCGAGACGGGCGAACCGTGTTGTGACTGGGTCGGTGATGAGGGGGCTGGGCACTACGTCAAGATGGTCCATAATGGGATTGAGTACGGGGATATCCAGCTGATCTGCGAAGCCTACTCCCTCATGAAAAACGTACTTGGCCTCTCCTCCGAGGAGATTGCTGATACTTTCACTGAGTGGAATACCCGAGAGCTCGATAGTTATTTGATCGAGATCGCAAGCCACATTTTCCGTACTGAAGATGAAGATGGAATCCTCCTTCTTGATAAGATTCTCGATGTGGCTGGCCAAAAAGGGACTGGGAAATGGACCGCGATCAACTCTGTTGAGATGGGAATCCCCGTGACCCTTATCGGAGAAGCCGTTTTTGCCCGGTGTCTTTCTGCTTTGAAAGAGGAGCGGGTGGCAGCTAGCAAAATTCTCTCTGGTCCGCAAATCAACTTCACTGGGGATAAAAAGGCCTTTTTAAAAGATATTTTTCACGCTCTTTATGCTTCCAAGATGGTCAGCTATGCCCAAGGGTATCTGTTGATGCGAGAAGCCTCTCGTGACTACACCTGGCACCTGAACTACGGAGGGATTGCCTTGATGTGGCGAGGTGGGTGTATTATTCGAAGTATCTTCCTCGGGAAAATCAAAGAGGCTTATGATAAGCATCCCGATCTCTACAACCTTCTTCTCGATGACTTCTTCCATGGTGAGATCCAAAAGTCGCAAAACGGGTGGCGCAATGTCGTGGCAACAGCTGCCATGCAAGGGATTCCGACCCCTTGCTTTAGCACGGCCCTCTCTTTCTACGATGGCTACCGCTCCGAGCGGCTCCCGGCAAATCTCTTGCAGGCCCTGCGCGACTACTTCGGAGCTCATACTTACGAGAGGATTGACAAGCCACGCGGCGAGTTCTTCCACACCAATTGGACAGGTACCGGCGGCAAAGTCAGCGCTTCCTCTTACTCCATTTGATTCGGAAGCGAAGGCAATCTGTTCAAATGGGAGCAAAAGCAACCAAAAAGTCTACCCAAGCTTGAGTTTTTCAACAGTCTCAGGGTAAACTGAGGGGGCATGTACCCCTATAAACGTGAAAACATTCGGAATTTTTCGATCATCGCCCATATCGATCATGGGAAGTCGACAATCGCCGATCGCCTTTTGGAGCTAACCAAGACGGTGCACAAGCGGGAAATGCAAGAGCAGCTCCTAGATGCGATGGACCTTGAGCGGGAGCGGGGGATCACGATCAAGGCCCATCCTGTGACGATGTTCTACCTGGCTCCTGATGGAGAGACCTACCAGCTCAACCTAATCGATACTCCTGGGCATGTCGATTTCACCTATGAAGTCTCTCGCTCTCTTGCTGCTTGCGAGGGGGCTCTTCTCGTAGTGGACGCAGCACAAGGGGTCCAAGCCCAGAGTTTGGCCAATGTCTATTTAGCTCTCGACCGGAATCTCGAAATTCTCCCCGTTGTGAATAAGATCGATCTCCCTGCAGCTGATGTGGACGAGACCAAACGACAGATTGAAGAGTTTATCGGGCTCGATGCGAGCGAGGCAGTTGCCTGTTCGGCAAAGTCGGGGATTGGTATTCAGGAGATCCTCGATGAGATTCTCATAAAAGTCCCACCCCCGGAGGAGCCTGCAGATGAGATTCTGCGTGCTCTTGTCTTCGACTCTCATTACGACTCCTATCGGGGAGTGATGGTCTACATCCGGGTAGTCAGTGGAGAAATTCGTCGGGGAACCCCTGTCAAGTTTTTGGCAACCAACAAGACCATCGAGGTCTTAGAAGTGGGAATTTTCCGGCCTGGAGCTACCAAAACCGAGGTACTGCGCCCGGGAGAGGTAGGGTATCTTGTCGGTAATATCAAAAATGTGAAAGATATCAAAATCGGAGATACCTTGACCCATCAAAAGAAGGGGACCACGACTCTTCTTCCCGGTTTTAAAGAGATCCGCCCTGTTGTGTTTGCGGGGATCTACCCTGTCGATTCGACCGATTTTGAGGGCCTTAGGGATGCCCTTGTAAAGCTCCAGCTCAATGATGCGGCCCTCTTTGTCGAACAGGAGAGTAGTACGGCTCTTGGGTTTGGGTTCCGGTGTGGATTTTTAGGGCTTCTCCATTTGGAGATCATCTTTGAACGGATCATGCGAGAGTTTTATGTCGATGTGATCACGACAGCTCCTAGCGTTGTCTATAAAGTCCATCTCAATGATGGAAGTGTTCTTGATATCGACAACCCTTCCTATTTTCCAGATCCGGCCACCATCTCCCATGTTGAAGAGCCGTGGGTTCTAGCCCATATCATGATCCCGAGCGACTATGTGGGAGCTGTCATGAATCTCGGGATGGAGAAGAGAGGAAATTGTCAGAAAACCGAAACGCTTGATGCAAAAAGACTCGTCTTAACCTACCACTTTCCTCTCAATGAGATTTTGACCGACTTTAATGACAAACTCAAATCAGGGACCAAAGGGTATGGCTCTTTCGACTACGAGTTTGACCACTATGAGAAGGGTGATATCATCAAGCTCGAGATTCGAGTTAATGAAGAGCCGGTCGATGCCTTCTCTTGTCTTGTCCATCGATCAAAAGCGCAAGGGAAAGGGAAAGCGATTTGCGAAAAGCTCGTCGAGGTGATTCCTCGGCAGCTTTTCCGCGTTCCCATTCAGGCAGCAATTGGGGGAAAGATCATCGCTCGCGAGACGATCCGCGCTCTTGCTAAGAATGTGACTGCCAAATGTTACGGCGGGGACATCACCCGGAAGCGGAAGCTTTGGGAGAAGCAAAAGAAGGGAAAGAAGCGGATGAAGGAGATCGGCAAAGTAGCCATACCCCAATCGGCCTTCATGCAAGTCCTTAAAGCTGAGGGGAAATAGAGGTTAAAGGGGTCTTTTGGCTGCTCTTTGCGGTTAGGAAGCTATCTGAGATGAATGCTGTAAGAGGAGTGAAAACATCCAGGAATGTTGCTGTTGCGACAAAAAAAAAAGGAGCTCTTCGGAAGAAGAGCTCCTTTTGGATTGAGGAGTGGACTCCGGTTAGGAAGTAGCTCCTGCTTCTTCGGCTTGGGCAGGTGCCTCCTGCTTCTTGCCCTTCTGTGTGAGGGACAAGAACTGCTTGTTGAGGGCCTTGGCGGCAATGATCCAGGCGACGACAACGACACCAAGAGTTCCAGCCAAGTAGGGGGTGATGGCACCGATCGAACCGAAGGCGACAAGTAGTCCCTGTTGGATGAAAGATCCACCCGACTTTCCAAGACGCGCTCCGACAACATCGATCGCAGCTTTCCCTTTGACTTTTTGTTCTTGGTCAAGAGGGATGTAGGCCATCTCTTTTGTTGGATCGAAGAGGGAGTACTTACACGATTTACTCATGATATTCTGTACCATCCCGACAACCACTGCCAACATAAGAGGGGTTGTTCCAAGAGCTGCAATCATACCTCCGAGATTGTCACGGAAGATGACAAGACTAAAGAAGATCGCCCCGGTAATAAGCAGGACGATAGGAGTGATTTGTGCAGCAACTCCCCAGCCAAACTTACGCATGACATTTCCTCCAACAAAGAGCATCATCAAGACGGTGACAGCTCCAGTCATTGTAGAGAAGTAGCCCATGAAGGTACTGTAGTCATTTGCATCAGGGTATTGGAGTTTGAGCTGACTCTTCCAGGTAACCTCTACGACGTTGATCGCAATTCCATAGCAAATAACAAGTCCAGCTA
The DNA here is from genome assembly GCA_011064985.1 of Chlamydiota bacterium. GTDB lineage: Bacteria > Chlamydiota > Chlamydiia > Chlamydiales > JAAKFR01 > JAAKFR01. Next base: position 5,503 of record JAAKFR010000021.1, read on the forward strand.
AGCAGAGCATATAAGGTGACTTGGTGAGATACAGGAAGCTCTCTTTGAGGCTGAGCTTTGGTTTGCTCTTTTTCTTTTTCACATCACCATCCCCAACAACAAAGTGAGGATCTGTTAAGACTTTTTTGTTGATCCACCAGTAAGTAGCAAGAACGACAATCCCAGCCACAACAACCATGCTCATCAATAGGTTAAGGGAGATTCCCCAGGCATCGACCCCTTCAGGGACTTTCTTTCGAATATTTGAGACCATTATGATAGCAGGTCCAGAGCAGAGAAGAGCGACGTTTGCTCCAATTCCAAAAAGAGCATAGAACCGCTTTGCTTCGGTTATTCGGGTGATGTCATTGGCAAAACCCCAGAAAAGCAAGCCGATCATCACACTTCCCCAGAGCTCAGCGAGCACATAGAAAAGGGCGTAGGTCCAATTGCGGAAAATCGCGACAACTCCCATCAACCCTTGAGGAAGGAAGGCTTGGAGACGATCAGCTGCATCGGTAGGGTGTAATAGCTCCCGATTTGGGTAGAGCACTGCTGCAAAGAAAGCAAAAAAGAGGAGAAAAGGGATCGTAACAGAAAAGAAGAGCTTTTGTTTGTTTAAAATATTACTCAACTTTGCATAGATCACCATAAAAACGATCGCACAAGGGACGACCAGCCATACCTTGATGAAGGGGATCGCCTCGGCTCCAGAGCCTGGAGCTGTCACGATCAATGTGTCTTTCGTGTCTCGCAAAATCGTATAGTTAAACGAGATACAGAAAAACATTAGGAACATGGGGAGCACCTTTTTCAATTCAAAGGCATGAATTGGCCAAAAAAAAGTGCGCCACTTCCCAAATTCAGGAGTTTCATTCGACATAGGTTTTTTACCTCACGATAGTTGGGTTACAATTTCAAATGGAGGAACAGTATACCAGAAATTCAAGAAATAGCAAGGGAAAAAAGATAAAAAAACCCTTGTCAAATCACTCTGACAAGGTTTGAATCTTTAAAGAGGGGTCCAAAAGTCCCTATTAAGTTGAGTCTTGCAACACCTTATAGGTTTTCGAGAAGAGAGATTGCTTCTACATACCCGTTCCATAGTCCCGTACGGACTTCATTCGCCTTGATCGAACGAATCAGCTCTCTTTTGAGGGCGGGAAGGGTGCGCTTTGGGCTAAACCTGTCGAGTAATTCGGTATTCCCAGCCTGACGGGCAAATTCTAAAACTTTTTCGATATCAGCACGAGTGAAACTGACGACATCCCATCTTTGGCGTGAACCACGAGGCGCCCGAGGCTTAGGCTCTAATGCTTTTGGGGTAGAAGAGTTGACAATGAATTTTTGCAAAAGATCGAATAGTTGGCTTGGGTCGGTGTTTTTCAATTTTCTCATAGTGAAGTGGTGCATATACCCTCCGCTAGGTCCAGGAATATACTTACACAAGTCGTTCTCTTTTTCCCCGTGAACTTTCTCGATTGCTTTTCCGATTAGTTTTTCGAGTTCCACTCTCTTTTTTTTAGTTTGTTGGTCCATCAATGTCATTTAACCACCTTGATTTTAGATTTTTTGGATATTTGCAACTGAAACGGTAGTTTAGGAAAGCCGGTTTTTTTGATCAATTGAATAAATAAAGAAGGGATAAATTTGTCACGAAAAGCGTAAGGTTACATACAGATGTTGCGACGGCTCAGCCAAGCTCCACTTTTAATTGCACCCGCTCACTTCCTCACTTCCTCGGGCTTTGCAGTCAATGTGACAATGGAGTACAATTACCTAGTTATGAGAAAGTCTATTCTTCTTTTGGTCGTGTTCCTTGCCTTTCTGTGTGGATGCGAATGTCTTGATGAGCAGGGGAAACAATGGCGGCAGCCCAATGGGAAATTGAAGGTCCTGACAACAATCGCCATGATTGAGGATTTAGCAGGGCAAGTTGGGGGAGAGTATGTCGATGCCCTCTCTTTGATTCGTGGAGAGCTCGATCCCCACTCTTATGAGTTAGTGAAAGGGGATGAGGAGAAATTCCTCCAGGCCGATCTGATTTTTTACAATGGCCTTGGACTAGAGCATGGGGCAAGTTTGCGCAAGCAACTAGATAAGAACTCCAAAGCAATCGCTGTAACAGCTCCTATTTTAGAAGCAGATCCTCCCCTTATCCTCGAACTGGATGGGCAGATCGATCCCCACGTGTGGATGGATATCGCTCTATGGATGCGCACTCTCGATCCGATCGTCGAGGCTCTTGTGCAAGCCGATCCAGCGCACGCTAGCTTTTACAGGGAGCGAGGAAAAAAGGTTCTTCAGGAGATGATGGAGGCTGATCAAACCGTCTTTCAAGTCATGCAAAAAATCCCTCCTGAAAAACGGTATATGGTGACAAGTCACGATGCTTTCCACTACTTCACCCGACATTATCTATCTGAGAGGGGAGAGGAGGATTGGGAGAGTCGGTGTGCAGCTCCCGAAGGCCTTGCTCCTGAAGCAGAGATGAGTGTCCGGGATGTGATGGAGATTCTTGCCCATATCGAGCGTTTTGGTGTGACTGTCTTATTTCCTGAATCGAATGTGAGTAAAGACGGCTTGCGTAAAATTCTCCATGCATCCCAAGCCAAAGGGAGGGAGGTCCGTCTTTGCCACGATCCGCTTTACGGTGATTCAATGGGGGAGGCGGTCTCCTATTTAGAAATGATCGGTCACAATGCCGATATCCTCAGTCGTGAGCTCAGCCGATGAAAGAAAACGCTTTTTCCGTCCACCAACTCTGTGTCAATTACGAAAAGACTCCAGTCTTGTGGGATATCTCTTTTTCTATTCCTGAAGGGAAGCTCGTAGCTCTTATTGGCCCCAACGGTGCAGGCAAAAGTACTCTCTTTAAAGCAGCTTTAGGATTTCTCAAACCGTTATCTGGAAAAATCTCGTTCTTTGGAGAGCCTCTTGCCAAAATGAGAAAAAAAATCGCCTACGTTCCCCAACGGGAGAGTGTTGATTGGAACTTTCCAATCACGGTATTTGATCTTGTTTTGATGGGGAGTTTTGCTAAAAAAGGGCTCTTTCGCCGCCCTGGGGAGGCAGAGAAAGCAAAAGCGCAGGAAAAACTCGCTCTTGTCGGTCTCGAATCTTATGGGGACCGGCAGATCAGCCAACTCTCAGGAGGGCAGCAACAGAGGGCTTTTTTGGCTCGTGCTCTGATGCAGGAGGCCGAGCTTTATTTTATGGATGAACCTTTTACCGGGATCGATATCCCTTCTACTGAAAAAATTGTGGAGATTTTAAAAAGCTTACGCGACCAAGGAAAATCCCTTTTTCTTGTCCATCACGATCTCAATTCGGTTCAAGCAGTGTTTGATTGGGTTGTTTTACTCAATTTACGTCTTGTGGATTGTGGAGAAGTGGGCAAGATCTTTACTCCAGAAAAAGTGCGGCAAACTTATGGATGTGAAACCCTCCTTTTTGATGAAGCCCTTAAGCTTTCGTATGAGAAAATGACAGGCGTGGCGCGATGAACCCCTTCCTTTTTTTTACCGACCCAGTTCTTCGAGGTCCCACGTGGGGGGCGATGTTACTGGGGGTAGTAGCAGCACTTGTTGGGGTATCTCTGCTCCTTCGGAAACGTTCTCTACTTGGTGAAGCTCTTTCTCATGCAGCCTATCCAGGGGTTACAATTTCCGTTGTACTTGCTGGCTTTTTCTCTCTTGAACGGTATCTCCCATTCCTGATTTTGACAGGAGCCTTTCTCTCTTCTCTTGTGGGGTATTGGGTTCTTAATTGGCTAAAAACGACCCAAAGGGTTTCTGACGACTCTTCTCTTTGCTTCATCCTGGCCTGTTTTTTTGGGATAGGGATCACAATTGGGAGTTATGTGCAGTTCCTTTATCCCCATCTCTACCGGCAGATCCAGGGATTTCTCTATGGGCAAGCAGCTACCATGCATGATGCTCATATTCTCTTTTATGCTGCACTCCTCTTGGTTGTTTTGGTCGTCTATCTTCTCTTTTATAAGGAAATTCTTGTCTCCCTTTTCGATCCGTCTTATGCGAAGAGCATAGGGCTTGGCGTCCGCCTTGTCGAAACGATTCTGTTTCTTCTGTCAACGTTCACGGTTGTTGTGGGGATTCGCACTGTTGGGGTTGTCTTGATGTCTGCTCTCTTGATGGCTCCAGCAATTGCTGCCCGCCCTTTTACCCACCGTCTCTCTTTGATGCTTCTCATAGCTGGTTGTGTGGGGATGATGAGTGGCTTTTTGGGGATCTATTTTTCTGTTCTCTACTCTTCTTCTGCGAGTTATTCTCTTCCTTCAGGGCCGATGATTGTGTTGGTTGCAGGGGGATTTGCCCTTCTTTCCCTCCTGTTTGCTCCTGGAGGAGGACTTTTTGTACGTCTCTACCGCATCTTTAGGTTCCGAACCCAGTGTTTGGAGGAAAATCTTTTAAAAGCTCTTTGGCATTGTGGTCAGAATCACGAGGGGGGGTGCTCTCTCCCGTCACTTGTCGAGAAGCAGGGACTTTCCCCATTTTCCCTCCGTTTTCTTCTCCATCGATTGGGGAAGCGAGGATGGATCAAGGCAGAAGACAACCGGTACCAACTGAACCAAGAGGGGATGCGTCGTGGAGGGAGAATCGTCCGTCTCCATCGCCTTTGGGAGGCTTATCTTGTCTACTCTCTCGGGGCAAAAATGGACCGAGTCCATAAGAGTGCTGAGGAGATGGAGCATATTCTCACCCCAGATCTTGAAAAAAAACTCACAACGCTTCTCAAAGATCCCAAACACGACCCTCATAAGCAGCCGATTCCCTCATCTGGTGAGGTAGTGGAGAGCTTATGAACCAGTATCTCAATCCCTATACCGATCAGAATTTTTTCACGTTCTTTTGGGTGTTTGCCCAAAGGGTGTGGGGTTTTTTCTCGGGGGAAATCTCTTTTTCCTCTTTGAGCTCTGATGAACTCCAGGTTTTCGTGCTTGTTGGCGTGAGCGCCTCTTCGGCTCTTGTGGGGACATTCCTAATACTTAGAAAGATGACGATGTTGGCCAATGCTCTTTCACACACAATTCTCTTAGGGATAGCGGTGGTCTACCTCCTTTTTGCCTCTCTTTCATTCCCTCTTCTTCTACTTGCAGCACTTGCGACAGGAGCTCTGACAACGTTTTTGACCGATTTTCTAGTTCGTGTTGTCAAACTCCAAAAAGATGCCAGTATTGGCCTTGTTTTCAACCTCCTCTTTGCTCTCGGCATTTTGCTTGTCTCCCTATTTTGTCGAAATACCCACTTGGGAACCGAACTCATCATGGGAAATGTCGATGCGCTGCAAAAAAGTGACTTGTCTCTCGTATTTACGATCTTGGGAATCAATCTCTCTCTGATACTTCTCCTATTTCCAGGGTATACCCTCACCACTTTTGATCCAAAACTCGCCCGCTCTTTTGGGATCTCTCCCACCTTTTTCCAGTATCTTCTGATGGTCCAAACATCTTTTACAGCAATTGGGGCTTTCCGAGCTGTTGGGGTGATCATGGTTCTCTCCTTTATCGTGGCTCCCCCCTTAACAGCCCGCTTGTTTACTCATACCCTCTCGACTCTCCTTTGGCTCTCGGTTGGTATTGGGAGTTTAGCCTCTTTTATCGGGGTTGCTCTCTCACGTCATATCTTCACCTATTTCGGTGTTGGCCTCTCTACAGGGGGCATTGTCGTCACCCTCCTCGCTTTGTTTTACATCCTCGCCCTTCTCTTCACTCGCCTCAGGCTGCAACTCGCACAAGCAAGTTTATCTCCCCAACAAAAAACAAGGAGTCCTCAAGAAATACAAGAACAAATGTAATTTTATTATCTATATCACCACAGAGCACACAGAGAGAGGAATTTCTTACTCTGTGCTCTCAGTGTGCTCTCTCGGTTCAATTCCTTACGTAACATTTTGATAAAAAACAAGGTTTGTATTAGTTGATCGGTTTGACTTCCTCTCTGGAGTGTAGTATCATTTAGAATTCATGAAAATAATTGCTTTATTAGTACAAACCCTCAATATCATCCCCTTGAATGTAAGTTTATCCCAGGAATTTTTAGTTGTATTTGAGGTGCAAGTGCGTCAGGAGGCACTTTTATGACGATTTTCTATTTTTTCCTTGCTGCACTTGCCTTAGGGATTTTAGTCTTTATCCACGAGCTTGGCCACTACTACGTCGCCCGTAAAGTAGGAATGATTGTGGAAACCTTCAGCATCGGTTTTGGACGCCCTATCTTAAAATGGCGTTGCAATGATGTAGATTGGCAGCTTGGATGGCTCCCTTTCGGAGGGTATGTAAAAATTAAAGGGATGGAGTTTGGGAAAGAGGATCAGGAGAAATACAAAGAGCCTCATGAAATCCCCAATGGTTTTTTCTCGAAAGCTCCTTGGCGCCGGATTTTGGTGGCTGTTGCAGGACCTCTTGCGAATTTTATCCTAGCTCTTGTGATCTTTGCCTCTATTTGGGCTTTGGGGGGAAGAGAGAAGACCTTCTCCGAATTCACCCAAATCATCGGCTGGGTTGAACCTTCCTCAGAGATCTATGCCAGAGGAGTGAGGCCTGGTGATCTTCTTACCTCTTACGATGGGAAGAAATTCACAAATTCAAAAGATCTTCTCTATGCTGCCATGTTAGGAGGAAAAGAGATCGACCTTAAAGGGTATCACGTCGACTACGAGACTGGAGAGAAATCTCCTTTCCAATACAAAGTTGGGACTTATCCTGCTCCCAACGCTTTAGAGGGGATTCTCACAACCGGTATTACAACTACAGGCAGCTATTTGATCTATGACAAAATGCCCGGTGGAGAGACAAACCAACTTTCTGATGGGTCTCCTATGGAGGAGAGTGGGATTTCCCTTGGAGAACGCCTTGTCTGGGCCGATGGAGAGCTCCTCTTTTCCATGGATCAACTCACCTATTTGGTCAATGCGCAAAAATCTTTACTCACTGTCAAGAGAGGAGATCAGATCCTCCTCTCTCGTCAACCCCGAGTGGAAGCGGGAGAACTCCTCCTTCCTGATTATGTCCAAAATGAGTGGCTCGATTGGCAGTATGAGGCTGGATTAGAAGGAAAGTGGCAAGAGCTTTTTGTGATCCCCTACATATTCAATACAGATGGGTATATCGAAGGACTCCTCTCTTTTCTCGATGAAGATACCTACTACGAAGCGTTCCCTCTCCATCCCTATTCAAAGGAGTTAGAGAAGCCGTTGCAGGCGGGAGATCGGATTGTAGCTATTGATGGGGTTCCTCTTGTGCAAGGGGTAGATATTTTAGAGGCTCTGCAGAGTCGCAAAATTGTGATGATGGCCCAAAAAGGGTATTCGGCAGAAGATGAAGTTTCCTGGAAATTTGAAGATCATCTCTTCTTTGAAAATCTTCCCGCACGTGAAGTCGAAAAATTGTCCAATCATGTAGGTCTATCAAGTGCCTCTAGTTATGTGAACTCAATCTACCTTCTCAATCCAGTCGAACCAAAGAGGATGTCTCAGTTCTCATTTACTGAAGAAGCGAAAGAGAAGATCCAGGAGGAATACATCCATCAAAAAGAAGAGGTGGAGAAAATCAAAGATCCTACAAGACGTGCGCAGGCCTTGCAGTTTCTTGACCAGAGCTTCCATAGGCTCCTTCTAGGAATTCCTCTTCAGGACCAACGGGTCAATTTCAATCCGGGTCCTTTTGCTCTTTTTGGAAGCGTCTTTACAGAAACCTACCAGACTTTGAAAGCACTTGTGACCGGCTACCTCAATCCAAAGTGGATCAGTGGTCCCATCGGAATCGTCCAGGTGATCCATCATGGTTGGAAAGAGGGGGTTAGCGAGGCTCTTTTCTGGATTGGGGCGATTAGCGTCAATCTCGGGTTTCTCAATCTTCTCCCGATCCCTGTTCTTGATGGGGGATACATCTGCCTTGCCCTTTGGGAAATGGTCACCCGTCGCCCTCTCAAGGCCAAGACGATGGAGAGGCTCATCATTCCCTTTGTCGTTCTTTTGATCGGGTTTCTTGTCTTCCTCACCTTCCAGGACCTCTTCCGCCTCTTCTAACTTGAGTCCAGGATGTGAATTTGCGAAATAAAGAAATTCACACCTTGCGAAGATCAGAAAAAAACCCTAAAATGAAGAGGAAAAAGGTAGACACAATGGTTGCAAGCAAATTCCTCAATCCGCGCAACGACTTGGTTTTCAAGCGTATTTTTGGTAGTGAAAAGAACAAGGATATCCTGATTCATTTTTTAACTGATATTCTTGATAGGCCATCTCCTATCACGGAGGTTACCTTTTTAACGACTGTACAAGATCCGGAAATTGCTCCATTACGCGTTTCAATTATCGATGTGATGTGTGAAGACCAAAACAAGAATCGGTTCATCATTGAGATGCAGATTTCTCATGAGAAAGGATTTGATCGTCGAGCTCTTTACTATGCTGCTAGAGCTTATTGCTCACAAAGAACCAGCAACAAAAAGTTTCACCATCTAAAAGATGTCTATTTTTTGGCGATCACGGATTTTACCCCTTTTCCTAAGAAAAAATCATGGCTCTCTAGGATAGGACTAAAAGACTTGGACACCAATGAGCACGATATTGATGCTATCCAACTGTTTTTTATTCAACTCCCCCTGTTTAAGAAAACGAAAAAAGATTTAGAAACGATGACACTACGTGAAAAGTGGGCTTATTTTTTTAAATATGCGGACGAGACGAGTGAAGCAGATGTAGAGAAAGCTACAGGTGGAGATGGGATTATTAAAAAAGCCTATGAGGCACTAGATCGTTTCAGCTGGACAGAGAAAGAGCTGAACTATTACGAATCTGTAGAGATGAAAAAGGCAGCGGATGAAGCTGTTCTTGAAGCAGCCTATGAAAAAGGTGAGGAAAAAGGCAGACAGGAGGAAATGCGAAAAGCTGCTCAGGGAATGCGAAAAGCTGCTCAGGGAATGCTTAACCACGGCATTCCTGTAGAAGAAATCGCAAACATAACAGGTCTCAGTGAAGCTGAAGTTCGTGTTTTCAGCGTTCTTTCTAAAAAATAATAGTCCTTTGAACTTGGGTTAGGAAGTCGTCCAAGACTAGTGTCATGAAGGATGGAAAGTTGCATACAGATGTTGGGGGTTAGAGGCGGGAGGAGCGGTGGAGGAGGAGAGTATCGGCGAGGACAAGAGCGGTCATCGCTTCCACAATCGGGGGAGCACGCAGCGCAACGCATGGGTCGTGGCGGGAGCCTTCGGGAAGAGAATATCTTGTAGGGTTCCCCTCTCGATCCACAGTTTCTTGCTCTTTTTTGATGCTTGAGGTTGGCTTGAAGGCAACACGGACAACAAGCGGCATCCCGGTCGAAATCCCTCCCAGAGTGCCTCCGGCATGGTTTGTCTTGAGGTTGATTTTCCCCTCTTGGGTTTTGGTGAATTGATCGTTGTGTTCTGAACCACTCATAGAAGCTGCAGCAAAACCTGAGCCAATTTCAACTCCTTTGGTAGCAGGGAGAGAGAGGAGGGCGTGCCCGATTTTGGCTTCGAGCTTTTCAAAGACTGGGTCTCCGAGGCCAACTGGAAGGCCGGTTGCGATAAGTTCTACGATTCCGCCGATTGAATCACCTGCGAGCTTCACTTGGTTGAGTTTTTCTATCAGGAGGTTTGTTGTTTGCTCGTCTGGACAGAAGAGGGGGCTTGCCAAAGTCTTTTCTCTTAGTGTTTCGAGATTGTCAGTTTGATGGGAAGAAAATCCAATCCCACCTGCCTCTTTTAGGTAAGCTACAAGGTCAATCTCATAGTGGCGAAGGAGTTTTTTTGCGACAGCACCTGCAGCAACCCGGCATACAGTTTCTCTGGCCGAGGCCCTTCCTCCTCCCCGAAAATCAAAAATCCCGTATTTTTCGAGGTAGGTGTAGTTGGCATGGCCGGGGCGGTAGAGATTTTCGAGAGGGGCATAGGCGTTGGGATTGCAATCACGGTTGTGGATGAGAATTGAGAGGGGAGTTCCCGTTGTTTTCCCATCGAAAAGTCCCGACAGGATTTCAATCCGGTCTTCCTCTTGACGTGGTGAGGTAAACGGATTTTGTCCAGAGCGCCTTTTATCCACCTCTTTTTGGATTTCTTCTTCGGAGAGAGGAAGGCCTGCTGGACACCCATCGATAACGACTCCCACCGCCTTCCCATGGGATTCTCCCCATGTCGTGATCGTAAAGAGCTTCCCAAAAGAGTTATTTCCCATAGTAGAGCTTCTCTAGTGTTGTGATGATCTCTTCGTCTGTTTTTCCTGTTTGGAGAAGAGGAGTGGCTGGGATCTTTTCGTATTGGGAGAGACGTTTTTGGTAGAGGTTTTCGAGGCTCTCATCGAGGTGAGTGGAATCTAGGTAGGTGGGGAGAGGGCTTTTATGCATCTGCTGTTTCCATATCTCTTTTTCCACCACAAGGTAGACAAGAGAGCCGATTTTGGCGAGTGTTTTCTGGTTTTCCGGGCAAAGAATAGTCCCTCCTCCAAGGGAGAGAATCTTTCCGTTACATTGTAGCGAGGAAACAACCTCCTTTTCGAGTTCTCGAAAAGGTGTTTCGCCGATTTTCCGGTAGATGGCAGAGCAGGGAAGAGTTTTTCCTTTTTTTTGGGTGTAGAGTTGTTCTAGAAGGGTATCGGTTTCGATAGCCTCTTTTCCTATTTTCTTTGCAAGATGACGACTAAAGTAGGATTTTCCTGATCTCGGAAGGCCGAAGAGGATGATGTTTCTCATTTGATCTTGGCTCCTAGGTGTTGCATCGAGAAGAGGAAGTTGGGGTAGCTCTTCTCCACACACTCAACCCCATCTAGTACCGACTCTCCTTCCGCAGCCAGCGCGGCAACGGCAAGCGCCATCGCGATCCTATGGTCGTTGTGGGAATAGAGGGAGGCCCCTTTCAGTTTTGTCGGGTAAATGATGAGGCCATCTGGGTTCTCCTCGATATTCGCTCCCATTTTCCTCAGCTCCTTAGTAATAGTGGTTATACGGTCAGACTCCTTTTTGCGGGCGATCCCGGCATTGTAGATCTCTGTATTTCCCTCAGCAAAACAGCCCACAACCGCCAGAATGGGGAGGGCATCGATGAGGCGATTGACATCGATTCTTCTCCCTTGTAGGGAACCCTCGTTGTTGATTGAAATTGATTTTTTTTCTGCATAGATTTGCAAGGGGGCGCCCATTTTCATGAGTATCGTGATCAATTGTTTGTCACCCTGGATGTCTTTCCAATCTAGATTTTCAAGGGAGATTTGAGAGTTTGTAAGAAGAGCCGCCACAAGAGGGAAGGCAGCTGAGCTGAAGTCTCCTGGGATCGTTTTTTGGAATCCTTCGTACTTGAGTGATCCCTCTATCTCATAGTGGGTGTAGTTTTGGTGGGTGATCTTCCCTCCAAGAGAGTGGATCCAGGAGAGGGTGAGATCGATCCATGGGGTCTCTCCTGGATTTTTCACCTCGATTACGCTCTTCCCCTCAAGAAAAGAAGTAGCCATCAAAAGAGCGGAAACGGGTTGAGAGTCTTCTCCTGAAAGGGTGGCATGGCCTGGTTTGATCGGCCCTCTGATGAGGATGGGGGCGTGAGAATCGAGCTTTGTGGAGGTGGCAGAGGCTCCCAGTTGAGAGAGGGCTGACAAGAAGGGGGTAACAGGTCTCAGGGTGCGGATCGAGTGATCGCCTGTGAGAACGGTGTAGGTAGGGAGAAGAGAGGCCAAAGCACCCACAAAGCGTAAGATTTGCCCCGAATTTCCCGCATCGATCACCGAAGCGCATGGGTTCCATCTCCCTTCAGCCCCTCGTATGAGAAGCTTTTTCTCACTCACCTCCACGGGTATTCCAAAGGAGCGAATCGCTTCGATGCACGAAAAGATATCGGGGGAGGGGAGGTAGTTTTTGATCTCACTTACCCCCTTCCCTAAACTCGCAAAAAGAAGAGCACGCATCGTGTGGGATTTTGAGGGGGGGATGGCAATCGACCCAACAAGCTTGCTAGGAGAGAGTTTCCAACTGGTCATACATCCAATCCAACGTTTTTTGTAGTAGGGGCTGCTCGATAAATCGACAATACTCTCCATCAAATGGAGCTACATGACCAAGTTCTTCTAATAGGACAAACCTGGCTTTTTTCCCCTCCCCCTTCTTGTCTCGATGGAGTGTGGCAAAAAAAGCGGAAGGGTCAAAGGGGGGAAGCTTAAGTGAAAACCCTTCTTTTCGGAAGAGCTCATGGATCCAATCGACCTCACTTCTTGCTAAATACCCCAGCTCATAGCTTAAATAGGCCTCTCCGATCATCCCCATCGCAATCGCCTCTCCATGAGAGATTTGGTAATCTGAAACGGTTTCAATCGCGTGACCAAGGGTGTGTCCGAAATTGAGAATCCTCCTCAAACCACTATCTCGAGCATCTTTTTTGACAATTTCTTGTTTGATTGCGATACAAGTTGCGATCTCTTCATAAAGCGCTCCTTTTTCGAGACGGTCTAGGAGGGCTTTAGAGGCAATCAGCCCATATTTCCACATCTCGGTTTTCCCATTGCGGATCTCCTCTTCAGGTAGGGTAGAGAGGAGGTCAGGATCTACAAAAATACTTGTAGGAGGATAATAGGCTCCGATCAGGTTTTTTCCAAAGGGGGTGTTCACCCCCACTTTCCCCCCAATTGCGGCATCGACCATCCCAAGAAGAGTTGTGGGAATCAGCGCTAGAGGGACTCCTCGACAATAGGTCGCAGCTAAAAACCCGGCAAGATCGGTCACAACGCCCCCTCCAATACCTAGCACCAAAACATCACGTCCCCATCCACGCTCCATCAAAGCATCTTCTAAAGCCTCTTTCCTCGCGCGGCTCTTTTCCCTCTCACCAGGAGGAAAGGAGAGAAGAGCCACCTCCACTCCTTCTTCCTTCAGTTCCCTCTCGATACCCTTTCCAACAAGCTTTTCAACAGTTGTATCGGTTACAATCGCAACCCTTTTGGCTTGCACCCTATTCTTCCTTACCACACCCCTTCCAAAAACAACTTTTGTGTGCATCATATTCTTCCAATCAACTCATGAGACTTTTACCACAAAATCTGTCTGAGAAAGAGCTTTTTTATGAAACTTCTCGAAAGACTTGTCTTTTTTTTTCTAAGAGAATACATTTTTTTCTTGCTAGCTATTGAAGATCACTCGGAATGGTGTGAGGAATTGTGACTGAAAAATTTATAAAACTTGTGCTTCGGATTCGAATATGGATTTACATAGTCGGAATCTTAGCCTTCATAGGAGCAACAATATGGAAAAGTTTCTTTTAGGAATTTTGATCGCGGTATTTTCGTGGTCAGGGAGTCTTTTTGCATTGCCAGAATGTGATGTTCAAGACTCTAATGGGGAACAAAGTGAGTTTTGGCCAGCAGATATGGTCCCACACCCCCACCTTCCAGGAAGTGGGCCTACGGGACCAGGTGAGTCAAAGATTGTTTAATCGAAATTAAAAAGAATTCAGCCCTTAGAGTTTCGGTTGGGGATCATTTTATGGGCGTGTGGTGTGTTCCGATTGTGGGTTCGAGTTTGGAGGAGGCTGCTTCTCAGGTGGAAGAAGCGGCAAGCATTGCCTCTTTGCTCGAATTTCGTCTCGATCTTTTTACAGATCACGATACCGAAAGGATCAAAAAAATCCGAGCGAATCATCGGGTAATTTTTACCCTAAGGGGAGGAAGTCAAGAAGAAATTCGGAAGTTTGCTTCTCTTGAGCCCGACTATTTCGATCTCGAATCAGATCTTCCGGAAAACTTTTTAGAGGAGCTTTCTCGCGATTTCCCTCAGGTAAAGCAAATCATCTCCTACCACAACTTCTCCGAGACTCCTGCTGATTTGGAAGGGCTCTTCCAGGGTATGAAAAGAAGGTCTGCCTCCCTCTACAAGATTGCTTGCCAGGCCAATTCCATCCTCGACTCTCTCCGGATGCTCGATTTTGTCGAAAAACATCGCCCGATTTTAGGGATGTGCATGGGAGAGAAGGGGGAGGTGACCCGCATCCTCGGTTTGCTTAAGGGAGCTCCTTGGATTTATGTCGCTCTCGATTCCTTTCGTAAGAGTGCTCCTGGCCAGCTGACGATCCAAGACCTCAAGAGATTTTCTCCTCTCACACCAGAAACTGATATCTATGGTTTGATCGGCTCTCCCATATCGCAGAGCATCAGCCATATCACCCACAACAAGACAATGAGAGACCTCCAGATTCCTGGCGTCTACGTCAAGATGGAGATCCTCCCTAATGAACTTTCGGAATTTTTCTCTTGGGCGAGGAGATCCGGCCTGAGGGGACTCAGCGTGACAATGCCCCTCAAAGAGGCGATCCTTCCCTATCTCGATGAAATCCATCCCGATGCAAAAAAGATCGGTGCTGTGAACACCCTTCTCTTCCAAGAGGGGAAGATCTACGGGTGGAATACCGATGGGATAGGGGCTTTAGATGCGATCGAAGCGAAGCAAAAGGTTGCAGGGAAGCGGTTTATGGTTCTTGGGGCAGGGGGAGCAGCGCGGGCAATCGTGTTTGAGGCCAAGAGGCGCGGAGCTCTTGTCGAAGTCTACAACCGGACAAAAGAGCGAGCTCTACAGCTAGCCCATGAATTTGCTGTTGTGGGAAGGGAGCTAGACGCCTTCCCTTCTGAGGGAGAGATTGTGATCAACACTACGCCCGATCCTCTTCCCATCCTTCCTGAGAAAATTCCCCCAAATTCCCTTGTGATGGACATCAAGACCCTTCCCAAAATGACCCGCTTTCTCGAAGAGGCAGAGTCGCGAGGATGCACCCTTGTGTTTGGCTACGAGATGTTTGTCAACCAAGCCGTCCTCCAATACATCCATTGGGGCTATGAGTCCCGCGGTCTCCACTCCACCCTCGAGACCCATTCCCTTACCCATCTTTTTAGCAGCAAAGTACCCGAAGAACAGAAGTTGTTAGCGGATTCCTAACCGCGAAGGACGAAGAAGAACCCCTTCGCGTTCTTCCCTGGGCTTCGCGGTTAGGAAGTCACCAAAGGCTTGAGGGCTATTTGAGGGCGCGTTTGAACTTTTCGACGCGGAGGAGCTCTCGGGAGAATTCGAGGGCGGAATTGATGTGGGCGAAAATGTGGTCCTCTCCGATCATCTCATCTAAGTGGTACCGTTTGAGGTCCTGGAGGGGTCCCTTCTTCACTCCTGCCAAAAGAAAGAGCGTCCCTTGGCGAGAACACTCGATATAGAACTCCTCTAGCGCATGCATACCTGAGGCATCGATGGTGGGGACCTTGCGCATCCGTAAGATGAAGATTTGGGGAGGGCGCTCGAGCTCATTTAAGAGGTTTTTGAGTCTGTCTGCCACTCCGAAAAAGAAGGGACCATCGATCTCATACACTTCGACGCCAGGAGGGACTTCGTCTTTCTTGAGGGCGTCAGGGTCTTTCGCTGCTTTCTCTAAAGTAGCTCCATTTTCCTCAAAATACTTCGCTGTAGCAATCACACCAGAAAGATCGCTCATCTGCTTCATGAAAAGAAAGGCTGCTAGGATCATTCCTACTTGGACAGCCGCTGTAATATTGATCAAGACTGTTAAGATAAAGACGGTTAGAAGAACAGTCACATCTTTGGTCGGAGCGGTGAAGAGATGGAGGAAGTGGTGGATTTCGCTCATATTCCACGCGATCATAATCAGAACAGCAGCAAGAGCTGCCAAGGGGATTTGGCTCGTGAAGGGGGCAAAGAAGAACATGAGGACAAAGACGACAAGGGCGTGGATCATCCCAGAGAAGGGGGTATTCGCCCCTGCTTTAATATTTGCCGCTGTTCGGGAGAGGGAGCCAGCAGCAGGCATCCCTCCGAAAATAGCTGATCCGATATTGGCAATCCCCTGAGCAAAAAGCTCACAATTAGACTGGTGGCGCCACCCGGTCATCCCTTCTGCAACTACTGCTGAAAGAAGAGATTCCATCCCAGCAAGAAGGGCAATCGTCAGAGCGTCTGGGACCAGGGTAAGAATCTGTTTAAAATCGAAATAGGGGAGAGATGGGGAGGGGAGAGTGCGTGGAAGGGTCCCGTATTCACCTCCTATGGTAGAGATATCGATGCGAAAAGCCCAGGTGACAAAACCGGTTATTGTCAAAGCGATCAAAATCCCTGGATAGCGGGGTCTGAAGCGTCTGAAATAGAGGATAATTGCTAAAGTACCTACCCCCATAAGCAAAGAGCGAGGATTCCAACTATCGAGATGGGTCCAATACGCTTGCCATCTGCCGATGAAGTCAAGGGGGACCTCTCCCATTTGAAGTCCCAGAAAGTCTTTGATTTGCGAAGAGAAGATTACAACGGCAATTCCCGTCGTAAGCCCTGTGACAACAGGATAGGGAATATATTTGATGTAGGTCCCAAGACCTGCTAAGCCAAAGAACATCAAGATCGCCCCTGCCATCAAAGTGACGGTCAACATCCCCTCGAATCCATGTCGGACCATAATCCCGTAGAGAATCACGATGAAGGTACTCGTAGGACCTCCGATGAGGACGCGGCTCCCTCCCAGTAAAGAGATGAGAAACCCAGCTATGACTGCAGTAAATAAGCCCCTTTCAGGTGAGATGCCAGCTCCGATTGCAACCGCTAAAGCTAAGGGAAACGCGATGACGCCAACAGAAATTCCCGCAAAAAGATCCTTCCGAAGAGCTTGGGTCGAATACCCCTCTCTCAAACACTGGATCGATTTGGGAACAAATGTTTTAAGGCGACTGGAAAAGGTTGTGTGTGGCATCTTTATCCTCTATTTTTTCCCATTTTCCAACGAGTTGTCAAGAACGTACTCACTTAACAGAGTTTTTGGGGCTTCGTTCTAGTTGTTTTTGGGATTTAAAAAGCATATCATAGAAACAATGGAATTGACTTTACTACATTGGGGATTATTGATTTTCTTCGGAATTGGCTATTTAGCAATTATTTTCGAAGAGTTTCTTCATATCAACAAGGCTGCTGTATCCTTAGTGATGGGGACCGTCTGTTGGGTCCTCTATTTTGCAGGATCTGATATCCCCATTTCTGGAGGGGCTTTAGCTGAGCAAATTTCCGATGTTGCCCAGATCATTTTTTTCTTGCTCGGTGCGATGGTGATTGTCGAACTGATCGACTCTCACAACGGATTTAAATTTTTTACTAATATGCTCTATACCTCCTCTCGGAGGCACATGCTCTGGTTTCTGATTGGAATCTCTTTTTTCATGTCGGCGGCTCTTGATAATCTTACAGCTATGATCGTGATGGTCTCCCTTTTAAGAAAGCTCGTTAGGGAGCCAAAAGATCGGTGGATGATCGGGTCAATTGTGGTCATTGCGGTCAATGCTGGGGGCGCCTGGACTCCGATTGGGGACGTGACGACAACACTTCTTTGGATCAACAACAAGATTACCACTATAGAGACAATGAAGTTTCTTTTTATCCCAAGTGTTGTGTGTACTCTTGTAGCGGGGCTGCTTGCCAGTTGGCTCATAAAGGGGGAAGCTGAACCAGTTCATTCTGAGTTTCATATGCCGATGGAACCCGGGGCTAGGAGAGTGTTATTTACAGGGGTCGGTTCTTTGATCATGATTCCGATTTGGAAAGGAACGATCGGCCTTCCCCCCTTCATGGGGGCCCTCATCGGGCTTGGACTCCTATGGCTGATCACTGATATGATCCATTTCCGGCACGGCGAGAAAAGGTGGCATCTTGGGGTGTTACATATTCTGACCAAAATCGATATGTCGAGCATCCTCTTTTTTCTCGGGATTCTGCTTGCGATCGATGCTTTGGCAGCATCTGGGGTTTTGAAGGTATTTGCTGAGTACTTGGGTGTTGTTTTCCCCAATCAGTATTGGGTAGCCGCACTTATTGGTTTGCTATCGAGTGTCGTGGATAATGTCCCACTCGTTGCCGCTTCTATGGGGATGTACGATATGCAGACCTATCCTGTTGATAGCCAACTTTGGCAGATGATTGCCTACGCTGCTGGGACTGGAGGGAGCATCTTGATCATCGGCTCTGCCGCAGGAGTTGTCTTCATGGGGATGGAGAAGGTCAATTTCCTCTGGTACATGCGCAAAATCTCTTGGATTGCCCTGATCGGCTACTTTGCTGGCCTTGCCGCCTACCTCCTTCTTTACCCTCTCCTCTACCAAATCTGAAGCAAAGATACGGGTGCAATTAAAAGTGGAGCTTATATCGATCACCTTACTCAGTTGAGCTAGGTGGTTCTATTTAAAGACTTAACCCAAGTGCCCATCCTCAGGCACAAA
>JAAKFR010000210.1 GCA_011064985.1 Chlamydiota bacterium
GATTCCTGGGGCGTCTACGGGCAAAGGTATGCTAGTAGCGGGGTGAAAAGTGGGGTAGAGTTCCAGATCAACACCTACACGACAGGCATCCAATGGAGCCCAAGCGTAGCCCCCCTCAATGATGGTGGCTTCGTCGTCACCTGGGAAAGCTCTTTCCAAGATGGAGATTACTATGGCATCTACGGGCAGAGGTATGATAGCAGCGGAGTGAAAAGTGGGGTAGAGTTCCAGATCAACACCTACACCACAAGCTACCAAGACTTCCCAAGCGTAGCAGGTTTAAGTGATGGAGGCTTTGTCGCCACTTGGCACAGCGATAGCCAAGATGGAAGTTCCTATGGCGTCTACGGGCAGAGGTATGATTCTAATGGGAATCCCATAGAGCTAATTCTGTCCAATGCAACGAACACAACATCGATACCAAACAGTGTTCCTACAGGAACCCAAGTGGGTTTTACTCCCTCTTTTCCTTCATCGAGAGGATCTTCAACTTCCCCAAGCAATATGGTGAGCTTTTCGGGACCAATCACTATTTCAGGGGAAATGATCGTTTACGAAGTAAGCTATCCCATCGTTGTCAATGGCCAAACAGTTGGAACTTACACGGTATCTGGAGGAATAGGAAACTTCACCAATTCGAATGTCAATGTACTGATGATCGACCTTGAAGACTACCAGCCTCAAGACGGGGAGGTAATACCCCTCTTCGCAATCCCTGAAGAGGAAAAGGAGTATTGGGAGTCGATCGAGATCCAAGGAGAGACAGAGTGTATCGAAATGAAAGGAGAAGTGATTTCTGAAGATGAAGATGATTTTGTTTTTACCATTTCCTTTGCAAAAGGCAACACATGCCGCGTCAACCAAGCGGTAGTCGTACCAGTCCTAAGCCTGCTTTTAAAAGTGTAGGCTCGAGCTGCTGCCCACATAGATATTCACTCAGAGAAAACGGTCGCCTCATCTTTACTAAGCACGACTTAGAAACCGCCCAAAAGATCTGTCGTTCCCTTGGCGACACCGAAATCAAAGCCCCCCTATTCGGAGTTCGAAGTTGACCTAGCGGTCAACGAGAACGAGAGCGATGCCAGCCGAAGAAAGATGAGTTGAAGTTCTACCCTTAGTAGCTCATGTGGTCGAGTTTAACCTTGCCTCGGAAAAGGCGGTAAACATAGAAGCCGTAGGCAAAGACAAGAGGCAAGCCGATCGCAACAATCACGGTCAAGACGATCAGAGTCCT
>JAAKFR010000211.1 GCA_011064985.1 Chlamydiota bacterium
CGCAGCAAACTTCACCAAGCAATATGGTGAACTTTTCTGGATCAATCACTACTTCAGGAGAAATGATCGTTTACGAAGTAAGCTATCCCATCGTTGTCAATGGCCAAACAGTTGGAACTTACACGATATCTGGGGGAACAGGGAACTTCACCAATTCGAATGTCAATGTATTGATGATCGATCTCGAAGACTACCAGCCTCAAGACGGGGAGGTAATACCCCTCTTCGCGATCCCTGAAGAGGAAAAGGAGTATTGGGAGTCGATCGAGATTCAAGGAGATGCCGAGTGTCTCGAAATGGGAGGAGAAGTACTTTCAGACTCTCAAGATGCAGGATATGTTTTCAATGTCGTCTTCACAGAAAGCAAAACGTGTCGCGTCAACCAAGCGGTGGTCTTGCCAACCTTAAGCCTGCTTTTAAAAGTGTAGGCTCGAGCTGTCGCTTACGTAGATATCCACTCAGAGAAAACGGTCGCCACATTTTTGCTGAGCACGACCTAGAAACTGCCCAAAAGACCTCCCGTTCCCTTGGCGAAACCGAAATCAAAGAAAGCCCCCTCATCTCCCCCATCCAAATCCAATACCCCGAAAACAACCACGCTTACTCGGCAACACTCCCATCGCCAAGCTCTCCTTTGCTCCCAAAAACTAACCCCTCTTTTTCTTTGAAGTTTTCCCTTTAATGGAGTAACCTTAGTGCAAAAGTTATAAAAACTATGAGGAAAGACCGATGATGATTTGTACCTACACGACAATTGAGCTGGAAACACGAAATGGAGCCTTCGTTTGCCAAGGAAAACGATTTACGACGCAAGAGAAAGCGCATGAGTACCTGAGGAGCGCCTGCCTCTTTGATGTGATCAAGGTGGTGGAAGAGACGAAGTCGTATTCCCTCCACAGAAGTGAGAATGGGTTTGAGAGATACGAGACCCGTGGAAGTTTACGAAAAGCGCTTGCTCGGGAGATAGGAGGAGCCTGGGTAGAGCTCTCAGGGAAGAAGGTGCAGTATTTCGTCGATAAGGAGTGGATCTTCTCCTCGATCCAGAAGGTAAGCAAAGAGGAGTACTTGAGTAGACTAGAGCCTCAAGCAGCCAAAGTGGCCGGCGTAGTACTGGGGATGCTTGCTGTAGCACCAGGAGCTATGGAATTAGGAAGACTCTTAGGATACAGCCAAGTCGCTACGGGGCTTGCTCTCTACAAGTACCCAACCTTAGGTCTTGCTCT
>JAAKFR010000212.1 GCA_011064985.1 Chlamydiota bacterium
CCTTTTCCTCTTCAGGGATCGCGAAGAGGGGTATTACCTCCCCGTCTTGAGGCTGGTAGTCTTCGAGGTCGATCGTCAGTACATTGACATTCGAATTGGTGAAGTTCCCTGTTCCTCCAGATATCGTGTAAGTTCCAACTGTTTGGCCATTGACAACGATGGGATAGCGTACTTCGTAAACGATCATTTCTCCTGAAATAGTGATTGACCCCGAAAAGCTCACCATATTGCTTGGTGAAATTTGCTGCGTTGACTGCATCATCGAAGTCGGCGTTTTTCCACTTGGGAAAGTTGAAGATCCTCCCGATGGAGGAGAGGAGGGAGTAAAACCCACTTGGGTTCCTGTAGGAACACTGCTTGGTGAAATTTGCTGCGTTGACTGCATCATCGAAGTCGGCGTTTTTCCACTTGGGGAAGTTGAAGATCTTCCCAATGAAGGAGAAGAGGGAGTAAAACCCACTTGGGTTCCTGTAGGAACACTGCTTGGTGTTGATAGGAGTGTCGATGTTGTGTTCGTTGCATTGGACAGAATTAGCTTTATGGGATTTCCATTAGAATCATACCTCTGCCCGTAGACGCCATAGAAATCCCCATCTTGGCCAATGCTTTGCCAAGTGACGACAAAACCCCCATCATTGAGGGGTGCTACGCTTGGGTACTGTTGGTAACTTGTCGTGTAGGTGTTGACCTGGAATTCTATCCCACTTTTCACGCCGGTGCTAGCATACCTCTGCCCGTAAACGCCATCGAGATCCCCATCTTGGCCGGAGCTTCGCCAAGTGACGACGAAGCCACCATCATTGAGGGATGCTACGCTTGGGTCCCTTTGGTTGCTTGTCGTGTAGGTGTTGATCTGGAACTCTATCCCACTTTTCACTCCGCTGCTATCATACCTCTGCCCGTAGATGCCATAGCCATCCCCATCTTGGTTACCACCGCTTGTCCAAGTGACGACAAAGCCCCCATCATTGAGGGGTGCTACGCTTGGGTACTGTTGGTAACTTGTCGTGTAGGTGTTGACCTGGAATTCTATCCCACTTTTCACTCCGCTGCTATCATACCTCTGCCCGTAGATGCCATTGAAACTCCCATCTTGGCCAGAGCTTCGCCAAGTGACGACAAAGCCCCCATCATTGAGGGGTGCTACGCTTGGGTCCCATTGGCCGCTTGTCGTGTAGGTGTTGATCTGGAACTCTACCCCACTTTTCACG
>JAAKFR010000213.1 GCA_011064985.1 Chlamydiota bacterium
CTACCGCTTGATTAACGCTACATGTGTTGCCTTCTGCAAAAGAAATGGTAAAAACAAAATCATCTTCATCTTCAGAAATCACTTCTCCTTTCATTTCGAGGCATTCTGCCTCTCCTTGGATCTTGATCGACTCCCAGTACTCTTTTTCCTCTTCAGGGATCGCGAAGAGGGGTATTACCTTCCCGTCTTGAGGCTGGTAGTCTTCGAGGTCAATCATCAGTACATTGACATTCGAATTGATGAAGTTCCCTGTTCCTCCAGATACCATGTAAGTTCCAACTGTTTGGCCATTGACAACGATGGGATAGCTTACTTCGTAAACGATCATTTCTCCTGAAATGGTGATTGGCCCCGAAAAGCTCACCATATTGCTTGGTGAAGTTTGCTGCGTTGACTGCATCATCGAAGTCGGCGTTTTTCCACTTGGGGAAGTTGAAGATCCTCTCGATGAAGGAGAAGAGAGAGTAAAACCCACTTGGATTCCTGTAGGAACACTGCTTGGTGTTGATAGGAGTGTCGATGTTGTATTCGTTGCATTGGACAGAATTAGCTCTATGGGATTTCCATTAGAATCATACCTCTGCCCGTAGATGCCACCGAGATCCCCATCTTGGCCATCGCTTCCCCAAGTGACGACAAAGCCACCATCATTGAGGGACGCTACGCTTGGGTACAGTTGGCTGCTTGTCGTGTAGGTGTTGATCTGGAACTCTATCCCACTTTTCACTCCGCTGCTATCATACCTCTGCCCGTAGATGCCACCGAGATCCCCATCTTGGTCAGAGCTGTCCCAAGTGACGACAAAGTCACCATCATTGAGGGATGCTACGCTTGGGTCCAATTGGTCACTTGTCGTGTAGGTGTTGACCTGGAACTCTACCCCACTTTTCACTCCGTTGCTATCATACCTCTGCCCGTAGATGCCATAGAGATCCCCATCCTGGCCATCGCTTCCCCAAGTGACGACAAAGCCACCATCATTGAGGGATGCTACGCTTGGGGTGTATTGGTAGCTTGTGGTGTAGGTGTTGACCTGGAACTCCACCCCACTTTTCACTCCGCTGCTGTCATACCTCTGTCCGTAGATGCCTCCGAAGTCTCCATCCTGGCCACTGCTTCTCCAAGTGACGACAAAGCCTCCATCATTGAGGGATGCTACGCTTGGGTCCCCTTGTAAGTTTGTCGTGTAGGTGTTGACCTGGAACTCTAC
>JAAKFR010000214.1 GCA_011064985.1 Chlamydiota bacterium
TAGTGATTGATCCAGAAAAGTTCACCATATTGCTTGGTGAAGTTTGCTGCGTTGACTGCATCATCGAAGTCGGCGTTTTTCCACTTGGGGAAGTTGAAAATCCTCCCGATGAAGGAGAAGAGGAAGTAAAACCCACTTGGGTTCCTGTAGGAACACTGCTTGGCGAAATTTGCTGCGTTGACTGCATCATCGAAGTCGGCGTTTTTCCACTTGGGGAAGTTGAAGATCTTCCCGATGAAGGAAAAGAGGAAGTAAAACCCACTTGGGTTCCTGTAGGAACACTGCTTGGCGAAATTTGCTGCGTTGACTGCATCATCGAAGTCGGCGTTTTTCCACTTGGTGAAGTTGAGGATCCTCCCGATGAAGGAGAAGAGGGAGTAAAACCCACTTGGGTTCCTGTAGGAACACTGCTTGGTGTTGATAGGAATGTCGATGTTGTGTTCGTTGCATTGGACAGAATTAGTTCTATGGGATTTCCATTAGAATCATACCTCTGCCCGTAGACGCCATAGGAATCTCCATCTTGGCCAGAGCTTCTCCAAGTGACGACAAAGCCTCCATCATTGAGAGGCGCTACGCTTGGAGACTCTTGGTCGCTTGCAGTGTAGGTGTTGATCTGGAACTCTACTCCACTTTTCACTCCGCTGCTATCATACCCTTGCCCGTAGACGCCATTCCCATTCCCATCTTGGCCAGAGCTTACCCAAGTGACGACAAAGCCCCCATCATTGAGAGGTGCTACGCTTGGGAATTCTTGGTTGCTTGTCGTGTAGGTGTTGACCTGGAACTCTACCCCACTTTTCACTCCGCTGCTAGCATACCTCTGCCCGTAGGTGCCGTAGCCATTCCCGTCTTGGCCATTGCTTCCCCAAGTGACGGCAAAGCCCCCATCATTGAGGAGTGCTACGCTTGGGCGTGTTTGGGCGCTTATTGTGTAGGTGTTGACCTGGAACTCTACCCCACTTTTCTCTCCGCTGCTAGCATACCTCTGCCCGTAGACGCCATAGGAATCTCCATCTTGGCCTACGCTTTCCCAAGTGACGACAAGGCCCCCATCATTGAGAGATGCTACGCTTAGTCGCTCTTGGTCGCTTGTCGTGTAGGTGTTGACTTGGAACTCTGAGCCTACAGCTTGCGCTTCTACTTTGGTCATCATCGTCAGAGCAAGACCTAAGGTTGGGTACTTGTAGAGAGCAAGCCCCGTAGC
>JAAKFR010000215.1 GCA_011064985.1 Chlamydiota bacterium
ATGATCGTTTACGAAGTAAGCTACCCCATCGTTGTCAATGGCCAAACAGTTGGAACTTACATGGTATCTGGAGGAACAGGGGACGTCACCGTATCAAATGTCAATGTACTGATGATCGACCTCGAAAACTATCAGCCTCAAGACGGAGAGGTAATACCCCTCTTCGCGATCCATGAAAAGGAAAAAGAGTATTGGGAATCGATCGAGATTCAAGGAGAGGCTGAGTGTATCGAAATGAAAGGAGAAGTGATTTCTGAAGATGAAGATGATTATGTTTTTACCATTTCTTTTGCGGAAGGCAACACATGTCGCGTCAATCAAGCGGTAGTCGCACCAGCCCTAAGCCTGCTTTTAAAAGTATAGGCTCGAGCTGCTGCCCACATAGATATTCACTCAGAGAAAACGGTCGTCACATTTTTGCCGAGCACGACCTAGAAACCGCCCAAAAGATCTCCCGTTCCCTCGGGGAAACCGAAATCAAAGAAAGCCCCCTCATCTCTCCCACCCAAATCCAATCCCTCGAAAACAACCACGCTTACCTCAAACTCCCCGGAAATACCCCCATCACCAAGCTCTCCCTCACTCCCAAAAACTAGCACCCATTTTCCTTTGACTTTTGCTCTTTGAGGGAATAGTCTCAGAACAAAATTTATAGAAATCCAAAGGAAAGATCGATGATGATTTGCACCCAGACAACAATTGAGCTTGAGGCACGAAACGGAACCTTCGTTTGCCAAGGAAAGCGATTTGCGACGCAAGAGAAAGTGTATGAGTACCTGAGGAACTCTTGTCTTTTCGACACGATTAAGGTGGTGGAAGAGACAAAGACCTATTTCCTCCACCAGAATGAGGCAGAGTTTACGAGATACGAGACCCGTGGAAGTTTACGAAAAGCGCTTGCTCGTGAGACAAGAGGAGCCTGGGTGGAGCTTTCTGGGAAGAAGGTGCAGTATTTCGTCGATAAGGGGTGGATCTTCTCCAATGTCCAGAAGGTGAGCAAAGAAGAGTTTTTGAGCAGACTAGAGCCTCAAGCAGCCAAAGTGGCTGGGGTTGTGCTGGGAATGCTTGCTGTAGCACCAGGAGCTATGGAATTAGGAAGACTCTTAGGGTACAGCCAAGTCGCTACGGGGCTTGCTCTCTACAAGTACCCAGCCTTAGGTCTTGCTCTGACGATGATGACCAAAGTAGAAGCGCAAGCTGTA
>JAAKFR010000216.1 GCA_011064985.1 Chlamydiota bacterium
ACCTGGAACTCTACCCCACTTTTCACGCCGCTGCTAGCATACCTCTGCCCGTAGATGCCATAGGAATCTCCATCTTGGCCAGAGCTTCCCCAAGTGACGACAAGGCCCCCATCATTGAGGGGTGCTACGCTTGGAAAGTCTTGGTTGCTTGTCGTGTAGGTGTTGATCTGGAACTCTATCCCTCTTTTCACTCCGCTGCTATCATACCTCTGCCCGTAGACGCCTACGGAATCTCCATCTTGGCCAGAGCTTTCCCAAGTGACGACAAAGCCCCCATCATTGAGAGGCGCTACGCTTGGGGAAGATTGGTCGCTTGTCGTGTAGGTGTTGACCTGGAACTCTACCCCACTTTTCACTCCGCTGCTATCATACCTCTGCCCATAGACGCCATAGGAATCTCCATCTTGGTATCTGCTTTCCCAAGTGACGACAAAGCCCCCATCATTGAGGGACGCTACGCTTGGGTACTCTTGGTAGCCTGTCGTGTAGGTGTTAACCTGGAACTCTGCCCCACTTTGCACTCCGCTGCTATCATACCTCTGCCCGTAGACGCCCCAGAAATCTCCATCTTGGCCATCGCTTTCCCAAGTGACGACAAAGCCACCATCATTGAGGGATGCTACGCTTGGGTACCTTTGGTTGCTTGTGGTGTAGGTGTTGATCTGGAACTCTACCCCACTTTTCACTCCGCTGCTAGCATACCTCTGCCCGTAGACGCCCCAGAAATCTCCATCTTGGCCATCGCTTTCCCAAGTGACGACAAAGCCCCCATTATTGAGGGACGCTACGCTTGAGTGCAGTTGGTTGCTTGTCGTGTAGGTGTTGACCTGGAACTCCAGCCCACTTTTCACGCCGCTGCTATCATACCTCTGCCCGTAGATGCCCTCGAGACTCCCATCTTGGCCATCGCTATTCCAAGTGACGACAAAGCCCCCATCATTGAGGGGTGCTACGCTTGGCCAATCTTGGTTGATTGTCGTGTAGGTGTTGACCTGGAACTCTGAGCCTACAGCTTGCGCTTCTACTTTGGTCATCATCGTCAGAGCAAGGCCTAAGGTTGGGTACCTGTAGAGAGCAAGCCCCGTAGCGACTTGGCTGTATCCTAAGAGTCTTCCTAATTCCATAGCTCCTGGTGCTACAGCAAGCATCCCTAGTACTACGCCGGCCACTTTGGCTGCTTGAGGCTCTA
>JAAKFR010000217.1 GCA_011064985.1 Chlamydiota bacterium
CAACTGTTCCCAAGCGTAGCATCCCTCAATGATGGGGGCTTTGTCGTCACTTGGGAAAGCTCCGGCCAAGATGGAGATTTCTATGGCGTCTACGGGCAGAGGTATGATAGCAGCGGAGTGAAAAGTGGGGTAGAGTTCCAGATCAACACCTACACCACAAGCTACCAACTGTTCCCAAGCGTAGCACCCCTCAATGATGGGGGCTTTGTCGTCACTTGGCACAGCGATGGCCAAGATGGAGATTCCTATGGCGTCTACGGGCAGAGGTATGATAGCAGCGGAGTAAAAAGTGGGGTAGAGTTTAAGGTCAACACCTACACGACAAGCGACCAAGGGAACCCAAGCGTAGCACCCCTCAATGATGGGGGCTTTGTCGTCACTTGGTACAGCAATGACCAGGATGGAGATTCCTCTGGCATCTACGGGCAGAGGTATGACAGCAGCGGAGTAAAAAGTGGGGTAGAGTTCCAGGTCAACACCTACACGACAAGCGACCAAGGGAACCCAAGCGTAGCACCCCTCAATGATGGGGGCTTTGTCGTCACTTGGTACAGCAATGGCCAGGATGGAGATTCCTATGGCATCTACGGGCAGAGGTATGACAGCAGCGGAGTAAAAAGTGGGGTAGAGTTCCAGGTCAACACCTACACGACAAGCCATCAAAGGTACCCAAGCGTAGCACCCCTCAATGATGGAGGCTTTGTCGTCACTTGGTCCAGCGATGGCCAAGATGGAGATTTATGGGGCATCTACGGGCAGAAGTATGATAGCAGCGGAGTGAAAAGTGGGGTAGAGTTCCAGGTCAACACCTACACTACAAGTGACCAAAGGACCCCAAGCGTAGCACCTCTCAATGATGGGGGCTTTGTCGTCACTTGGTACAGCAATGGCCAAGATGGAAGTTCCTATGGCGTCTACGGGCAGAGGTATGATTCTAATGGAAATCCCATAGAGCTAATTCTGTCCAATGCAACGAGCACAACATCGACACTCCTATCAACACCAAGCAGTGTTCCTACAGGAACCCAAGTGGGTTCTACTCCCTCTTCTCCTTCATCGGGAGGATCTTCAACTTCCCCAAGTGGAAAAACGCCAACTCCCTCGCTTAATTCAACTCTAACACCAACTCCTTTGCCTACTCCCTTTATGACACGCACCGTAACCCC
>JAAKFR010000218.1 GCA_011064985.1 Chlamydiota bacterium
CTAGAGCCTCAAGCAGCCAAAGTGGCCGGCGTAGTACTAGGGATGCTTGCTGTAGCACCAGGAGCTATGGAATTAGGAAGACTCTTAGGATACAGCCAAGTCGCTATGGGGCTTGCTCTCTACAAGTACCCAACCTTAGGTCTTGCCCTGACGATGATGACCAAAGTAGAAGCGCAAGCTGTAGGCTCAGAGTTCCAAGTCAACACCTACACGACAAACTACCAAAGGTATCCAAGCGTAGTACCCCTCAATGATGGGGGCTTTGTCGTCACTTGGGAAAGCAATGATGGGGATCTCGAGGGCGTGTACGGGCAGAGGTATGATAGCAGTGGAGTGAAAAGTGGGGTAGAGTTCCAGATCAACACCTACACGACAGACTACCAAGGGAGCCCAAGCGTAGCACCCCTCAATGATGGGGGCTTTGTCGTCACTTGGTTCAGCTATCAAGATGGGGATTTCTATGGCATCTACGGGCAGAGGTATGATAGCAGTGGCGTGAAAAGTGGGGTAGAGTTCCAGATCAACACCTACACCACAAGCTACCAATTGTTCCCAAGCGTAGCATCCCTCAATGATGGGGGCTTTGTTGTCACTTGGGTAAGCGATGTCCAAGATGGGGATTTCTATGGCATCTACGGGCAGAGGTATGATAGCAGCGGAGTGAAAAGTGGGGTAGAGTTCCAGATCAACACCTACACGACAAGCAACCAATGGCTTCCAAGCGTAGCACCCCTCAATGATGGGGGCTTTGTCGTCACTTGGGGAAGCGATGGCCAAGATGGGAGTCTCGATGGCATCTACGGGCAGAGGTATGAAAGCAGCGGAGTGAAAAGTGGGCTAGAGTTCCAGGTCAACACCTACACGACAAGCGACCAAAGGTACCCAAGCGTAGCACCCCTCAATGATGGGGGCTTTGTCGTCACTTGGGAAAGCGATGGCCAAGACGGAGATCTCGATGGCGTCTACGGGCAGAGGTATGCTAGCAGCGGAGTGAAAAGTGGGGTAGAGTTCCAGATCAACACCTACACGACAAGCGACCAATGGATCCCAAGCGTAACACCCCTCAATGATGGTGGCTTTGTCGTCACTTGGGAAAGCGATGGCCAAGATGGAGATCTCTATGGCATCTACGGGCAGAGGTATGATAGCAGCGGAGTGA
>JAAKFR010000219.1 GCA_011064985.1 Chlamydiota bacterium
CCAATTCGAATGTCAATGTACTGATGATCGACCTCGAAGACTACCAGCCTCAAGACGGGGAGGTAATACCCCTCTTCGCGATCCCTGAAGAGGAAAAAGAGTATTGGGAGTCGATCGAGATTCGGGGAGATGCCGAGTGCTCCGAAATGAAAGGAGAAGTGATTTCTGAAGGTGAAGATGATTATGTTTTTACCATTTCTTTTGCGGAAGGCAATACATGTAGCGTCAATCAAGCGGTAGTCGTACCAGCCCTAAGCCTGCTTTTAAAAGTGTAGGCTCGAGCTGCCGCTTACGTAGATATCCACTCAGAGAAAACGGTCGCCACATTTTTGCTAAACACGACCTAGAAACCGCCCAAAAGATCTCCCGTTCCCTCGGAGAAACCGAAATCAAAGAAAGCCCTCTCATCTCTCCCATCACCAAGCTCTCGCTCCCAAAAACTAGCACACTGTTTTTCTTTGAAGTTTTCTCTTTAACACGGATTTTCATTACGAAATTCTTGGTAACTTAGTCTTCGGCGACCTTACTTTAGTTTTTCACTCCAAGCGATGTGCTGGGCTTTTGGCGTCTACGGGCAGAGGTATGATAGCAGCGGAGTGAAAAGTGGGGTAGAGTTCCAGGTCAACACCTACACGACAAACTACCAAACTTTCCCAAGCGTAGCACCCCTCAATGATGGGGGCTTTGTCGCCACTTGGCAAAGCTCTGGCCAAGATGGAGATTCCTTTGGCATCTACGGGCAGAGGTATAATAGCACTAGCGTGAAAAGTGGGGTAGAGTTCCAAGTCAACACCTACACGACAAGCGACCAAGAGTACCCAACCGTAGCACCCCTCAATGATGGGGGCTTTGTCGTCACTTGGCAAAGCTATGGCCAAGATGGGGATACCGATGGCATCTATGGGCAGAGGTATGATAGCACTGGCGTGAAAAGTGGGGTAGAGTTCCAGATCAACACCTACACGGCAAGCTACCAAAGGAGCCCAACCGTAGCACCCCTCAATGATGGGGGCTTTGTCGTCACTTGGGAACCTGAATTCCCGAAAAATATAACTACACCCTATCTTTGGACATCGTAACCATCTTGAAATTAGAGTGATTTTGTTTTCAAGAGGGTTGCTTTTTTTTCGAAACATAGTTACAATTCATCTC
>JAAKFR010000022.1 GCA_011064985.1 Chlamydiota bacterium
TCCATCTCTTGAATTCTGCTGCAACTGCTTCTAGGTCTGACATAGGGGCCTCCTTGGTTGGATTTGCCCCCATTTTCGAACAATTCAGAACAAAAAATCACGCACCCTCACCGGAAGGACACGGTGTAACGTTAAAACCCAAGATTCTGGTCTTCAGACACAAGCATACCAGGCTCGAGTATGTCAAGAGAAGCGCCGGGAAAAGCGCGTGCGGCAAGGCGGCCTACAACTCGAGAAGCCGTATCGAATTTGAGGGGAGTCTGTGACAAGAACCCGCAACTACAACTTTTAGAATAAAGAAACTCTTTTTCATATTCTTTCCACTACATCGAATGCGTAGCATGGCAGGGAAAATTCCTTGAAAGCTGTCCAGCTTTGGGGTCCACCTCACATAAAGCATGATAAACCCCTGGGTAAGAATCCACTTTTTGGTCTTTTAATGGTTGACTGAATTACTACGCTTGTAGGACAATACTCCTAAATTCATGAGGAATCGATGACAAAGAGACGATTTGGAGATCTGGAGCAGAGTATCTTGCATGTAATGCGGTCCAAGGAGAGGTGGAATGTGCGAGAGGTGCAAGAGGCTCTAGGAGGAGAGGACAAGTATACGACGATCATGACCGTGATGGGACGGCTTGCCGAGAAGAAACTCCTCAAAAGAGAGCGAGTGGGTCTGCGTTACGAGTATTGGCTTGCGCAAGATCAGGAGAGTTCCCGCTCACTTCTTAAGCGGGCCTTCTCTCGTCTGTTTGGAATGAAGACGGCGGATGTTGTTACATACCTGATTGAGCAGGCAGACGATCTTTCTTTGGAAGATCTCGAAGAGGTGGAAAAGCTAATAGCAAAAGCAAAAAAGAGGCGCTCTCATGAATAGCTATCTTTTTGCTGATCATCTTCTCCAGCATGCTCTCAATGGGGTCGTGAGCTTTCTCTTGTTTTCTCTTATCACAACCCTCTTGCTTGTTCTGCTTCGGATCCGCAGCCCCCGTCTGAGGGCTTCTCTTAGATTGCTCCCTCCTCTCAGACTGGCTTTAGAGCCTCTATTTTGGCTCCTCCCTTCTTCTGTAACGGTTCTGAATGCGAGCGCGTTCAGTTGTGTCCATCCTTTCCAACGCTTTTTGTATAGGAGACTCTCTCTTGGAGCCCAACAAGAGCTGGAGGTGTATGGCCTCAAAACGGTGCTTGGAAAGGGATTGCTCTTGATTCCTCTTCCTCTTCTCTATGTGGGAATGGTGTTGATTCTCGGCCTCTCTATCTTTCGCCTTGTGGCCTTCTTCCTCTCCTATCTCACTGCTAGGATGGAGATGAAGAGGATAGCTGAGAGGGGAAGTCCCTATCTTCTTTCTATAAGGGGTGAGAAGTTGCTGATGCGCCTCCAAAATATGAGGGTGAAGATCGTCCTCTCTGATGATGTTATGACCCCCCTAGCTTGTTGGGGGAAGACGATTCTCCTCCCCCAATCTTTGCTTGAGGAATTTTCAGATGAGGAGAGGGAGGCTATAATCGCCCACGAATTGGAGCACCATAGGTGGCACGACACATGTATCAGAATGCTCTACCAGGGGCTTTCAGCCTTCTACTTTTGGGTGCCGATGAGCGGGTGGCTTGGCAAGATCAAAGAAGAACAGGAACTCGCCTGTGACCTAGCTGCGGCGGAGTGTGGTCTTAGCACGATTGATCTAGCAACGGCTCTTAAGAAGACCCTTTGGAGGGGAGAGGCCGACACGCATCTGTGTGCAGCTTTTACTACCAAAAGGTCTGGAAAAGCCCTCTTCAGAAGGTTGCAGGCTCTTTTGGATCCACATGTTCTGAATAGAAAAGACAAGGTTCGGGCCGGATTTGCAACCCTCCTTTTAGGAGCTGTGACAGCTCTTGTAGGGTTTGTGGTCTGCTAAGTGCATTTTTTTGCTGTTAAATACTACAAGTGTAGTACAAAAAAAGGAGATATACGATGAAAACATGGAAAACTAGATGTGCAATCCTTGCCATCTCATTATTGGCACTCTCACCTCAAATGGCGTTTGCTTCCAAAATCAAGGATCATGACGCTGTTGAAACCGTTGGGATTTCCATGAGAAAACTCCAGATCTGTCACCAAGATGAGTGGCGTAATCTCACGATTCACCTAGAATATAGTATGGAAGAGGGGGGGGAGGCCGTCAACATGGGAGTAGTGAAAGAGTTTACACGCAAATTTCTGGAGGCCTACTCAGAACCTAATGATTTCTGGGAGATCATGAATGTGAAGTTCGTCCATGCTCTCACTGATGCTTTCCCTGACATCACAGTGTTGAAAAGTACGCTCTCTTTGGCTCCAGACAAGACTCTTCGCTTTCCTCGTGAGACGATTGTGCAGTACACAAAAGAGACGGGAGCGTTGAAGGAGTCTTTCGGATTTACCAAGCTCAACTATCTCATCTGCCAAGAGACTTTTCGCTCACTGAATCTACACGTTGCCTGGGAGATGTATGAGAACCCAGACATCTTTGACTACCCTGATTATTTGTGGGTCGATGAGGCAATAGAGGCCTTTTTCCAAGAGAATCCGATGGCTTTTTCTTCTTGGAGCGAGTTAAAACCGAAGTTGCAGGTTCACCTACTTGAGCAATTTCCTACCTTGGCTTCTGTTGAGGTGGACGTCATCGCTGCCGAGTAGATCCAGTAACCCTCCCCCCTCTGGAAATGGGGGGGGCTTATTTTCACTTGAACAGGTCATCTAAAACTACTTCAGTTCTGCCGATGATGTTCTTTTTGCCCATTTTCTCTTCAAGGAGTGCGAGATATGTCCGGATATACTTTATTATAAGTGGACATATCTATCTTTTGCAACAAGATATGTCCACATATAGAGATTTAAATGTGGACATATCGATTTTTCATGATTCTCTGAAATGGGTGGTTATTCTGTAAAAGCGAAAGCGTTTGTGAAGAATGACTCGATGTCGGGGAGGGGGATGAGGTGTTTCTCTCCCTCACGCGATTCGATTTCGATGTTTCCTTCCGCTAATGCTTTCCCTACGATCATCTTGTAGGGGAGGCCGATCAGGTCACTATCCCTGAGCTTGAAGCCGAGCCTCTCCTCGCGGTCGTCGAGGAGGGGTTCAAAGCCTGCTTGGGTAAGTCTTTGGTAGATCTTTTCAGCTGTCTCGACAAGGGTGGGGTCTTTCGTGGTGGTTGCTGTGATCATGCAGTGGAAAGGAGCGAGGCAAAGGGGCCAGATGATTCCCCGCTCGTCGTGTCTCTGTTCCACACAAGCAGCAGCCGTCCTGCCTACCCCAATTCCGTAGGTTCCCATCCAGATGGGGCGCATCTCTCCCTCTTGATCTTGGTATTGGGCCGAGAGTTTTTCTGTATAGAGTGTGCCGAGATTGAAGATATGCCCCACCTCGATTCCCCGCTCGATTTTGTAGACTTTGCCAGGGATGTGGGGGCAGCCGTCTCCCTCTTTGGCTAGGAGGAAATCGGCAAATTGAGGCAAGGGAAGGTCTCTTTCCCAATTGACATCGACCTCATGGACTCCGTCTTGGTTGCAGGCAGCGACAAAGTTGGTCATCGGTCTAGCAGACTCGTCGGCATAGAAGGGGAGAGGGGAGTGGAAGGGGCCGACATAGCCAAAAGAGGCGCCTGTTTTCTCTTTTACCTCTTCCTCACTGGCTAGTGCTGCTTCGATCGCCTGGAAGTGGTCGGCTACTTTCACCTCATTGATCTGCCGGTCTCCTCGGATGCCGATCGCTACATATTCCTGTCGGTCGGAGAAGAGGAGTTTATAGACGATCGTTTTCAAGATGAGGGGAGGATCGACCTGTAAAAAGGTAGAGAGGGACTCGATTGTGGGGGTGTTGGGCGTCGGGAGTTGTCTTTTCTCTTGTAAGCTCTCCTTGTAGGGGTAGGAGGGGGGAATCGCTCTTGTCATCTCCACATTGGAGGCATACTCTTCGCACACCATCACGACATCTTCTCCAATATCAGCCAGCACCTGGAACTCTTCCGATTTCCCTTTCCCGATCTTCCCTCCGTGAGCCTCTACAATCGCAAAGCGGAGGCTGAGTCTTTCGAAGATCTTCGAGTAGGCCTCTCGCATCTTCTCGTATTGAGCCTCCATCCCTGCGACATCTTTAGAAAAGGAGTACCCATCTTTCATGAGAAACTCTTTTGCACGCATCAGTCCAAAGCGGGGGCGGATCTCATCTCGGAATTTGGTTCCGATTTGGTAGAGATTCACAGGGAGCTGCTTCCAGCTGTCGACCCAGCTGGCCACGAGCGAGACCACAACCTCCTCATGAGTGGGGGCAAGGCAAAAGGGGTGTCCTTCCCGGTCTTTGAGGGTATAGAGGAGGTTTTCAGCGGTGAAATCGTCCCATCTTCCCGTCTCTTTCCATAAATCTGCTGGATGGAGAAAAGGCATCGAAATCTCTTGCGCTCCAGCTTTGTCGAGTTCCTCTCGGATGATCTGATTCAGCTTCTTAAGGACTCTCCACATCAACGGGGTGTAGGTATAGAGCCCCTTCCCTAGCTTCTTGAGATACCCCCCTCTCTCAAGGAGCTTGTGGGAGACGATATCGGCCTCATGAGGGGGTTCCTTAAATGTGCGAAAAAATAATTGAGATGAGCGCATAAAAATTCATATATCCTTAATATTTAATAAGTTAGGTGAAGAGAAACAGGTTTTCATGTTACAATTTTCTAGATTTCAATAACTTACAACAAAAACCAGAGAACTTTGGCTTCACTAGACCCTCTTACTCCACTATTCCCCAACTCACAATGGGAAACGACACATACGTCCTTCTCACCAAGTGGTGATTCTCCCACAAAAAAGAAAGTAGATCAAGTTTACAAGAGCACATTATTCCAAAGCCCCTTCAAGAGGCAGAAAACCACTCAATACACCCCTCCGGAGGAAACCGTCGATTTTTCAGTCTCTCTTCAATGTACAGAGATATTCTGTGATTCAGAATCTTATTCTGAATTACCTCGGGCAGTTGCTGGGAAAGTTGAGCAGATCGAAAAAGCTATTTCAGGGAAAAGAATTTCTCCGGACACTTTCTATACTCTGAGAAAAGAGATTATAAGAGTAGCCACATCTCAGGAGCTCAATGAAGAGATGAAACTTGTCGAGTTGGGGTGTCTCTATTTTTATCTGGTCAAAGAGGAGGGTTTTCGAAAAAAGGAGTCGTATTACGCAAAGCGCTTCCATGAGATCCAAGAAGAGATTAAAAGATTGCATGTGGATCACGAGAGATCAGTCATGAAATCCCAAAAAGATCAGATCTCTTCTGGAAAAGCAGCTTATCTCATGCGGGCTCTTGCTCGGATGCTCATCACTCCTGATGGGAAGATCAATCAGGGAGGAGTTTTAGTGGTGAGGAGGCTACTTGACTCTGAGCTCCAAAAGGTGATCTCTGGAGAACAAAAAAAGCAGATTTTTCGCGTTCTTGATTCCTTCGAGAACAACGTGACATTTCGGGAGGGATTTCTTAAATCCCTTCGGATTCATCCCGACATGGAAGAGGTGATCCGGATCGATTTGAAGCTGGAAAAAGGGGCAAAAGTTCTTCCTGAGCATCTCTCATGGAATCTCTTGATTGCCTTCTTCTCGGTATTCGGGCAGGTAGATGAGGGGAACTGTTTTGCCGTCTCCACTGCGACAAATATCCAAATCCACCACCTCGATGTTGTCCAAGAGTTATGGAGAGAGGTTCTCGAAACAGGTTGTTTTCAGTTTGAAGGGAAAAAGATCCCGATTCTCCCCTTGCTAGAGACACGGAGAACATATGAAAGAGATTTTGAAGAAAAACTTTCTGTGGAACAGGGAACCAACTGGGTAGGTTTTGATGTTGCAGAGCAAGCTCTTGGGGAAAGAGTACCTCTGGATACCGGTGGTGACATGAGAATTGGAGACATGATGTCTCTTTCCTTTCCTTCTGACTCCTCTTACGCAAAGGAAGTGGCCCTTTCCCTAAAACAAAATCTACTTCACCAAACCCTTTTAACAGTTTTGAACTTTGTAATTTTGAATCAGGAGTCAGCGAACTCAGAGGAAAAGAATAGTCACCCAAATAAAAAAACTTGGTTTCTACAAAATTTTCACGCTGCGATCAAGCGGAATTTTACGCAATGGCGTGTTTCAAGGCAGCGTGAGAGCGATTGTAATGAGTCCCCTTTATTCACTTGTTTGCTTGATGAATTCACTGATCGTCTTTGGCTCGTTGACTCAAGAAGTTGGTCTCATCAAATCTTAGGGGGGCGTGTTCAATTCCAATACCACTCTCAAGGGGTTCTCCATCAACCAGGGAAGGAGAATTACTCTCATTTATACCAAATGAGAAGGATTTTCCATCTCACCCCATCTGGAAAACTCATCCCTGTGGAACGCATCTCAGATTTGAAGGGTGTTATTCAAGAGATTCTTTTGGGTATAGAAGGAGATTTTCTATACGGGCATCTAAGCTCAGCCGCTAAACCGATGTTGCAATTTCTGGCAGAGGGATGGAAGAACGAAGAAATTGCTAAAGTATTTTCGGCACTCAATAGCAGCTCTCTTAAGGGTCTTACAGCTGAGTATTATGCTAAATCCGATTCAGCATTTCTTATTCAGGATGGAGGGAAAACTCAGAGTATTTTGGATTGGAGACGGCTAAATGGGAAGTACTTCGAGCCTGCAAAAATCAAATCCTCTTCTGACGAGAAAGAGTGGATTGTGCACATAGGAAGCTGCATTCGACTCTTTGAGAAGAAAAAGGGATTCGACTGGGAGAAGCCTCTTTTGATCTCCTCAGCTAAGCACGCTTTTAATCTTTATCCTAAGTTTCTTTCAGACTTTACCCTTTCTCCCGATGAGCTTCTTACTACCCATCTGGTAGGCCCTGGAGAGTCCCTCCTATCCGACCCCTCTGATCGGAAGTGGCAAAAAAGGGTGATCTTAGAGGCTGTAGGAGGAGAAAGACTTCACGACTATTTTGACGCTGAATTGAAGCAGGAGGGGAGAACACAACGGGAATTTTATGAATTGGCACGAAAAAAACTTCCAGAGGAGGATCATGCAAAGTTAGCACATATCTTTGATCTCTCTCTTCGCGAGATCTCTATA
This sequence comes from Chlamydiota bacterium, assembly GCA_011064985.1. Classification (GTDB taxonomy): domain Bacteria; phylum Chlamydiota; class Chlamydiia; order Chlamydiales; family JAAKFR01; genus JAAKFR01. The sequence goes on from JAAKFR010000022.1 coordinate 7,094, forward strand.
GAAGATTATTTTGATGACATTGAGAGTTTACTACGCAAAGTAGAAGCTCCAATTCCGGAGACTGGATCAGTATTCACCTCTGTTTTACGCTCAGATCAAGAGCATCTTCTCCCTTCCGAGATCGCCCAGCTCATAAAAAAATGGCTCTCATCCAATAATATCTTCTCTCTTTCCATATGGGAAATCGAGGATATCGTGTGTGACTACTACGATCTTCCCAGAACTCTTCTTTTAGGAAATCTCAACTGGATTCCCACGATGATGGAGAAACACCAGTATTCCTATCTGACACTCCGCTACGACCCTGCCTTGCAAAAGTGTAGGTTTTTTGAAAGAAAGGGTCATGTCGAGATCCCCTTGGAGGCATCTCTTGCAAAAAGTATCCGAGAAAACACCACCCTCCTCTTCTCTCTCTAACACACTTCAGGTTGCTACTTCATAATTTTTACAAAATAAATTGGGTGTAACCCAAATCAATTTCACCACAGTTCTAGACAAGCTGGTCCTCGCCTCCCTCTTTGCCTCGGTAGGTGATTTCGCTTTTGATTTTTTCGGGGGTCGTCAGGTGGTGGTAGGAGACTCTCCCCTTTTGGGGAAGAAGTCCATTCACGAAGACGGCGAGTCTTTTCTGATTGGCTTTTCCGAGGAATTCAGTGGCATAGCTTAGGAATTCCTCGTAAGTGAGCTCTTCGAGTGCTTTGATTCTCTTATCGAACCACGCAAAGTCCCCATCGTAGGAGAAGGCGAGATTGTGGAGAAGAGCCCCCATCTTCGCAGGATTTTCAGCAGGGTTTTGGAGGCGCTTAACTAGTGAGTTTTGGATCGCAGCAAATCTCTCAGCTGGTATGACTTTGTCTGAGAGGTGTTGGAGGCTCGATTCCAAAAAGAGCTCAAAACGGGCGAGAAGGTCCCGGTTATCATGGGAACTCGACTGGATGGCAAAAAAGCTATAGAGGTGTCTCTCCATCTCTTGTGACCAGTTGGCCACGAGATAAGCGGTTTGCTGCCTGGTGCGAAGTTCACTGTAGAAAGGCTCTTCAAGACCTTTAGTCAAAATCTCTTGAGCAGCTCGTCTTGTGAAGGTGAATTCCCCACAATCGGCAGTCAAAATCAGTGCGTTCGCCGGGTGGGCAGAAGGGATCGCGAGGTAGCTCGGATGGTGGTGGTCGGGAAGGGTAGCCATCTCGATTTTCTCATGTCTATAGGAGGGGTAGGCTTTTCCCTTCAAGTTCTTTTGAAGAGCGGCCCAAACAGCCTTCCCCTCCTCGAGGTCCTTTGCCCCATAGAGCATCCCCTCCACGTAGTTCTCTTCCCAGATACGGGCACAAAACCGCTTCATTTTTTCGTGAGAGAGACGATGAGTGAGTTGGAACTTCTCTTCGAGTGTCGGGTGGTTCTTGTAGAGAATAGAGGAGAGGAGCTCACTCCCTTGTTTTAGGGGGCTTGCCTCCGCAGCATTGGCATACACTCTTTGGAGTTGCTCTATATAAAGTGAAAACTGCTCTTTTGAGGGAGCTTCCATCTTAAGAGAGGCTAGAAGGGTCTCGAGAAAGGGGAGTCCTTTTTCTCCAAATCCTTTGAGGGTAATTTCTAGTCCATCATGCCGTAGTTTAAGAGAGTAGGCAAGTCCAGCAAGAGAGGCCTCATAGGCAGCTGCATTGAGCTTGTCATGGACAGCAAGAGAAAGAAGATCGGCATAGACATGACTCTCTGGGTCTGTATCGGAAATAAGAGGAGTTTTGAGTTGAAGAGTCCAGCAGATCTCAGGGATTCCAAAGCGGGTATCTGGAGAGATGTAGAGGGTTCCATTTTCCTCTTTTTTCACAACGAAAGGTTTGGGGAGAACCGACTCTTTTTCTTGGGGGAGAAAGGCGGAAGGAGGGACTTCAGGGAGATAGGGATTGGGACGGGGAATTGTGATCGCAGAGTGGGATTTAGCCTCTGACCATGCAGCGATCTTTTTGTCTGAAAGTGGGACTAAAGTGTAGGGGACATTCAGCCATTTCTCTTTTCGAGTCGGTTTGATTTTGGTTGCCTCAGGGGGGGCAACAAGAGAGAAAGAACACGTTTCAGGTGTCATGAGAGCTAAAAGCTCGTCCACTTTTTGGGGGTCGTATTTTTCTGGGATGAGGAGTTTGCGGGGATAGGTCTCAAGAGGTTCCTCAGTCATGTGGGTAGCAAGGTCGGTCACAAAAGAGAAGACCTCATCGCGTGTTTGGAACTTGTACGCCAGCGTCTCGATTTCAACAACTTCATCGTAGATATAGCGTGGGACCCCACTTTGACGGAAAGAGGCGATTGCTTCGAAGCAGCGGGTAATCACCTTTTCATACTCTTTGACCCCCTTTGAGGTAAGGGAAATAGATAAGGTCATGAAACACTGGTCTTTTCCTGCCCGGAAATTTCCAGCTCCAACCGATTCGGCTAGATTTTCCCGTTTTAGTTGGGCAAGGAGGCTATTTTCCCCCTCATGCCCAAGAACGTAGGTGATGAGCTGATCGATTTTGTGGTCGAGATCCTTCCCATAAAAACGGGGTAATTCCCAGGAGAGCTCGAGGAGCTGGACGTTTTGGATCGGGGTGATTGCCACGAGTTTAGAGATGGTCTCTTTGGCAAGAACCGGTTCTTGGCAGCTCTCGCACACACTCTCTTTGTTGGGAACCTCAGAAAAGATCTCCACAACCTGATTTTCGAGTATATCGAGATCTTGAGAAGAGTAGACGACAAGGTGCATCAAATTTGCACTATAGTGCTTCTGGTACCAAGCTTTGAGCTCATCTTGGGAGATATTTGCGAGGGTATCGAGGTTCCCAATGGCAAAATTGTGGAAGGGGTGACTTTTATTCGAAAGCTCTTTTTTTACATGGAGAACTCTCCAAGGATCTAGAGGGACATTTTTGCAAAACTCTTGGTGGATTGCATTACACTCTCGATTCACTCCTGATGGACTAAAAAGGGGAGCAATAAAAAATTGGCCAAAACGGTCTAGAGCCTCAGAGAAGGCTTGGTTTTGGGCTGAAAACATGTAAACGGTACGGTCGGCCATCGTGAAGGCATTTTGCATCCCTCCGTGTTCATCGAGGTAGCGGGAATAGGCCGATTCGTCGGGGTACTTCTCCGTCCCTAAGAAGAGGAGGTGTTCGACAAAGTGGGCCATCCCAGGGCGGTCTTGTGGGTCTTCCCAACTCCCTACTTCAACAGCCATAGCAGCACCCGATTCATTGGTGCCAGGATCACTGATTAAAAGAGCTTCTAGGTTATTTGAGAGGCGGATTTTTCTCGTCTTTCTCTTGGCTAGATCGGGGGTTTCAATGGTGAGCTCGGCAAGATCTTCTACCACCTCATACGGTTTACCAAGAAGTGTGGTTGAGAGGAGAATAAGAGAGAAGAGAAAAATATTTTTCATAAAACTTACTTAGGTTGTTTCATGTTTTGGTACTCTGTTTTTACAAGGTTCCAGATATACATCGCGCGTGCGCTTCTTTTCGCATGTCTGTCTTGTACATCGGATCCGGGGAAATTTGCCATATCGATCTCTTCACCAAAAGAGAAGAGGGCTCCCTCCCGCTTGGCACTTCTTTCCTCTCCAAGTTCTTTTTGGATCGACTGTGGAGGGGGGAGGATGTCAAATGTGACAAGTGAGAGAGGGTAGAAATGGGTAGGGGTTTTTGCCTGTTTTGCCATCAGATGGAACATCTCGATACTTTGTGGATCGAAGGGAGCCACCACAACCTCTCCCTGTGCATCGGGACGGTCCCGTCCACCACTTGGGGCTACATAGACACACTTCCCCCCTTCAATAAGGAGATCTCGGAGAACGCGCATCGTTTTCTGGTTATGACGCTGCTTCTCTTCTTTTTTTTCTGGGGGATTGTCGATATGCCTTTTGGAGTAGATACAAAGGAGATTGCATCCCATGCTAAAGGGGACGGCCATAGGATCTATTAACACGCGATCTCCTGCCACAAAAATCGCCTCATTCCCAATTTGTGGATAGGATTCCTCGAGAAGAAGGGTCATCAGTTGGGGGTCGACCTCCGTTTGGTGATTCGCGAAGAGGATGACATTCTCATTTCTCGCAATTTGAGAAGAGATTTTTTCGAGATTATCCCTATGGAGCAAGCGAGACTTCTCTCTATTGAGGAGTGGGCGAACAAAACGGAGACCAAATTCAGCATAGTCAATCGGTCTTCTGATTTTTTGGTGATAAGATTCAAAGAGATAGGGATTTTCTATCTGGATTTTCATCAAGTTGAACAGATCAAAAAAAACTTCTTCATGCTCTGGCATGGAGAGGCCATCTTGTTCTAGAGATTGGAGGTAGGTCGTATACAGCTTCAAAAAAACGGTGTGGAGCTTTTCGGAGATCTCTCCCTTTTCTAAAGAGTCTTTTAATATAGGGTAAATGGACATATCAAAGTTCTAGAGGTTGTTGGGTTACAGTAGAGAAAAGTTCAAAATCATTTAAATGGAGAAGATCAGATGTGGAAAACTCGAGTTTGGCTCGATTCTCTACTGCGAGCTCTTCTAAAAAGGCTTCTTCTCCTTCCTGTTTCATATATTTTGCAAGCTCTGGGTGGACGGTGAGGCGGAGGCCGAACTGTTCGAGCTGGAAAATCGCTTTTTTGATCGCCCTTTCGATCTCGATGGAGACGCTTTCATGGGTTTTTATGAGACCACTCCCATTACAATAGGGGCAGAAAGTAAAAAGGGTCTGGGCGAGCGATTCGCGATTCCGTTGGCGTGTAAGCTCAACAAGGCCAAACTCACTCATATTGAGAATTGTACATTTTGCACTATCCTCTTTCATACACTCTTTGAGCTTGTCGAGTACGCGCCTTTGGTTTTTCCTAAAGCGCATATCGATAAAGTCGAGAATGATAAGTCCCCCTACATTGCGGAGGCGGAGTTGACGTGCAATCTCTGCAGCAGCTTCTAAATTGATTTTCACAATGCTCTCTTCGACATTCCCTTCAACACTTGTGCTTCTTCCCGAGTTGACATCAATGGTATACATTGCCTCTGTCTTCTCGAAAAAGAGATATCCACCGCTGCTAAGCCAGATCTTCCGGCGGGTCGCCTTCTCGATCTCTCGCTCCACATTGAACCGTTCAAACATCGGAACTTTATCTCGGTAGTATTCGATTTTAAGAGGGTGCTCCTCTTTGAATTTCTGGTAGAGACGCTTGCATTGTTGGTAAGTTGGGTAATCGTCGATGAAGATGCGGTCGAATTTCTTGTCGACACATGTCGTGATCGCCCGTTTGACAATATCAGACTCCTCGAAAAGGAGGGTGGGTTTGGTCGATTTGTTGAACTTTGCCATTGTTGACTGCCAATTTTCGAGCAGTTCGTGGGCCTCTGCAATCAAACTCTCTGAAGAGGCACTCTGGCTGGCTGTTCGGCAGATGAGCCCCATATCGTGTGGCATCTCAAAAGCGCGGATGAGTTTTTTCAGACGCTCTCGTGCATGCCGGTCCTCAATTCTTCTTGAGACTCCTCGGTGGGGGGAATTTGGGAGTAAAACGAGATACCTCCCTGCAAGGGATAAGTTGGAGGTAAGTCTTGCTCCCTTAGAGCCGATTGGCTCTTTCACAACTTGTACTAAAACCGACTGTTCGGGTTTTAATACCTCATCGATATTCAATTTTTTTTGCTTACGCACATCTACAGTTTGGATATCGTAGTCAAGGTCGAAGTCTAGCTCGAAGAGCTGCTCGAATTTCTTTGTATTTTCGAGAATATCCGACATGTGGATAAACCCATTTTCCCCCTCCCCAATATCGATAAAAGCCGACTGGATATTGTGGAGGACATTGGTCACCTTCCCTCGGTAGATGTTTCCGGTGAGTTGGCGACTTTTTTTCCGCTCGATGATGAGGGAGCCTAACTGCCCATTTTTCAGGTGTGCATAGCGTATCTCTTTTGATTCAATGTTGAGAAGAACATCATTATCCATCGGGGTACCCTTATTATAGAACTAGGGGATAGAGCGCGCGTCCGATTTGCTAAAAAAAATCCTAACAGCAGTCTCATGAAAATCTCTATCCGTACGTTTAGAAAATCTGAGTATATAGAAAAGGGGGGTAGATTTCCAGTCCCATTCGATTCACTCCTGTCGAACATGAATCTTTGGCGGATTCTTTACCGCGAAGCTGGACTCTAGTCGGGGCGATCGCCCTGGGACTCTGGTTTTTGTGTCTGGTTTTTTGTGTTTGTGGGTTAAGGGGAATTGAGAGATAATATCTCTCTAATATGGAAGATGCTTTCAAAATTTATGTTTTACGCTTGCGAGAAGGGGAGCAAGAGAAGATTGAAGAGAGTCTCGACCCGGCCTTTCTCGAGATAGAAGAAGAGGAGCTTTTCTTTGAGACTCCGGTTGTGGTGCGGGGGACAGCAGAGATTTCGGGGGAGTTTCTCCTGGTCCGTTTTTCGGCTGCAACTGAGGCAAAAATGCCTTGCTCTATCTGCAATCAAGAGGCCGTTGTTTCTCTTCGAGTAAAAGATTTTACCCAACTTGTCTCCTTAGAAGAGATCCGCTCCGGGGTCTATGCAATCAAAGACGTTTTGCGTGAGGCGATTTTGCTAGAGCTCCCTTCTACTATTGAATGTCATGAGGGGAGTTGCCCAGAAAGGGAGAATTTGGCACAATATTTCATGAATTCAGAAGAAACCAATAAGTAGGAATCATAGATTATGGCAGTACCTCGTCATCGGATGAGTAACGCTCGAAAAAATTCGAGACGTGCCCATCATGCGAAAAAACCGAAACATTGTAGTCCGTGCAGCAACTGTGGCACACAGCGGATGCCTCACCGGATTTGCCCCTCTTGCGGTTACTACAACCGTCGTCCCGTTCTTCGAGAGGCAACCGAAGAGTAAGCCTTGCGTATTGGCATCGACTTGATGGGGGGCGATCGCCCTCCCCAGGCAATTTTCGAGGCTGTGATCGAAGTGTCGAGTGGGCTTAAGCCCGGGCAAGAGATCGTTGCATTTGTCGAACACTCTTTTTATCCTGAGCTCGATCGAGTCGTTTCAGAGCAAAATCTCCCTGTTACATTTGTGACTACAGAAGAGACGATCACTCCAGAGGAGTCGCCTCTTTTTGCTGTCAGGCGGAAGAAAAAGTCGTCGATGGCCGCTGGCATGAAGTTACTCAAAGAAGAAGAGATCGACGCCTTTGTTTCTACGGGAAACACAGGAGCTCTTGTAGCCACTTCCCGTCTCTATTTATCCTGTTTACCAGGGGTAGACAGACCCGCTCTTCTTGTGATGATGCCGACAGAAAAAGGGCGAGTAGCTGTTTTAGATGTGGGAGCAAACCTTCTCCCAAAACCTGCCCACCTCCTTACCTACGCAAAGCTCGGATCGTACTACCGCACCGCTGTGGAAGGGATTGCAGAGCCGACTGTGGGGCTCCTCAACATCGGAACAGAAGAGCAAAAAGGGCCCAAGGAGATCAAAGAGACCTTTCACCTCCTCGAGAATCACTTTGGAGACCGTTTTTTGGGGAATATCGAAGGGAAAGATGTCTTCAAGGGGAAGATCGATGTTCTCATCACCGATGGATTTACAGGGAACGTCTTCTTAAAAACAGCTGAAGGGATCTCTCAGTTCTTGCTCGACTTCCTTCGAGAAAAAGATCCCAATCTCCCCCTCCTCACCCAACTCCACGCTCAGTTCGATTACTCTGAGCACCCGGGAGCTCTCCTCATTGGCTTAGACCACCTCGTCATCAAATGCCATGGCCATTCTGACAAAAGAGCTCTACTCAACGGGATCATGGGTGCCTTCACCTTAGCAAAAAACAGCCCCCTCCCCACCATCCGCTCCTCCCTTTAACACATCCTCAGTTTTTGGCGGTTTCCTAACCGCGAAGCCAGGAGAAGAGAGTTTTACTCCCTCCCAACATCCCTGTGTAACATAGCTTCCTTTATTACATTATTCTTTGGGGGATTCCTAACCGTTAGAGTAGAGGCGGGTGTTGAGCCCGCCCCCCTCATCGAACCGTACGTACAGATTTCCAGTATACGGCTCTCCGATAGCCTTCGGCCGAAACATATACAGTTCCTACTTATAGGTATTTGAGTCCCCACCTCTTCAGGCCAGCATAGATCGTCTCTTCTTGCCTGAATGGTTTCATTCTACGTTGACTTCGGTTCTTCGTAAAGCTCTTGAATCTGACAATGGCAGAGATCTTTGCAGAGAGATCACCCGTCTTGGCCGTCACTACTTGGTTCAAATTAAGGGTAATCAGGGAGGTTAAAGAAAAAAAAGCAACCGGACGTGTCATCAGGACACCTGCAAAGTAGTAAATTTAATTTAGAGATGTCGTAAAGTTGTCGTTGGGGAATAGAAAATGGTTTATATCATGTCAAAGACAGGAGTTGGTCGGAAGACCACCAATATAGCAATAGTAGCGAAAAAGGAGGTATTCTTGGCACACTTAGAAATCTCAGTCTGAATGCTATGCGAGTTTTCATGCCGCCTGATTCTGATAGAAATAAAAGAAAATATCAGAAAAATTTGCTTTCACAAGCAATCAGCTACCTAACGAACCCTCATCAAGCACTAGCCAAGCTGGCTAGGATTGAGTTACACTTTGCAGGTGTCCCTGGGTTCCTCCCAGGCTTTTTCTAATACTGATATCGGCACCAGAAGATTCCACCTAGATACTAGCTTCTGAGGCTCTTGTCTGCGATGTTGCATGTAATGAGGTTGAAGGGGAATATATTTTCGTAATTCCTTCAAATGGTTTTCTGAAACCATCCATTGCTCGAGGTGATCTTCAAGACAGAAACCTACTTTTGCAATCGTTGTAGCATTACCTAGAAGTAACGCATACTCAATAACTTTATCAAGATTCAGGTATTCGATATTTTCAAAGGAACGCCAAATCTCTTCCAAAGACCCACACAGATTGGGTCGATCTAAGATATCTACAAAAGTGCGCTCAAGACTTGTTATCTTTACTACATGTCCTTCTTGATGCAATTGCATTACCTCGAAGTCAATTTTTTTAGCCCTTTGAAGAGCAGTCGGAATAGATACTGAACGATAGGTAACATTTTTATAGTGGAAGGGGTTGTTATCTTTTTTTTTGGCTAGATACAAGAACTCATTTACTGATGTATGTAATTTCCCAAAATAATCGAGAGCAGTTCTGTAACTCAAGACAGAATCTTCTGTTAATTTATTTGCCACCAGAAAAGGATTCATCGGGCATTCCTTAGGTTTGATCCCAATCGGCACAATACAATATAGTCTACGTCGAATTCGTACTATGTGCCCTTTTTTTTGGTGATAAAGAAGAAGGCTACGCGGAGCGTAGCGAAATGTTTTCTTGTTTGAATGGAAGCGAACAAATTCGTTATACGTAAAGACTCTATACCTTCCAGATGAAAGATTTAAGTCTTCGATCAAAGGAGTGCTGCGAGTGATAAGAGGCATGGAACTTTTCCTCAGGTAATACCAACATTATTGCAATTATTGAAGAAAAATGTCAAGGCGGTGTTTGCGCATTTTCTTAGAAAAACCCAATAATGTTAGGTGTATTAAAGAAAATCATCAAGTCCGCTTCAAATTGAGAGGCAATTTGGTGATGGAGGTGTTGCCAGGAAGTTTGAGGTAGGCGTGGTTGTGAGGGATTGGATTTGGGTGGGAGAGATAGGGACTGGAGGGAGAGGTTGACGCCGTCTCGGACTTGGTGAGCGCCGTAGGAGATCCCCTCTTGGGACTCTTTGATTTCGGTTTCGCCCCTAGGGAATGGGAGATCTTTTGGGTGGTTTCCGGTTCGTGCTTGGCAAAGGTGAGACGGGTGGTGAAATTACTGATAATCATTTGAGAGTCTGTGCTAAAAGAGTAATTCTCCAAAATCTATGATTTCGTAAAAATAGCCACTTTCTTCTACACTTTGCGCTACCCCACTAACGTGAATCAGTACGGGCAAAATAGAAGTTCCTCGTGGCAATTGAAGCCGATCGATTTTTTCCTTTATTTCTTCTATTACTTTCCTCGAAACTGGGTTACGAGAAAACTTTATTTCACATAGATATAAATTTTTGAACTTTGTTTGAACCAGGTAGGCTATTTGACAACCTTGCTGTCGCGTCGTCTGCTTTTGAAGAAATGGGTTATCTGCAACAACATCTTCAAGGCGAATTTTTAAAAGATTAAATATCTTTTCTCGATTATTGAGAACAAGGTTTTCAAATTGCAAGCCCATGATAGACTCCCAACCTGGTAAACTGGCCAAAGATGCTATTCGGAACCCCCCTTTCTCAATTTGTGGATATTTAGTTGATACGTATTTTAAATAGAATCGCAAGTAATTATCCTTTAAGCGAAATCGACTAATTTTGATTTCCTTACCTGTTTTTAACGACCATGTGTAGTCACGGCTTATAAACCCAGCGTTTGATAGATCAGATAAATATTGGCTTAAACGACCACCACTTCGATATTCTGCCTTCTTCACAATCTCATCGTACTCAACTGATCCATTCAAAAGAGATTCGATTATTTCCTTGTATACTTTGTCCCTCTTGCCAAAAATTTCATGGAAAATTCTGTCAAACTCCTCGACAAATGCTCCACCTTTAGTGAAACATTGCCTCCTGATATTATCGTCAGCATTGAAGTTTCCTTGGATCTGCTCAATATACCAAGGGACACCACCGGTAACAGACAAGACTTTAAACTTCTCATAAACAGATCCTTTAAATCCTTGAGCTTCTAGCATAAGATTGCAATCGCTGAGAGGTAGTGGTTCAAGATTCATTGACCAAGAAATTCGCCCATAAAAGGCGGTGTTATTTAAGATGTTCTCATCAATCCAAGTTGATATTGAACCACATACAATAAAAATCAGTTTTGCATTCTTCTTAAATTTTTCGTCCCATGCATTTTTTAGCTTACCTAAAAAATCGGGATCCTTAGATCCAATCCAGGAAATCTCATCAAAAATAATAACTACACGGCCTGTTTTCACCTCGCGGGCTAAAAGGGCAAACAATTTGCTCCATTCGTCTGTCTTGATTTCAGGCAATCCTGTAGCTGCACTAAGCTGCTTTGAGAATTCATCGAGCTGACGTTGTTTTGTTGTGCTTTTGTGCGGAGCGAGTCCAGTGAATTTAAATGTCTTCTTTCCTTTGCTAAACTCATCTAAAAGCCTGCTTTTTCCAATTCGCCGACGACCTTTTACAACAACAAAGCTCGCTGATTTCTTCTTCAGCAAATCCTTTAACTCTTGTATTTCTATTTTCCTTCCTACGAACATTTCCCTATCCATTAACAACTTTTTTCCGTGAGAAGGAATTATCCATCTCTCATGAATATAAACAGGACTTTTTGTTCGCTTTGAGTGTTTTTTTCTGTTGTGCGTACAGAAATCATCAGTAAATACCGTTCGTTTCTCACACCTATATTGTATATTGCGAACCTTCTCGAAGTTAAGTTATTGTTCGTGATAATTGGATATACATCTCTAGCGAACAATATTATGGATGTTTAATAGGCTTCAGGTGTGAGGGAGAGCTTGGTGATGAGGGGGGCATGCAAGAGCCTGGTATGCTTGTGTCTGAAGACCAGAATCTTGGGTTTTTAACCGATTTGGGTTACACCCATTTGATTTTCAGTAATCTAGAATAAGTAAGTTAGTAAAATATTTATGAATATTATGTTAAATAAATGTTAATATGAAATTCGGGATTTGGTATAATTATAGGAGAAGTAACCAAATGGAGGAAAAATGATGGATATGAATCATTGCCAAAATGACAGCACGATAGGGAAGATCGCTGTCTATACTGTTTACAACCTAGGTGGTTCTGTAATCGTAGGATTGACGCGAACAGTGATTGCCATCGTCTACATTGCTAAGCATATTCTTCTAAAAGAGATGTATGCTGAAGTGTACAGGCAGAAGGAAGAAGAGAGAACTTCTGAAGTAGTAGAAGCAAAGAGACGTACGGAAGAAAGCACAGGTTGGCAGAAACCTCTGAATTTTGTCCGTGAGATAGGGGTCAGAGGACAAGTTGCGGTGGAGCAACTAGGAGATAAAGTGGTCCACGCTGGTCTAACCTCTTCTGAGGAGGAGTTGAAGGAGATGTGGAAAGAGGAGCTCTACAGAGGCCTTTCTGAGATGATCCCTGTATTTGGTTCTGCTTACTGGACCTACCAAGACAATTGGAGTAAAGATCGGAAGGTCGAGTCGTATTTAGGACTTGGAGAGCTTGCTCACAAGCTCGAAATGGAGGGAGCAATTTCGGATATGGCAAACTAAGGAATTTTTGCCCTCACCAATTCTTGGTTTTAACTTATTGCAAGCTATTGCTTCTCAATCTTTATTCACCTAAGCATCAAGCTAGCTAGGACCTCCCTCGCGTTCCTTCGTGTTCTTTACGGTTAGGAAATCCCCCACAGACTAATGCTTAAAAGCACTTTGCGGCTAGGCGACGGGAGTCTCTTCGGTTTTGAAGGGTTTTTCTTCGGCGATGGGGAGGTCCTGGCCGGCAGGGGTGGCGAGGTCGATGCCGAGAAGGCCCATGAAGGCCATGGCCATCAGGCCTGTCATGATGAAGGTGATCCCCATCCCTTGGAGTCCTTTGGGGACAGCCGAGTAAGTGAGCTTCTCTCGGATGGCGGCGATAAGAGCGATTGCAAGCCACCAACCGAGTCCCGACCCAAAAGAGAAGATGAGGATCGGAACAAATGGATACTCACGCGTAATCCCAAATAAGACCCCTCCCAAAATCGCGCAGTTGACTGTGATGAGGGGAAGAAACATCCCAAGGGCGTTATAGAGGGTGGGGGAGAACCGTTCGATCACAATCTCAAGAACCTGAACAAAAGCAGCGATCACTGAAATAAAGACGATTAGCTCGAGAAAGCTGAGATTGATCCCTCCGAGGTTGATTCCGAGGAAATCGAGCCAGGCAAGAGCCCCTTTTCCTGTGATAAACTGATTGACAAACCAGTTGAGGGCTCCTGCAGCGGTTAGAACGACCGTCACAGCCATCCCAAGACCATTTGCTGTGGAGACTCGGTTGGAGCAGGCGAGGTAGCTACACATCCCGAGAAAATAGGAGAGGAGGATATTCTGGATGAAGATCGTCTGGACGAACAATCCGAAAAGATTGAGTGTTGTGTAGTCTCCCATCCACATACTCTTTTTCCTCCTTTAGTAAGCCGGTTTGTCGGGTTTGTTGATCAGATTGGCGATCCAGATAAAAAATCCGATAATGAAAAAAGCTGCTGGTGCCAATACCATCAAACCGAAGTTTTGGTAGCCATCGGGATGCTCGGCTGTTGCATACCAACTCTCGGGGATGATCTGGATGCCAAACAGCTGCCCAAATCCCCCAAATTCTCTAAGACCTGCAACACAGAAAAGGACCCATCCATACCCGAGGCCTCCTGAGAGGCCATCGAGAAAGGCTGGAATGGGGGGGACATTGCGAGCCATACTCTCGGTTCGCCCCATCACGAGGCAGTTGGTGATGATCAGTCCGACAAACACCGAGAGAGTTTTGGAAATATTGAAGAAATAGGCCCGCAAGAATTGGTCAACGATGATAACAAGAGAGGAGATGATCGCAAGTTGGGTGATCATCCGGACGTTATCTGGGGTGAAACGGCGGAAAAGGGAGACAAAAAAGCAGGAAAACCCAGTGACGAGGCTTACAGCAATCCCCATTGTAAGAGCAGTATCGAGAGTCGTTGTAACGGCCAAAGCCGAGCAGATCCCCAAAATGGCTACAAGGACCTGGTTGTTCTTCCAAAGGGGCTCGGTGAAATAGGTCTTAAGAGGGGGTCTTTTCTCTCCCATCAGCTCTTGTCCTCCTCTAGTTTGATGAGAAACTCTCTATAAGGAGTGAGAGAATTTCTGTAGGCATCAGTTACCCCATCTCCTGTGAGTGTGGCTCCCGACATCCCATCAACAGCGCTCCTCCCTTTGGGTGATGAGCCGTAGACATCCTGTACTTTTCCCTTCACTACGATGATCCCCATCTCAGCTGTTTGGAAGTCGACTTCTCCTCCAGGGGATTCTTGGAAGATGAGCTTCCCATAAAACTGTTTTTGCCAATTCGGCTCGGAAATATTGGCACCAAGGCCTGGAGTTTCGGCCTGTTCATACCAGGTGGTTCCAATTACAGTATCTCCATTGGGCTCAACAGCTAAAAATCCATAAATCGGTGCCCAGAGTCCAAAACCAGAGACGGGAATCACAACTGAATAGATCGCATCCAAACTATCGGCCGCCTCTTTTGCTGTTTTGGTAAAGGCTTCTTGCTTGTTGGGCAGCATGACATAAAAGAGCTTAAGCGGGAGATTAGCGTAACCGGTCTTCTGGTTTTTTTCTAGATACTCGGTGAGATCGAGGTCTTTTTCTTCTAATGTGAAGACATTCCCTTCTTTATTTGTTAGGAGAGGGCGGATTCTCGCATCTGATAAGGCTTGGATTTGGTCTTCGGTAGCTAGTGGAGGGTCTTCTTCATCTACTGAGACGAGGAGTTTGGTCGCCTCTTCAAATTGGGCAGGGATCATTGCCCCATCTTCCTCTAAGATTTCAAAGTAGCCAGAGGGCGAGAGAATTTTGGCAGCTATCAACATCTGCTTGCTCTGGTCAAATTCCTTAGCGAGTTTTTGCGGAACCCTTAGGGTATAGGCAACTCCTGCAAGCAGAAGAGCGCAGGTGAAACAGAGAGCGACGATGAAAAGGAGAACCTGGAGGTCGCTATGAGGAGCTCGCGGCGAGGACTTTTGGGCCACGTCGTATCTTCCTCCTATAGTTGCGGACTACGTAGTAGTCGATCAATGGGGCAAACACATTGCCAAATAAAATTGCGAGCATCACCCCTTCAGGGTAGGCTGGATTGACAAGACGGATCATGATTGTCACTACACCCATTAAGATTCCATAGATCCATTTAGCACTTTGCATGCCGGGAGAGCTAACAGGTTCGGTGGCCATATAGACGAGGCCAAAGGCAAGGCTCCCGACAATAAACTGTCGATAGGCCGGCATGGCGTAACGGGCAGGGTTCCAAGCCCCCCCTTCTGCTCCGAGATGGGTCCCGGCAAATTGGAAGAGCCAAGCGGTGACAAATGCCCCAATCCCATAAGCGACCATTGTCCTCCAAGCACCTACACCTGTCCATACCAGAAAGAGGGCTCCAAGGAGACAGGCAAATGTGGAGGTTTCTCCAAGGCTGCCGATGATATTGCCCCAGAAAAGATTTCCGTCGGTGAATTTTCCAAGGCCAAAGATCGACTCGGCCGCGCCATGAGCTGCATTGAAATTTCCTGGGAGCAGCCCTAAGCCTCCCTCTTCAAGTGGTCCTGTGACAAAGGCGCGCATCTGGTCAAGAGATAAAGAGCCGAGCTCGACACTCTCTGATGCACCCTCACTCCACTTGTCGAAATAGGTTTGGATCAGGTCGTATTGAGGGACTTTTTCTCCTAGAACATTGGAGGCAATTGTCTCGACATGGATCCGTTTGATCTCTGTTGTGGCTCCGTTGATCCCTTGAAGAGCTGTCATCTGGCTATATCCATCGATCTCATCGAGACCGGCTTGTGTATTCATCTCGCTTAAGCTTTGGGTGATTTTGGTAGGATTTGTCCCTACCCAAACATCCCCCGTCATTTTTCCTGGGAAGGTAAAAAAGAGGAACGCACGAGCGGTGAGGGCTGGATTGAGGATGTTCATCCCTGTTCCCCCAAAGAGCTCTTTTCCCACGACCACTCCAAATGCGACTCCTACACCTACCATCCAAAGGGGAATCGTCGGGGGTAGAGATAGAGGGAATAAAATTCCTGTGACGAGAAAACCCTCCGCGATTTCATGGCCCCGGATGGAGGCGATTATCCCCTCACAAACACCTCCCACAAGGTAGCTAACCAGGACAATTGGCAAAAAGGCAATAGCACCCAACTTTAAGATGGTGATCCATCTCCCTTCTCCAAAAGTGAAGGAGAAGTAGCCTGAAAAAGAGTTGGACGACTCCAAATATCGATCCATCAGTTCATAGTTGTCACTTCCGTAGACCATTTTTTGGACGCCGGTGTTCCAAACGGCCATCAAAATTGTGAGAAGGAGGGCCACAACAACCAGAACCATCCACCTTTTCAGATCGATGGCATCTCGGATAAAGGGGGCTTTTTTGGTGTTGAGGGGGACCTCGTAGCAGAAGGCATCGACTGCTGAGGCAAAAGGTTTTACCTTCTGCAGCGGCTTCACTTTTTCAAATATCGTGTTTTGTAGGTCGAGTAATCGTCGTAGCATTTGGCCTTAACTTACCAAATTTCTTTGAACTTGAGAAGCACTTTTCTCCTCACACCCCAAAGAAGAACTCTCCCCTAAGGGAGGGTTTTTTCGCCTTAGGGTGGGGTGGGTGGGCGTCGTCTGTGTCTGGGTGCAATTAAAAGTGGAGCTTATATCGATAACCTTACTCAGTTGAGCTTGGTGGTTCTATTTAAAGACTTAACCCAAGTTCCCATCCTCAGGCACAAAGTAGGTGGTGTTCTTACTCATCCCGCAGAGGACAATGAATACGCAAACTTTTTACTAACAAGACACAAAGCTTC
>JAAKFR010000220.1 GCA_011064985.1 Chlamydiota bacterium
CCACCCAGGCTCCTCCTATCTCACGAGCAAGCGCTTTTCGTAAACTTCCACGGGTCTCGTATCTCTCAAACCCATTCTCACTTCTGTGGAGGAAATACGACTTCGTCTCTTCCACCACCTTGATTGTATCAAAAAGACAAGAGCTTTGCAGATACTCATGCACTTTCTCTTGCGTCGCAAATCGTTTTCCTTGGCAAACGAAGGCTCCGTTTCGTGTTTCCAGCTCAACTGTTGTGTGCATACAAATCATCATCGGTCTCTCCTCATGGTTTCTATAACTTTTGCACTAAGGTTACTCCCTTAAAGAGAAAACTTCAAAGAAAAACAGTATTCTAGTTTTTGAGAGAGAGAGCTTGGTGATGGGAGTGTTGCCGGCTTCGATTGGAAGGAGAGGTTAACCCCGTCTCGGACTTGGTGAGCGCCGTAGGAGATTCCCTCTTGGAACTCCTTGATCTCGGTTTCTCCGAGGGATCGGGAGATCTTTTGGGGGGAGTCGAAGTCGTGTTTAGCAAAGATGCGGTATTTGTTTTCTCATAGTGGATGTCGATGTGAACGACAGCTCGAGCCTACACTTTTAAAAGCAGGCTTAGGACAGGTACGACTACTGCGTGATTGGCGCGGCATGTGTTGCCTTCTGCAAAAGAAATGGTAAAAACAAAATCATCTTCATCTTCAGAAATCACTTCTCCTCCCATTTCGAGGCACTCGGCATCTCCTTGAATCTCGATCGACTTCCAATACTCTTTTTCCTCTTCAGGGATCGCGAAGAGGGGTATTACCTCCCCATCTTGAGGCTGGTAGTCTTTGAGGTCGATCATCAGTACATTGACATTCGAATTGGTGAAGTTCCCTGTTCCTCCAGATATCGTGTAAGTTCCAACTGTTTGGCCATTGACAACGATGGGGTAGCTTACTTCGTAAACGATTATTTCTCCTGAAATAGTGATTGGTCCAGAAAAGCTCACCATATTGCTTGCTGAAGTTTGCTGCGTTGACTGTTTCATCGAAGTCGGCATTTTTCCACTTGGGGAAGTTGAAGATCCTCCCGATGAAGGAGAAGAGGGAGTAAAACTCACTTGGGTTCCTGTAGGAACACTGCTTGGTGTTGATAGGAGTGTCGATGTTGTGTTCGTTGCAT
>JAAKFR010000221.1 GCA_011064985.1 Chlamydiota bacterium
GCTATGGAATTAGGGAGAGTTTTAGGATACAGCCAAGTCGCTACGGGGCTTGCTCTTTACAAGTATCCAACCTTAGGTCTTGCTCTGACGATGATGACCAAAGTAGAAGCGCAAGCTGTAGGCCCAGAGTTCCAAGTCAACACCTACACGACAAGCGACCAAGTGTACCCAAGCGCGGCGCCCCTCAATGATGGGGGCTTTGTCGTCACTTGGGAAAGCTTTGACCAAGATGGGAATATCTTTGGCATCTACGGGCAGAGGTATGCTAGCAGCGGAGTGAAAAGTGGGGTAGAGTTCCAGATTAACACCTACACGACAAACTCCCAAGACTTCCCAAGCGTAGCACCCCTCAATGATGGGGGCTTTGTCGTCACTTGGGAAAGCGATGGCCAAGATGGAGATTCCTATGGCGTCTACGGGCAGAGGTATGACAGCAGCGGAGTGAAAAGTGGGGTAGAGTTCCAGGTCAACACCTACACGACAAGCGACCAAAGGGACCCAAGCGCGGCGCCCCTCAATGATGGGGGCTTTGTCGTCACTTGGGAAAGCTATGGCCAAGATGGGGATCTCTATGGCATCTACGGGCAGAGGTATGATAGCAGCGGAGTGAAAAGTGGGGTAGAGTTCCAGATCAACACTTACACGACAAGCTACCAAAGGAACCCAAGCGTAACACCCCTCAATGATGGGGGCTTTGTCGTCACTTGGCAAAGCTCTGGCCAAGATGGGGATTCCTATGGCATCTACGGGCAGAGGTATGATAGCAGCGGAGTGAAAAGTGGGGTAGAGTTCCAGATCAACACCTACACCACAAGCTACCAAGGGGACCCAAGCGTAGCACCCCTCAATGATGGGGGCTTTGTCGTCACTTGGACAAGCGGTGGTGACCAAGATGGGGATGGCTATGGCATCTACGGACAGCGGTATGATAGCAGCGGAGTGAAAAGTGGGGTAGAGTTCCAGATCAACACCTACACGACAGCCAACCAATTGGACCCAAGCGTAGCACCCCTCAATGATGGGGGCTTTGTCGTCACTTGGAATAGCAATGGCCAAGATGGAGATTCCTATGGCATCTACGGGCAGAGGTATGATAGCAGCGGAGTGAAAAGTGGGCTAGAGTTCCA
>JAAKFR010000222.1 GCA_011064985.1 Chlamydiota bacterium
GACCTGGAACTCTAGCCCACTTTTCACGCTGGTGCTATCATACCTCTGCCCGTAGACGCCATAGGAACTCCCATCTTGGCCATTGCTGTCCCAAGTGACGACAAAGCCCCCATCATTGAGGGGTGCTACGCTTGGGTATATTTGGTTACTTACCGTGTAAGTGTTGATCTGGAACTCTACCCCACTTTTCACGCTGGTGCTATCATACCTCTGCCCGTAGACGCCATAACCATCCCCATCTTGGCCAAAGCTTTGCCAAGTGACGACAAAGCCTCCATCATTGAGGGATGCTACGCTTGGGTTCCCTTGGTAGCTTGTCGTGTAGGTGTTGACCTGGAATTCTACCCCACTTTTCACTCCGCTGCTATCATACCTCTGCCCGTAGATGCCTCCGGAGTCTCCATCTTGGCCATCGCTGTACCAAGTGACGACAAAGCCCCCATCATTGAGGAGTGCTACGCTTGGATCCAATTGGTCGTTTGTCGTGTAGGTGTTGACCTGGAACTCTACCCCATTTTTCACACCGCTACTCTCATACCTCTGGCCGTAGATGCCATCGGCACTCCCATCTTGGCCATCGCTTTCCCAAGTGACGACAAAGCCCCCATCATTGAGGGACGCTACGCTTGGGTACCTTTGCTCGCTTGTCGTGTAGGTGTTGACCTGGAACTCTGAGTCTACAGCTTGCGCTTCTACTTTGGTCATCATCGTCAGAGCAAGACCTAAGGTTGGGTACTTGTAGAGAGCAAGCCCTGTAGCGACTTGGCTGTATCCTAAGAGTTTTCCTAATTCCATAGCTCCTGGTGCTATAGCAAGAATTCCCAGCACAACCCCAGCTACTTTGGCTGCTTGAGGCTCTAGTCTGCTCAAAAACTCTTCTTTGCTCACCTTCCGGATCGAGGAGAAGATCCACCCCTTATCGACGAGATACTGTACTTTCTTCCCAGAAAACTCCACCCAGGCTCCTCCTATCTCACGAGCAAGCGCTTTTCGTAAGCTTCCACGGGTCTCGTATCTCGTAAACTCTGCCTCATTCTGGTGGAGGAAATAGGTCTTTGTCTCTTCCACCACCTTGATCACATCAAAGGGGCAAGAGCTCCTCAAGTACTCATGCACTTTC
>JAAKFR010000223.1 GCA_011064985.1 Chlamydiota bacterium
GAGCTTTTCGGGACCAATCACTATTTCAGGAGAAATGATCGTTTACGAAGTAAGCTACCCCATCGTTGTTAATGGCCAAACAGTTGGAACTTACACGGTATTTGGAGGAACAGGGGACGTCACCGTATCAAATGTCAATGTACTGATGATCGATCTCGAAGACTATCAGCCTCAAGACGGGGAGGTAATACCCCTCTTCGCGATCCCTGAAGAGGAAAAAGAGTATTGGGAGTCGATCGAGATTCAGGGAGATGCCGAGTGCCTCGAAGTGAAAGGGGAAGTGATTTCTGAAGATGAAGATGATTTTGTTTTTACCATTTCTTTTGCGGAAGGCAATACATGCCGCGTCAATCAAGCGGTAGTTGTACCAGCTCTAAGCCTGCTTTTAAAAGTGTAGGCTCGAGCTGTTGCCCACATAGATATCCACTCAGAGAAAACGGTCGCCACATTTTTGCTAAGCACGACCTAGAAACCGCCCAAAAGATCTGCCGTTCCCTTGGCGAAACCGAAATCAAAGAAAGCCCCCTCATCTCTCCCATCCAAATCCAATACCCCGAAGACAACCACGCTTACCCGGCAACACTCCCATCACCAAGGTCTCCTTTGCTCCCAAAAACTAGAACACTGTTTTTCTTTGTAGTTTTCTCTTTAAGGGAGTAGGCTTAAGTAGCAAAATTTATAGAAATCCAAAGGAAAGACTGATGATAATTTGCACCCAGACAACAATTGAGCTTGAGACACGAAATGGAGCATTCGTTTGCCAAGGGAAGCGATTTGCGATGCAAGAGAAAGTGCATGAGTACCTAAGGAGCTTTTGTCTTTTTGATACAATCAAGGTGGTAGAAGAGACGAAGTCGTATTTCCTCCACAGAAGTGAGAATGGGTTTGAGAGATACGAGACCCGTGGAAGTTTACGAAAAGTGCTTGCTTGTGAGACGGAAGGAGCTTGGGTGGAGTTCTCAGGGAAGAAAGTGCAGTATCTCGTCGATAAGGGATGGATCTTCTCCTCGATCCGGAAGGTAAGCAAAGAGGAGTACTTGAGGAGACTAGAGCCTCAAGCAGCCAAAGTGGCCGGCGTAGTACTAGGGATGCTTGCTGTAGCACCAGGAGCTATGGAA
>JAAKFR010000224.1 GCA_011064985.1 Chlamydiota bacterium
GGTTCAGGATCCTTCCGCAGCATGAGAGTAGAGACTATAACTCATTTGGTTTCCTGTATGAATACTGTTTGGTGTTTATAGGAGTGTCGAGGTTGTGTTCGTTGCATTGGACAGAATTAGCTCTATGGGATTTCCATTATATTCTTTCCTAATGCCGCAGCGCCCACCGAGATCCCCATCTTGGCCATCGCTTGTCCAAGTGACGACAAAGCCACCATCATTGAGGGGTGCTACGCTTGGGTCCCTTTGGTCGCTTGTCGTGTAGGTGTTGATCTGGAACTCTACCCCACTTTTCACTCCGCTGCTATCATACCTCTGCCCATAGACGCCAGAGAAATCCCCATCTTGGCCATAGCTTCCCCAAGTGACGACAAAGCCACCATCATTGAGGGGCGCTACGGTTTGCACACCTTACTATGCTGTCGTGTAGGTGTTGACATGGAACTCTACCCCACTTTTCACTCCGCTGCTAGCATACCTCTGCCCGTAAACGCCAGAGAAATCCCCATCTTGGCCATCGCTTCTCCAAGTGACGACAAAGCCACCATCATTGAGAGACGCTACGCTTGGATACCATTGCAAGTTTGTCGTGTAGGCATTGACTTGGAACTCTACCCCACTTTTCACTCCGCTGCTATCATACCTCTGCCCGTAGATGCCATAGAGATCCCCATCTTGGCCATCGCTGTACCAAGTGACGACAAAGCCCCCATCATTGAGGGGTGCTACGCTTGGAAACCTTTGCAAGCTTGTCGTGTAGGTGTTGATCTGGAACTCTACCCCACTTTTCACGCCACTGCTGTCATACCTCTGCCCGTAGACGCCAACGGAATCTCCATCTTGGCCATCGCTTTCCCAAGTGACGACAAAGCCCCCATCATTGAGAGGTGCTACGCTTGGGAAATCTTGGTTGCTTGTCGTATAGGTGTTTACTTGGAACTCTGAGCCTACAGCTTGCGCTTCTACTTTGGTCATCATCGTCAGAGCAAGAACTAAGGTTGGGTACTTGTAGAGAGCAAGCCCCGTAGCGACTTGGCTGTATCCTAAGAGTCTTCCTAATTCCACAGCTCCTGGTGCTACAGCAAGCATCCCTAGTACTACGCCGGCCACTTTGG
>JAAKFR010000225.1 GCA_011064985.1 Chlamydiota bacterium
GCGCAAACTCATGGGATATAGCCATCAAAAACTCCGCCAACTGTTGCCAGACTCCTGGCTTGCCAACAAGCAGAACCCCAAATAGCCCTTCTAGTCAACATGGGTTCTTTTGACGCTTACCAAATTTCAGCAAGCAATATGGTGAGTTTTTCGGGACCAATCACTATTTCAGGGGAAATGATCGTTTACGAAGTAAGCTATCCCATCGTTGTTAATGGCCAAACAGTTGGCACTTACATGGTATCTGGAGGAACAGGGAACTTCACCAATTCGAATGTCAATGTACTGATGATCGACCTCGAAGACTATCAACCCAAAGACGGAGAGGTAATACCCCTCTTCGTGATTCCTGAAGATGAAATTGAGAATTGGAAGTCGATCAAAATCCAAGGAGAGGCAGAATGCCTCGAAATGAAAGGAGAAGTGATTGCTGAAGATGATTATGTTTTTGCCATTTCTTTTGTGGAAGGCAATACATGTCGCGTCAATCAAGCGGTAGTCGTACCAGCCCTAAGCCTGCTTTTAAAAGTGTAGGCTCGAGCTGCTGCCCACATAGATATCCACCTAGTACCTCGTTTTTCTTTGAAGTTTTCTCTTTGAAAGAGTAGTCTTAGATAGCAAAGTCTATAGAAATTCAAAGGAGAGACCGATGATGATTTGTACGCATTCGACAATTGAGCTTGAAACACGAAACGGAGCATTCGTTTGCCAAGGAAAACGATTTGCATCGCAAGAAAAAGTGCATGAGTACCTGAGGAGCTCTTGTCTTTTTGATACAATCAAGGTGGTGGAAGAGACGAAGTCGTATTTCCTCCACAGAAGTGAGAATGGGTTTGAGAGATACGAGACTCGTGGAAGTTTACGAAAAGCACTTGCTCGTGAGATAGGAGGAGCCTGGGTGGAGCTTTCTGGGAAGAAGGTGCAGCATCTCGTCGATAAGGGATGGATCTTCTCCTCGATCCAAAAGGTAAGCAAAGAGGAATACTTAAGCAAACTAGAGCCTCAAGCAGCCAAAGTGGCCGGCGTAGTACTAGGGATGCTTGCTGTAGCACCAGGAGCTATGGAATTAGGAAGACTCTTAGGATACAGCCAAGTCGCTACGGGGCTTGCTCTC
>JAAKFR010000226.1 GCA_011064985.1 Chlamydiota bacterium
TTTCCTCTTCAGGGATCGCGAAGAGGGGTATTACCTCCCCGTCTTGAGGCTGGTAGTCTTCGAGGTCGATCATCAGTACATTGACATTCGAATTGGTGAAGTTCCCTGTTCCTCCAGATACCGTGTAAGTTCCAACTGTTTGGCCATTAACAACGATGGGGTAGCTTACTTCGTAAACGATCATTTCTCTTGAAATAGTGATTGGCCCCGAAAAGCTTACCATATTGCTTGCTGAAGTTTGCTGCGTTGACTGCATCATCAAAGTCGGCATTTTTCCACTTGGAGAAGTTGAAGATCCTCCCGATGAAGAAGAAGGGGGAGTAAAACCCACTTGGGTTCCTGTAGGAACACTGCTTGGTGAAATTTGCTGCGTTGACTGTATCATCGAAGTCGGTGTTTTTCCACTTGGGGAAGTTGAGAGTCCTCCCGATGAAGGAGAAGAGGGAGTAAAACCCACTTGGGTTCCTGTAGGAACACTGTTTAGTGTTAATAGGAGTGTCGATGTTGTGTTCGTTGCATTGGACAGAATTAGCTCTATGGGATTTCCATTAGAATCATACCTCTGCCCGTAGATGCCATAGAGATCCCCATCTTGGCCATCGCTTTGCCAAGTGACGACAAAGCCCCCATCATTGAGGGGTGCCACGCTTGGGGAGTTTTGGTCGCTTGTCGTGTAGGTGTTGACTTGGAACTCTACCCCACTTTTCTCTCCGCTGCTAGCATACCTCTGCCCGTAGATACCATCGCCATTCCCATCTTGGCCATTGCTGTGCCAAGTGACGACAAAGCCCCCATTATTGAGGGATGCTACGCTTGGAAGCTGTTGGCTGCTTGTCGTGTAGGTGTTGATCTGGAACTCTACCCCACTTTTCACTCCGGTGCTATCATACCTCTGCCCGTAGATGCCGTCGCCATTCCCATCTTGGCCATTGCTGTGCCAAGTGACGACAAAGCCCCCATCATTGAGGAAAGCTACGCTTGGGATCCTTTGGTCGCTTGTCGTGTAGGTGTTGATCTGGAACTCTACCCCACTTTTCACTCCGCTGCTATCATACCTCTGCCCCTAGACGCCATAGGAATCTCCATCTTGTCCATCGCTTCTCCACGTGACGA
>JAAKFR010000227.1 GCA_011064985.1 Chlamydiota bacterium
TTCTCCATGCCTCCACAGATTCGTCTGATGTGGGCTTGAACATAGATCCTCCTTGGGTTTTGAAAGTCCAAAGAATGTCCTATTCCGGAAAACTCAAGAAGATGGGTTATTTAGACGGTTACTAACCTTAGCGCAGAAATTATAGAAACCATGAGGAAAGACTGATGATGATTTGTACCCATACGACAATTGAGCTGGAAACACGAGAGGGAGCATTCGTTTGCCAAGGAAAACGATTTGCCTCGCAAGAGAAAGTGCATGAGTACCTAAGGAGCTCTTGCCCCTTTGATGTGATCAAGGTGGTGGAAGAGACGAAGTCGTATTTCCTCCACAGAAGTGAGAATGGGTTTGAGAGATACGAGACCCATGGAAATTTACGAAAAGCGCTTGCTCGTGAGATAGGAGGAGCTTGGGTGGAGCTCTCAGGGAAGAAAGTGCAGTATCTGGTTGATAAGGGATGGATCTTCTCCTCGATCCGGAAGGTAAGCAAAGGGGATTACTTGAGTAGAGTAGAGCCTCAAGCAGCCAAAGTGGCCGGCGTAGTACTAGGGATACTTGCTGTAGCACCAGGAGCTATGGAATTAGGAAGACTCTTGGGATACAGCCAAGTCGCTACGGGGCTTACTCTCTACAAGTACCCAACCTTAGGTTTTTCTCTGACGATGATGACCAAAGTAGAAGCGCAAGCTGTAGGCTCAGAGTTCCAGGTCAATACCTACACGACAAGCAACCAAAGGTATCCAAGCGTAGCATCCCTCAATGATGGGGGCTTTGTCGTCACTTGGGCAAGCTCTGGCCAAGATGGGAATGGCGACGGCATCTACGGGCAGAGGTATGATAGCAGCGGAGTGAAAAGTGGGGTAGAGTTCCAGGTCAACACCTACACGACAAGCAGCCAAGACTCCCAAAGCGTAGCGCCTCTCAATGATGGGGGCTTTGTCGTCACTTGGGAAAGCAATGGCCAAGATGGAGATTCCAATGGCGTTTACAGGCAGAGGTATGATAGCAGCGGAGTGAAAAGTGGGCTAGAGTTCCAGGTCAACACCTACACGACAAGCAGCCAAAATGACCCAAGCGTAGCGCCCCTCAATGATGGGGGCTTTGTCGTCACTT
>JAAKFR010000228.1 GCA_011064985.1 Chlamydiota bacterium
AAGTCGCTACGGGGCTTGCTCTCTACAAGTACCCAACCTTAGGTCTTGCTCTGACGATGATGACCAAAGTAGAAGCGCAAGCTGTAGGCTCAGAGTTCCAAGTCAACACCTACACGACAAGCTACCAAGAGTATCCAAGCGTAGCACCCCTCAATGATGGAGGCTTTGTCGTCACTTGGGAAAGCGATGGCCAAGATGGAGATTCCTATGGCATCTACGGGCAGAGGTATGATAGCAGCGGAGTGAAAAGTGGGGTAGAGTTCCAGGTCAACACCTACACCACAAGCGGCCAATTTCGTCCAAGCGTAGCATCCCTCAACGATGGGGGCTTTGTCGTCACTTGGTACAGCTCTGGCCAAGATGGAAGTTTCCATAGCATCTACGGGCAGAGGTATGCTAGCAGCGGAGTGAAAAGTGGGGTAGAGTTTCAGGTCAACACCTACACGACAAACAGCCAAAGGTCCCCAAGCGTAGCACCCCTCAATGATGGTGGCTTTGTCGTCACTTGGAATAGCGATGGCCAAGATGGGGATGCCTCTGGCATCTACGGGCAGAGGTATGATAGCAGCGGAGTGAAAAGTGGGGTAGAGTTCCAGGTCAACACCTACACCACAAGCAGCCAAATATACCCAAGCGTAGCACCCCTCAATGATGGTGGCTTTGTCGTCACTTGGTTCAGCAATGGCCAAGATGGGAGTCTCGATGGGGTCTACGGGCAGAGGTATGATAGCAGCGGAGTGAAAAGTGGGGTAGAGTTCCAGGTCAACACCTACACGACAAGCGCCCAACGTTCCCCAGAGGGGTGCAGCGTAGCACCCCTCAATGATGGGGGCTTTGTCGTCACTTGGGGAAGCGATGGCCAAGATGGGGATCTCGAAGGCATCTACGGGCAGAGGTATGCTAGCAGCGGAGTGAAGAGTGAGGTAGAGTTCCAGGTCAACACCTACACGACAGACGACCAAAGGAATCCAAGCGTAGCACCCCTCAATGATGGTGGCTTTGTCGTCACTTGGGAAAGCGATGGCCAAGATGGGGATCTCTATGGCGTCTACGGGCAGAGGTATGATTCTAATGGAAATCCCATAGAGCTAATTCTGTCCAATG
>JAAKFR010000229.1 GCA_011064985.1 Chlamydiota bacterium
ATACTCTTTTTCCTCTTCAGGGATCGCGAAGAGGGGTATTACCTCCCCGTCTTGAGGCTGGTAGTCTTCGAGGTCGATCATCAGTACATTGACATTCGAATTGGTGAAGTTCCCTGTTCCTCCTGATACCGTGTAAGTTCCAACTGTTTGGCCATTGACAACGATGGGGTAGCTTACTTCGTAAACGATCATTTCCCCTGAAATAGTGATTGATCTAGAAAAGCTCACCATATTGCTTGGTGAAGTTTGCTGCGTTGACTGCATCAACGAAGTCGGCGTTTTTCCACTTGGGGAAGTTGAAAATCCTCCCGATAAAGGGGAAGAGGGAGTAAAACCCACTTGGGTTCCTGTAGGAACACTGCTTGGTGAAGTTTGCTGCGTTGGCTGCATCATCGAAGTCGGCGTTTTTCCACTTGGGAAAGTTGAGAATCCTCCCGATGAAGGAGAAGAGGGAGTAAAACCCACTTGGGTTCCTGTAGGAACACTGCTTGGTGAAGTTTGCTGCGTTGACTGCATCATCGAAGTCGGCATTTTTCCACTTGGGGAAGTTGAGAATCCTCCCGATGAAGGAGAAGAGGGAGTAAAACCCACTTGGGTTCCTGTAGGAACACTGCTTGGTGTTGATAGGAGTGTCGATGTTGTGTTCGTTGCATTGGACAGAATTAGTTCTATGGGATTTCCATTAGAATCATACCTCTGCCCGTAGATACCATCGCCATTCCCATCTTGGCCTAAGCTTTCCCAAGTGACGACAAAGCCCCCATCATTGAGGGATGCTACGCTTGGGTACTGTTGCGAGCTTGTCGTGTAGGTGTTGATCTGGAACTCTACCTCACTTTTCACTCCGCTGCTATCATACCTTTGCCCGTAGATGCCATAGGAATCCCCATCTTGGCCTAAGCTTCCCCAAGTGACGACAAAGTCACCATCATTGAGGGGTGCTACGCTTGGGTACTGTTGCGAGCTTGGCGTGTAGGTGTTGATCTGGAACTCTACCCCACTTTTCACTCCACTGCTAGCATACCTCTGCCCGTAAACGCCATAGGAATCTCCATCTTGGCCAGAGCTTTCCCAAGTGACGACAAAGCCACCATCATTGAGG
>JAAKFR010000023.1 GCA_011064985.1 Chlamydiota bacterium
GCAACTCCCAGATAAGGTTGCCACCAGCCGATGGGAGCGGCAAGCTCTCCACGGAGGGTAAAGAGTTGGATCGACCGGTCTTGGACATAGAGAGTCCCCTCTGTTTCCCTGTGTTGGTAGTCACGGGAGAAAAAGCCGGCATACCGGAGAGTGGCACTGAAGATTGGGTAGCAGTAGAAGTAGTCGAGCTCTTGCGCGTAGGTAATTTCTGGAGCAATGAACACCCCTCGAGGCTCTTCATGAACATGTTCATGGTGACGTTCGAGCCCTAGGTAGCCAGAAGCGAGGGCAAGGCCAAAGAAGCGACAACCACAAAACTTCTCCCAACTCAACCCAAAGAAGATACTCTCGGTATCAAAGTTGCTCTCATGGCAAAACTCGAGCTCTCCCCAAGAGCCTCCGACAAAAAAGTTGAGATAGTTCTCACACGAAAGGGAGAAGTTGAAGCCTGCAACGATGCCTCCAAGAGAGTTCTCATACCGCATCCGATCTGAAGAAGACTCTCTTTTTCGGTAGCTTCCGAACCCTTCCACCCAAACACTCCTCTCACATGGGTAACGGTCAAAACCGGGACGGTGGTGGTAGATCCCATTCAAGATCCCATCAGAAAGATCGACAAGTAGATCGCTTTGGGAGGCAAAAGGTGCCTTCTCAGCATAAAGAGAAGTCGATAGTAGCAGCACGGCACAAACAAACGCTTTCATAACAAACTCCTTTGAAACTCTTTATATACACATGTTTGTGCAAAAGAGCAAGAAGTCTGTAAGATTATGCACTTCGTTTACAAGGTGCTTTGAAAAAGAAATAACGCAGAGGAAGCAGAGAATCGCGTTCCTAACCCCTAACACGTAAAAGGCGCAAAGCATTAGCGACCACAAGAAGAGTTGCACCGGTGTCGGCCCCAATCGCCATCCACAACGTCGCGAGATCAAACAGAGCAAGAGTAATGAAAATCGCCTTCACACCGAGAGCAAAGAGGATGTTTTGCTTCAAAAGCCCCAAAACACGGCGAGAGTACCGGATCAACCAAGGCAGACGGGAGAGGTCATCAGCCATCAACGTGATATCAGCCGTCTCAATTGCCGTATCGGTCCCCATCCCTCCCATCGCAAAACCGATCGTCGCAGCTGCCATGGCAGGAGCATCATTGACCCCATCTCCGACCATTCCTACTTTCCCCCACTCTCTTACAAGCTCTGTCACAGCGGCAACTTTCTCCTCTGGCAAAAGCTCGGCCCGGTATTCATCGACGCCTGACAGCTCAGCTAAAGCCTTCGCTGTTGCCTCATTATCTCCTGTGAGCATGACGATCTTCTCAATCCCCACCTTTTTTAGTGAGACAAGGGTCTCTCTCACCCACGCGCGTGGCGCATCGGCAACGCCAATCAGACCACAAACGTGATTCTCTGTACCGATTGCGATGATCGTGTGGCCAGCATCTTCGAGCTCAAGAGCCTTTTGGTGGATCTCATCTGTTTCGTTTCCCCTTTCATGCATGAACCGGTGTGATCCGATCCAGAAGAGCTTTTCTTTGTAGACTCCTTCAGCTCCTTTCCCCCTAAAGGTGCGGAAATTTTCTGCGTGAGCCTCCTCGATCCCCATCTCGGAACCCTTTCTGAGAACGGCCCTGGCAAGAGGGTGTTCACTTGGCATTTCAAGCGCCACAGCCCGCTCCATCAACTCCATCTCGGTATGGTCATTGAGGGGAACGACTTTTTGCACTTCTGGATGGCCGTAGGTGAGGGTCCCAGTCTTATCGAGAGCAAACGCACGGAGCTTTCCCACCTCCTCCAGAAACATCCCCCCTTTGATCAAAACCCCTTGCCTCGCTGCTGCAGTAAGCCCTGAGACAATGCAGACAGGGGTGGAGATCACAAGAGCGCAAGGACATGCTATCACGAGAAGGACGAGTCCACGGTAGATCCAATCAAACCAAGCAGCCCCTAGTAGTAAAGGAGGGATCGTCATCACCAGGATAGAAAATAGCAACATAAGAGGGGTGTAAAACCTAGCAAATTGTTCGACCCACTGTTCACTTTTCGATCGCTTCCCTCTCGCCTCTTGCACGAGCTGGATAATCCTGGCCAAGGTTGTCTCATCAGCTTTTTTGGTTACTTGAATTTCTAAAGCTCCCTCTTCATTTAGTGTGCCAGCAAACACTTCATCACCGATCTCCTTGAGAACAGGGATCGACTCCCCCGTAATAGGCGCCTCTTCGATCGAGGAACTCCCTCCCGTAACCACTCCATCCAGAGGGATTTTCTCTCCAGGTCGCACGAGCAAAACAGCCCCTACCTCCACCTCTTCGACCCGCTTCTCCGTAAGCTTTCTCGTAGACAAATCCAATTCAGAAGCCAAAGAAGGGGCAAGCTGGAGGAGTGATTCGATTGACCTGCGAGCTTTGCTCACACTCCACTGCTCGAGGAGGAGGGCAAGGCTGAATAAAAAGGCGACAGTTGCCCCCTCAAACCACTCTTGGATCCCGATGGCACCGAGTATCGCAAGGACCATCAGAAGGTTCATATCGGGCCTCAATCGTCTCAGAGAGTAGAGGGCTTTCGGTAGGACAAAAAAAACGCCTAAACAAATCGAAAGAAAGTAGAAGCACTTTGTGAGAAAAGGGAGGCGATACTCTTCTGAAACAGCGCCTATCATATCCCAAAGGTTAGGATGGTAGTAGAAATGTGTTGCCATCCCCAGAACAAGGAAAAGAGCGCTTAGCGCGGTAAAAAGAGCTCTACTATGCCGGTTCCAAAAAGAGGAAGGAGGTTTGTCTCCTCTTTTCTCCCACAGAGTAGCCCTCATCCCGGTGGTGTGGACAAGCTGCCTGATTTTCTCCGAGTCGATCACAGTCGGATCGTAGGTGACTCTCATCTTCGCTTGGAGAATATGGAATTCTAGAGAAGAGACACCTTCTGCTTTGCCCACCACATCCCGCAAGATCTTCACCTCTTCGGGGCAATCGAGACCGTCAACTTTATAACTGATTGTTTCCAAGAGCGTCGTCAATCTGTGATTTCGCTCCAAAAAGTGACGAAAGATTCAAGGTCCCCGATGGATCACCTGAAAGTTCGGTCAAAGCCTTTTGGAGCTTCTGTTTGACATCATCTGGAATTTTATCATTATGGAGAAGTGTTTTGAGATGGTTCTCGATTTTAAGAAGCTTTTCTGGATTGGGAGCTTTGCCTGCCTCGATTTGTGAAATAAAGGTATTCATCTCATCATCAAGGGTATGGAGATCGTCTGAAGAAGAGGTCATCTATTTCTCCTGAAGGGCTTTATCAATTTGCACTTTAGCTGCTGTAAGAGAACCCATATCGAGATTTTCACTTACCTTTTCCGATTGGAGGTCTTTAAGAGCCCCCTGAAGGTGTTCTTTTACCGATAGTGGGACTTGCGGATTTTTCATCAAAGCAGAGAGCTGCTGGGTGATGGAAAAAAGCTTCCCGATATCTCCTTTCCCTTGGCCTACTTCATCGATAAACTCATCTAACTGCTTATCGAGCTTCTGCAAGTCTACCTTTACTGGCCCTATAATGGATCCCATACAACTCCCCCTCTTACAGCAATTCTATCAAAAAATTAAAATATATCTATAGCATTAATTTCTTTCTTATTCGGCAAATTCAAACGGGTGTAACCCAAATCAAACTTCAGTGCTCCCAGAAAATCGAAAGAGGCAAGTGTTTTGTTGTTGCATGCTAACAATCTAATTTGCTATAATTCTAATTCGTTAATCGTAAACCATAAAAAAAGGAATTTATATGTCTTTTTCTTGCACTGTTAAAAATAGCTTTACTGCAGAGATTAAAGTTTTGTACAATAAGCCCGCTAAAGAATGGTGGGGAGTAGCAAAAAATAAAACTGCCTCTGGCGAGTACTTCTCACAGATGGATCATTATGATAAGAAACAGGGAATTACATATGCGCAAATTTTTGGCGCAGCTTTTTTGGGTGATAATTCTCCCGAAATGCAGCTAAACCTGCGTTTGGAACACTTCAATAGGGGCTTCACAATTCAAGTGGCTCTTCAGGAGCTTCATATCCCTTTTAAATTCGTCACCCATAAAAAAATAGGAATTGATACGTCTTTTTCTTGCACTGTTAAAGATAACTTTACTGCAGATATTGAAGTTGACAATAAGCCCGCTAAAGAATGGTGGGGAGTAGCAAAAAATAAAACTGTCTATGACGATTACTTCTCAAATATGGATTATTACGACAAGAAACAGGGAATTACATATGCGCAAATTTTTGGCGCAGCTTTTTTGGGTGATAATTCTCCCGAAATGCAGCTAAGCCTGTGTTTGGAACACTTCAATAGGGGCTACATAATTCAAGGGGTTCTGGAAGCGCTGCATATTATTGCAAAAGATTAGTATTTAAAGCTTTACACGACTCTTTTGGAGATTTTTCTTCCAGTTGGACGAGCGCGAGCGAACCTAGTATAGATGCATACAGGAAGGATGCGATCGTTCAAATGGGAGCAAAAGCAGCCAAGAGGACACACCAACTCGAGTTTTACAACAGTTCCAACTTACATTTTTTCAACTGTCTTGATACCAAGGATCTGTAACCCCTGACCCAAGACTGAAGCGGCAAGCTCACAAAGAAGAAGACGACGGTTTTGGGCAGGATCCCCCTCCACACGACAATCCCGGAAAAAGAGATTGAATTTCTGCGCGAGAAGATAGAGGTAATCGGTTAGGATGTTGGGAAGAAGCTCCTGCTCCATCGAGCCAAGAGCTTCTGAAAAGCGGAGGAGATGGAGACCGAGTCCCACCTCAGAGGGGTGTTCTAGCACGATCGACTCAGAGGAAAGATCTATCTCCTCACCGATTTTCCGTTTGATCCCGTGAATCCGGACATACGAGTAGAGGATAAAGGCGGCTGTATTCCCCTCAAACCGGAGCATCCTCTCATAGCTGAAGACGTAGTCGCTAATCCGGTTGGAAGAGAGATCGGCATACTTGATTGCATCGATCCCAAGGATCTCGGCAAGTTCTTTTCTTTGAGACGGATCCATCCCCTCTTCCCGCATAACCAGGATCTCATCTGCTTTGTTGATCGCTGCCTGCAGAAGATCGACGAGCCTCTCTGTCTCACCAGAGCGGGTCCGGAATTTCTTCCCATCGGGTCCAAGGACGACGCCAAACGGGACATGGTCAAAGCGGACTTTTTCCGGATCGAGATACCCTGCCTGCTCACATGTCCTCCGGATCAGCTCGAAGTGGAGGTTTTGCCCCGCATCGGTCACGATGAGGATCCGATCGGCCTTCTCCTCTTCTATCCGATGAAGCATGGCAGCCATATCGGTTGTATCGTAGTTGTACCCCCCATCCGATTTCTGGACCATAAGCGGGATCCGAATCCCCTCGTGGAAAACACATTTGGCCCCCTCAGAAACAGTGATCAGCCCCTTTTTTTCCAAATCCTCCACCACATGAGGCAACATCGGGTTGTAGAATGACTCTCCCCGCTCTTCAAGATGGATATCGAGGACCCGGTAAACCGCTTCAAAGGCCTTTCGTGAGATTTCGCAAATCTTCTCCCATCCCTTCAGCGCATCCTCTTCCCCCCCTTGGAGGGCCACAACAGCACCTCTTGCCCGCTTTTTGAACTCCTCATCCTCATCGAATCTCTTCTTCGAGGCTCTATACCATTCCATCAACTGGGGCAAGTCAGCTTCTTTTTCTCCTGAGAGAGCTTCTGGGACCTCTTCACGCATGTGGGCGATGAGCATCCCAAATGCCGTCCCCCAATCGCCGACATGGTTGAGACGCACCACATCGGCCCCTAAAAACTCAAAAAGACGTGCAAGGGCATCTCCGATGATTGTGGAGCGGAGATGGCCAACATGCATCTCTTTGGCAATATTGGGAGAGGAGAACTCGACGACGATCTTCTGCGCTTGATCAAGAGGAGGCACACCAAGGCGAGGGTCGTGCGCCACACGATTGATCCTCTCCGATAGAAACGTGTTTTTAAAAGTTAAATTGATAAATCCAGGACCCGCCACCTCGATTTTCTCAAAAGGTTCGTGGTTCATCGAGGCCACCACTGCCTCGGCAATCTCTCTTGGGACTTTTTTTAAGACTTTTGCCCATTTCATCGCACTATTGCACTGGTAATGGCCAAATTTCTCTTGAGTCGCCTGGGTGATCTCGATCTCCTTCTCCGACAGAGGGAGCTCGGAGAAGACCTTTTTGGCCCCCTCAAAAACGGTAGTTCGTACGTTTTGCTGCAATGTCTCCATAGACCGTGAGGATACAGGAAAGACTCCCTTTTAATAACTTCTAAAAAATATTTTAATGGAAAATTCATAAAATTAATCTTGCATTAATAATTTTATAATATACTGATAATGTAATACTTACGGTTTGTTTATAATGCATATCACCTTCCCACATCTCGTAGCTCCTCCAGCCTCTAAACAGGAAGAAGAGCCATCTTGCGGAAAGCAGGTGGAAAGAATCGTGACCAAGGTTTTCCATGGGTGCCTTCTTCTCCTTTACGCCATCGAATACATCGTCGCTTTTTTCATGCAAGACTTTGGGATGCGTCGCCGCATCTTTGAAGGAAAAGTGCTCACAAAAACCCACAATCACGCCCGCTTTTCCGAGCTCTCTTCCTACGTAGCAACAAAAACCTCTCCCATCACCCTCCACCAAGATGCGAAAGAAAAAATGAAGGTAGCTGGGTGCACCCCCAGAAAAAAACCCATTACTCTTAAACCGATCGATGATGGAAAGTGCTTTGGCGCTACTACCCTATTTGCAAAGCAGGCTCTCGATCAAGAGAGCTTGGAAACACTTGTAGAGAACTTTTCAGGGGGAGTTCCAATAGAAGGAGCTTTTCTCCAGCAGGTCTACCAAAATGAACAACCTCTTCTAAACAACCTAACCCTTACAGCAAAGATTATCGACTACATTGAGACAGAGAAACAGAGAATTCATCCTCCTGATCTTGAAGAATTGGAAAAAGCACTATACAATGCAATTGACGCATTTCTTGCTGAAGATAGAGAGACATTGGAGGGATTTACTCAGTTTGTCACTGAGAAGGTCATCGAAACAAAAAAAACACGATTTACCGGTGCCATGAAGGGGACTTTATATCATGTAGAAGAAGCTTTCACCCAAAATGTACCTGCTGCAAAAATCCGAGAAGAAAACACCTACGCACTTTGCGAGCTGGATAGCGAGTGTCTCTATTATGAGAGGTCTTCAAAGGAGGTATTTGGAGCTTTTTCACATCTAGATGTAGGGATCTACCAGATCGGGTTTCCCACCTACTCTCCTTTCGGCAATAGGCAAGAAGACCATATTGTCTCTCTTGTTATCCGAGATACAGGCCTCTGCTACCTCTACGACCCAAATTGCGCCCTCGGCTGGACAACTCGAGACAATCTTAGTGCTACCATGGGGAGACTCTTCGAAGAGTATACAGGCTGGAATTTCCAAGGAGAGAGTCCTACCAAACCAAGCTTTGGCAGAAAACTCCTCAACCTCATCCAAGAAAGGGCCAACCCCCCAGGCATCCTGCCCTCCTCCTTCTCTCTCACCCACCTTACAAAACACGAAAATGGGTAGCCTCTATTCCCTCGTTTAAGGGGAGAGGGGGTTCACGGAGGCAGAGTAGCTTGAGCTTAGCTGAAGGGTGGGTTTTCTGGAAGATCGCCAGCTGCTCACCCATTCTGCGGTTGGGCGTTTTCGTGAATTTGATCTCATACCCATGAAGCTCACGTCCCGAATCGACTAAAAGATCGATCTCCATCCCGGCTTGGGTTCGATAGAAAAAAAGTTCTTGTTTTTGCATGGAATAAGCTTGTGATTTGAGAAAGTCGACTACAACCAGGTTTTCAAATATATGCCCCCTTTCGGAAGCTTTAAGGAATCGCTCGGGGGTATCAATTCCAAGAAGGTAGCAGAGCAAGCCAGTATCGATAAAGTAGAGCTTAGGAGATTTCACCATCCGCTTTGTCTTATTAGAATGATACGGCCTAAGAAGATAAATCACGTAGGTAGCCTGCAAAATCGAAAGCCAGTCTTTTGCTGTTGGTTGAGAAATTCCACACTCCTTTGCCACTTCAGAAAGGTTGAGCAAGCTCCCCGCGCGGACAGCTAATAGGTTGATAAATGTTTGGAAACGTGCAAGGTCACTGATTGCTTTGATATTCCGGACATCTCGCTCCAGATAGGTTGTCACATAAGAAGAGGACCAAAGATTCCAATTGATTTCTGGATTAGAAAAGAACTCAGGATAAAAACCTTCGATGATCCTTTTCGAGAGCTTAAGCTCATCATGAGCCTCTTGGGCATGAGAGGGAACTGCCTCCACTTCATCCCATGTAAAGGGGTAAAGATGGAAAATCGCCACACGACCCGCTAACGTTTCAGAAACCCCTTGCATCAACTGAAACGACTGGGAACCTGTTAACACATAACGGCCGTATCTCCCCCTATCGACATCGACTCGCATCTTGATATACGGAAGGAGGTTAGGAGCATATTGAATTTCGTCTAAAATAAGGGGATCAGGGTGTGTGCTTAGGAAAAGCTCGGGATCTTCAAGAGCAAGAGCACGAAGGGCAGGATCATCTAATGTAACATACTGATAATTGGGTAGGCACTGTTTGAGAAGGGTCGATTTTCCAGCTTGTCTTGGCCCAGTGATGAGAGAGACCGGGAACTGCTTGAGAGACTGGAAGAGTAGAGGTTCGAGCTTACGGTGATAATAAGGCATATCCCTATTATGCCTTTAGCCAGGAGGCCGGCGCAAGGAATTTCAAAGTCTGACTTTGAAAATTCACGGAGGAGTTCCCTTGGCCCCGTTGAGATACCAGGCTTTGAGCTCCTTGATTCGGTCCATGATGGTCTCTACGATTTGGGCTTGGGCAGCCTTTTTGTCCTCAACAGAGACTTGTGAAAATGTAAGAGGAGAGCCAAAGACAGCTGCCGTTTTTCCGAAAAGTTTGAAAAACTTCTTCCCAACGGGCCAAACTGCGTGCGTTCCATGGATATAGACAGGGATGACGTTACATCCGGTCCGCTGTACGAGCATCCCTACCCCAAGTTGACCAGACAAAAACTTTCCATCTGGGGAGCGGCGCCCTTCCGGAAAAATCAACACCTTCTCTTCTTTACCCACAAGATCAATGACTGTACGCATCGCTTGGACATTCCCTTTCTGCCTTTTAACAGGATGGGAATTGAGTTTCGGAATCAACCATCCGAGGAAGCGCTTTTGGAAGAGAGTGTCTCGGGCGAGAAAATGGATTTTAGTGGGGCAGGAGATCCCCACGAGTGGCGGATCGAGAAAAGAGGTGTGGTTGGGAGTGATGATGCCCCCTCCTTTTGGGACATGCGACTTCCCATACACTTTATGACGGTAAAAGATCTTGGCATACAGCCAAACTATCGAAGAACATAAAAAGTACATCATGTTTTTTTCTTTGTGATGGCTAGAACCTGGTCGATCACCTGTTCAATGGTAAAATCAGAGGTGTCGATTAAGTGAGCATCTTCGGCTTGCTTTAAAGGGGAAAGCTCCCGAGTGGAGTCAAAATGATCCCGCTCTAGTAGCTGCTTTTCTACCTCATCAGGCGAGACTGGCATCCCCTGTTCTTTGAGCTCCTCATAACGCCTCTCCGCCCGAACTGCAGGGCGGGCAGTGAGGTAGATTTTGATCTCGGCCTTAGGAAACACAACAGTCCCAAGATCCCGCCCCTCAAAAATGGCGTTTTCTCCCTTTCCAAACTCTCGCTGGATCGAAACAAGAGCGGTTCTTACAGGAGGGAGGGCTGCCACTTCTGACACATAGGCTGTCACCTCTTTCGAACGAATCGCCTCGGTCACCTCCTCCCCATCAACAAAATATCCCTTCTTATCCTCAAGAGTACGGATGTCAAATTGGAAAGTATCGAGAAGCTTTTCTATCTTCTCAGAGTTTTGCAACTCGATCTTTTCCTGCAAAATCTTGTGGGTAACTGCTCGGTACATCGCTCCTGTATCAAAAAAGCGATAGTGCAACTCTTCAGCTAGTAGACGGGCAATCGTTGTTTTTCCTGTTCCAGAAGGGCCATCAATTGTAATGATCAAAACAAAAACCTCTACGTCAGTTTTAAAAACATATAGACTACAGGAGCGGAAAAGAGAAGGGAGTCGACCATATCTAGAATCCCCCCAACACCGGGAATCGAATTGCTATCTTTTACCTTCGCATCCCGCTTTAAAAAGGACTCAGCAAGATCCCCTAACTGCCCCATAACCCCCACAATCAACCCAAGATAGATCGATTGGACGTAAGTAAAATCGATAAACCCTCCCCCGATTTCTTGGCCTAAAAAACAGAGAAAGAGGCTCACTAAAGTGGAGGCGACAAGCCCCCCGATGGAACCCTCAAAGGTTTTATTGGGGCTCAGCTTATGAGCTAGCTTCTTTCTCCCAAAAAAGCGCCCGATAAAATATCCTCCGATATCACCACTTTTGGTCACCGCAATGAGATAGATTATCCAGAAGCTCCCACGAAAATGGAGGTCTTGGTTTCCCATATCGGGGAAAAAATACATAATTCTTACGAAGATCCCTAAGGGGACCCCGATATAGACAATCCCCAAAAAAGTTGTGGAGATATTGAGAATGGGAGATTTTCCAACGACCGTGAAGTAGACAAAACAGCCGAAAAAGGCGAGGGCAAGAATAATTTCAGGAGCCTGTTGCCAAAAGCTCGGCCAAAACTGGTGAGGTCCTTGTGTTTTACAAAAAATCGCAAAGACATAGAGAACCGTGGAAATAAGCCCTAGAAGAAGAGCAGGATAGAGGCCTTTTTTTCGAACAATCTGGTAGTACTCCCAAAGAGCCACAGCAGCAATCGCAGCCACAGCTCCTGCATATAGCCAACGCAAGGGTGGAATCTCGGCTAAAAACAGGAAAAGAGCAATGAACATTGCTCCAAGACCATTAACAAGAGTTCTTTGCAATAAATCGGAATTCTTTTTTGGATTCTTCTCGCCCATTACCTCCCTATTCGGCGGCTACGTTTTCGGAAATCTAGCACAGCCTCCATTAGATGGCGAGGGGTAAAGTCGGGCCATAACGTCTCTGTTATATAAAATTCGGCATAGGCGAGCTGCCAGAGGAGAAAATTGCTCACCCTTTTCTCCCCACTTGTCCGGATGAGTAGATCGGGATCCCCAAAAGAAGCGGTATCAAGAAACTGGCTGATCAGATCCTCTGTGAGAGCATCTCTTGCAAAATCCCCGTGCTCAATCGCATCGACAATAGAGCCGATCACCCTCCTGATCTCATCTCTTCCTCCATAATTCAACGCTACTACAAAGTCGAGAGCCCCTCCCTCTCGAGTCGCTCCTTTGGTCGTTTCGACCTCTTGAACAAGACTTTTAGGCAAAGGAGAGAGGTCACCGATCACCGAAAAACGGACCCCCCATTCGACCATCTTCGCACGATTAGCCCGAAGAAAATGTTCAAAAATGTGAAACACCTCCTCCACCTCAGTAGAATTCCGGCTCCAATTCTCTGTAGAGAAGGCATAGACTGTTAAAACAGAGATCCCAAGATCAATAGCCCCCTCCACAATCTCTGTTACGACCTCAGCTCCCGCCCAGTGCCCCCGCATTTCAGCCACCTCGAGCTCTTGTTCCGTATAAGAGGAGAGTTGTCGCGTAGCCCAACGTCTGTTCCCATCCATCACAATAGCAACGTGTCTGGGCACATCACCCCCTTGCACGCAAGCAAGCTCTTCTTCCGAAAAAAACCGGGAACGGAGAGAGGTAGAAATAGAAGCACTCATGCCGACAGAGAGTAGCCAAGAGGATGATTCGATTCAAGCCCGAACCACAAGCTGCAGAACAAAATCATTTGGGTTACACCCAAGATAAATTCTCTCCGTGTTCTCTGTGTTCTCTGTGTTCTCTGTGGTTGAAATAAAATTTAATCACTTGGGTAAAGTTACTCTAGTTGCTTGTTGTGCAATTTTGCTATTAAGCTTTGCATCCCAATCAGTGGGGTGATATCTTCGTGAGGATTATAGTGTATACAAGTAAGGACAAGAAGCATGGAAAAACCCAAAAGATGGCAACTCTACTTCATATTAGCGGTAGTCTTGCTCACGATTTACAACATCCTCCCAACGATTTTCTACTACGCACAACCTCTAAAAAGCCCCATTGGGGAGAAAGAGGCGGGAACCGTTGCAAACAAGATGGTCAACCGGGTCAATAGCCTGGAAGGTTTTACCATTTCCTGGCTCAAAGCCCAATCCAAAAACTTAGGACTGAAGCCCACCTCTATTCTTTTAGATTCCGAAGATCCAAAACTTGCGCAAGTCTCCTTCAAGACGGCGGAAGATGCCCAAAAATTTGCCCAAATCCTCTTCCGGGCAGGAGCACTCATTCCATTTGTTCCCGCTCAGCTTAGCCCCGATCCCCGCTCTTTTGACTCTGACTCAAAAACGGTCACCGTACAGAGGCGTATCGGAATCCACCTCGACCCAAATGAACTAGCCAACTACTTCCGCTTTATCCCTAAGGAAGATGAGGATGGTAAAGTCTCCCTCCCCTACCAAAAGCTCGTAAATGAGAGGGCAGGACAGATTGCTGTCGGCTTTGGTGGAGAGAGTGACCCTGCAACCCTTCTCTTAGAAATCGCCCAAAATCGAGGGAGCGATGAGGAGGTGATCCGCGTTGCCAGAAACATCGTCGAATACGAGACGGCTTTTGGGGATGAAAACCCCATCACAAAGAGATATTTTGCCACCTTCACCCAGTCGCTATCGAAGGAAAATAGGCGCGATCTGGTGACGAAGTTTCTAGCTAAACTCGAAACTGTTGGCCAAACACTCCAGACTCGTATCAACAACCTACTGGAGGAGCAAAAAAAGCTCCAAGATGAAGGGAAATTCCTCTCTACTAACCAGCAACAAGGGCTCGAAGCGTTAAAAAACCAAAAAAATGTGCTCAATTCGACAATTGCTATTGTCCGTCGAAACCAAGCGCTGTTTGAGAAAGGGCTCTCACCTCTTACAGAGCAGTCTGTTGACACCTCCCTTACTGCCTCTCCTATCCCTACCGAGAAAGTCCAGAAAATCGAGATTGGGAACCGGAATCCATTTGTGAGTGCCCTTGAGATCGATTGGAATAAAGATCAGATCCAAATCCTTCTCCACTCTGATGTCAATGCAATCCGCGATCGGGAGAACACAACCGAGTTAGAGGCAATTGAGCAAGAAAAACTCAACCAACTCCTCTTCAACAATATCGCAGCCGTATCCCGCTCTTCTGATGAGACGATTGCCCCCTCTCTTTCAAATTTTGTCGTCACCTTAAACCAATTGACCAGTAGTTCGAGCCTTCTTGCTCTTGATTTGGGTGCCGTTGCTGAAGAACAGGCTACAACGATTGCTGGACTCCTTGAAGGGGGTTGGCAGCCAAGCAAGGGAGATTTCTCCTCTGTCGACTACCCAGTCCTCTCGTTTTCCGATTTCCAAAAACTCCCGGCTGAGGAGAAAAAACTCGGCCTTGTGATCTACACCCCTGTTACTGAAAAAGAGCCTCTAGAGGGCTTTCGTAACGGTTCCTTGTATGTCATTGCCAAAGGGTTTGAAACGATCAAGCAGAAGTACCAAGACCTTCCTGACGGCCCCGAAAAAACCACCTTTGAAAAAGAATTCCGTAATCTGCAGGATCTTTTGCGTCAAAACGGCTTCATCGGCTACTCAGGAGCAAGTAGCGACCTCCCTGCTCAGTTCAAAAACGATTATATTTTTGAGCTGGATGACTACTACTCCTACCTCGTAGCGGCAACTCGTGAGGATTTTTCAGTAAAAGGAAATAAAAGATTCGCTCTTCTCGAATTTACCGATGTAGAGCAGCGGATTCTCACTCTCAACAAAATCCAAACTGCCATGCATGAAGACCTCGTGAAATGGCGAGATGAGTACAAACAGGCGCAAGTAAGCGTCGAAAAAGAGAATCGCTACGATGTCCCTCCTCCAACCCAAAATGTCTTCTTAAGCAATATGAAGCTCAGTTTTGCTAAGTACTTCCGAGGAGATGAGCGGAAGATCTTGAAATGGGGGCTCGACCTTTCCGGAGGGAAAACGGTACGAGTGGGACTCCGCAACCAAGAGAACCAACCGATTACCGACGAGGCTGACCTTAAGCAGGCGGTCAATGAGCTCTACCAAAGGGTCAACAGACTCGGTGTTTCTGAAGTGGGGATCCGGACAGAAGGGTCTGCCATTGTCCTCGACTTCCCAGGCTCTCAAGGTCTTACAGCAAGTGACCTCGTGCAAGCCTCTGCGATGTATTTCCACGTTGTCAACGAGAGCTTTACTGCCCAAACCCCCAACCTTGGAGAAGCTGTAAATATCTTCCTTGAGGAGGTTTGGAACGAGGCTGTAATCACAAGCCGGACCGATCCAGAAAATCTCAATGAGATCGCCTGGCAACATCTTGGAGGGAACCCCGAAAATCCAGAAGAGTTTACCCCTCTCTCTCCACATGCTCGTCTCCTCTACGACAATGGACTCCGCTTTGCCGGACCAAAGTCCTCTCCTAGGTCAGGAGGTTTTGATGACACTCTCTCTGCTATCTCTCTTTACAGAGGGTCGGATTATTCCGATTGGCAGGGGCAGACCTACCCTCTTGTCATTGTATTCCGTAATTATGCTCTCGAAGGGGCGAGCCTAACCGACGTCCAAACAGGGTACGATTCTTCTGAAGGAAATATACTCCATTTCAATGTACGTGGTGCTTACGTCAACAAAGAGGGAGAGAAAGTCAATCCACGAGACAATTTCTACTCCTGGACCTCCCAATTCTCTGAAGAGAAAATCGGCGGCACCCCAAGAGAAGCTGTCTCCCAAGGACGGGGATGGAGAATGGCTGTTATCCTAAATGGGACGATCATCAGCGCTCCCACTCTCAACTCCCCTCTTCGGGAGAGTGCCCGTATCAGTGGGAATTTTTCCCAAAGGGAGATCAACCAGTTGGCAGCAGACCTCAAAGCTGGCTCTTTGAGCTTCACCCCCTACATCCTCTCTGAAGAAAACGTCAGTCCCGACCTTGGGAAAGAGCAGCGGATGCAAGGGATTCTCGCTGCGTCGCTCGGACTTGTGCTCGTTTTTGTTCTGATGTGTAGCTACTACCGCTTTAGCGGGGTTGTGGCAAGTTGCGCCGTTTTCTTTAACCTTCTCATCCTTTGGGGAGTGTTGCAGAATTTGGGAGCGGCTCTTACTCTGCCAGGTATTGCGGGGATTATTCTCGCTGTGGGGATGTCTGTTGATGCAAACGTGCTGGTTTTTGAACGGATCAGAGAAGAATTTGCAAATTCGAAAAGACTTGCCTCTGCAATCCATACTGGGTACCGCAAAGCCTTCACGGCGATTGTCGATTCGAACCTCACGACCATCATCGCAGCTGTGATCCTCCTCAATTTCGACTCGGGTCCTGTTAAAGGGTTTGCTTTAACTCTCATCATTGGGATTCTCTCCTCGATGTTCACCTCCTTGTTTGTGACCCGCTTCTTTTTTGCTAGCTGGGTCCAAAACCCCAAGCACAAAGAGCTGAAAATGGCCCAATTCTTTGGAAAGACAAACATCGATTTTCTCTCCAAAGCCAAAGGGATCTTTCTCATCTCTGCAGTCTTGATCCTCGTAGGGGGCTTTTTCCTTGTAAAAGACCGGGAGACCATCTTTGGGATGGACTTTACTGGAGGCTACGCCATCACTATCGATTTGCTTGAAGAGCCCAACACCGACTACAGGTTGCTTGCAACTGAAGCTCTTGAAAAAGCCGGAGCAGGACCAAGCGATTTCCAGATCCAAGAGCTCAATAAGCCGAACCAACTCCGTATCCAACTCGGAACGAACATTGAACAAGAGGGGAAGCCCTTCTATCAGATTGGTGAAACGCCACCTGCTGAACAACCCCTTTTTGCCTACCAAACCTACCCACGGATTGTGTGGATTGTCGATGCTTTAGAAGATGGGGGACTCCGGCTCAATCCCGCCTCACTGCCTAAGCTCAACCAATATTGGACAGAGATGAGTGGACAGCTCTCAGATACGATGCGCAACCAAGCCCTCCTTGGCCTCGGTCTAGCGCTCCTCTGTAT
The DNA here is from genome assembly GCA_011064985.1 of Chlamydiota bacterium. Taxonomy (GTDB): domain Bacteria; phylum Chlamydiota; class Chlamydiia; order Chlamydiales; family JAAKFR01; genus JAAKFR01. The sequence continues at coordinate 16,137 of JAAKFR010000023.1, forward strand.
TTTGGCCTACATCACCTTCCGTTTTGAATTTAAGTACGCGATTAGCGCTACGCTTGCCTTGGCACATGACCTGTTGATCACTTTAGGAATTTTGGCTCTCCTCCACCTCTTTTACGAGGGGATCCAGATCGATCTACAAGTAATTGCGGCACTTATGACCATTGTGGGTTATTCTCTCAATGACACGATCATCATTTTTGACAGAATCAGAGAAGATTTGCGTCTCTATCGCAAGCTCTCTTTCCACGAGATCATCAACCACGCCTTGAATGCTACGTTAAGCCGTACTCTGATGACTTCGGGGACAACCCTTCTCGTTTTGATCGCCCTTGTTCTCTTTGGGGGGAGTTCTATCTTCAATTTTGCTCTTATCATGACTTTAGGGGTGGGAATCGGTACCTACTCCTCGATTTATATCGCGGCTCCGATGCTTCTCTATTTTCATAAAAGGGAACACGTTGAAGAATCTCCTTCTGCAAAAAGGGCTTAGAATTTGCTGACAAAAGTGGTAGCTATACACCACTTCTCTTGGTATGATCAGGCTAATGAAGGAATAAAATACGATGGAACCCCCAACCGCTCCAAGCCCTATTTGGATTTATCCCATTAAGGATGAGTCTTGGGAAGAGCAAGTCATCAAAGAATTTCGCATTCACCCTATCACAGCGCAAATTCTCCATACGCGTGGCTTTCACTCTCTCGACCATATCAACCGCTTTCTCTACGCAAAGCTCCCTGACCTGTATGACCCCAAAGACTTTTTAGATATGTCAAAGGCTGTCAAAAGGGTGATGAAAGCGTTAAAAAAAGGGGAGAAGATCCTCATCTACGGCGACAACGATGTCGATGGGATGACGGGTACGGCCCTGCTTGCTGAATTCTTGAAAAAAGTTGGGGGGAACGTTAAATACTATGTCCCCAACCAAAATATCCAAAGACACCAGCTCTTTTTAGATGGATTGACTTTTGCCCTTGAGCACGAGTGTACTTTGATGATCACAGTCGATTGTGGCATCACTGCCTGGAAAGAGATCCAGAAGATCCAGCAACATAAAATCGATGTGATCATCACAGATCACCACGAGCCCACCGAAAAACTCCCCGATTGCTTCGCGATCCTCAATCCCAAAGTCCCGAGCCAAACCTATCCCAATCGCGATCTAACAGGAGTTGCAGTAGCCTTTAAACTCGCGCATGCTGTGCTCAATCAATTGGTTTCAAAAAAAGAGATCTCCCCTAAAAAAGTCGACCTCAAAGTCTATCTCGATCTTGTAGCTCTTGGAACCATTGCCGATATGGGGGTCCTCCTAGATGAGAATCGGATTCTTGTCCGTTACGGCCTAAAACAACTCCAAAAAACCAAACGACTCGGCCTGCTCAAACTCTTTGAAATCTGTGGGGTCGAAACCTCTGAGATCGGAACCATCGAGGTCGCCACAAAAATTGCTCCGAGAATGAATAGTCTGGGACGAGTTGCAGATCCTACTAAGGGAGTTGAACTCCTCCTCGTACGTGACGAGAAAAAGGCTGAAGAATTAGCAAAAGAGCTCGACCTTTTCAATATCGAGAGGCAGAAGATCGAGCAGATCGTTTCTCAAGATGTAGAAAAAGCCCTCTTAGAACACCCCGATCTTCTGAAAAATAAAGCGATTGTCTTAAGCTCTTCGAATTGGCATCCCGGCGTGATCCCGATTGTTTCAGCTCGGATCACCAAGCTATACAACCGCCCCACCGTAATGATCGCTATAGACAATGGAATTGGTAAAGGATCAATCAGAACGATTCGTGAGTTCCCCCTCCTCCCCGTCTTGAAAAAATCGAGTGATCTTTTCCTCAATTATGGGGGACACGATTTTGCTGCAGGCCTTACGATCCAAGAAGAGAATATCGAGAAGTTCACCAAGCGATTTGTCCACGCTGCTAACTCCACCCTCCGTGACCAGGACATCCTCTCTAAACTCTATCTCGACGCCCCTGCAGATTTCAAAGATCTCAGCTACGATCTTCTCTCCTCCCTCGAACTTTTTGAGCCCTACGGAAATGAAAACTCCCAGCCTATTCTCTACTGTGAAGCGAAACAAGCCTGGCCTCCAAAAGTGATCGGAACTTCCCACCTCAAGCTCTATCTAGAACAAGATGACCGGATGCTCGAGGGAATCGGTTTTGGGATGGCCGACAAACGGACCCTTCTTCGCCAAAAAAACCTCACTCTTCGGATCGCCTACACCCCCCAAATCAACAAGTTCCACAACAAAAGCAGCATCCAGCTCCTCATCCGCGACTTCCAAATCCTCTGACCCATCACACTTTCTTTGATTTCGGTTTCTCCAAGGGAACAGCAGATCTTTTGTGTCTCTCACGCCTTTGTGTCTTTGGATATGCCGGGTGTAAAACACTGTTAACCTACTTAGTTGAGAGGTACTAAGAATGGATTTTTCACGTTCAGCATGTAGTTGCGCTTAGGCGTGTGTCTGAAGACCAGAATCTTGGTTTTTTATCGGTTCTTCTAGACATCGGGAGATTTTTAGGGAAAATCATCTCATGATATGGCTGAATATATCATCTCTATATGCGGCCATAATTCGGTATACAAGAAAGATGTGGCTGGGTATACTTAGCTTATATCCAGCCATAAATCGGAATGCTGGCTTGGAATCAAAAATATGAGAAGCTCATGGCAGAAAAAAGTATTATAGGAAGAAAAGCGGAAAGAAGAATTTTAAAAGAGGTCTCTCAATCCAAAGAAGCTGAATTTCTTGCAATATATGGTAGAAGAAGAGTTGGAAAGACCTATTTAATCAGAGAGTACTTCAGCAATAAAGGTATTTATTTCGAGACTGCAGGAGTCAAAGATCTGTCTCTCCATGAACAACTCGAAAATTTTGCTCAAGCTATCTCTAAAACATTTTTTAATGATGTTCCCATCAAACCTTCTGAATCGTGGAAGGAGGCATTTGCCCTGTTGAGTCAACAGATAGAATCTATTCCAAAAAATAAAAAAGTTATTATTTTCCTTGACGAACTTCCCTGGCTAGCCTCAAGAAAATCTGGATTAATACCAGCTTTAGAATACTACTGGAACTTGAAATGGAGCCGAATGCCTAAATTGATATTAGTCGTCTGCGGCTCTGCTGCTTCTTGGATGTTGGAAAATATCATTTATGCAAAAGGGGGCCTTTATAATCGTCTGACAAAAAAAATCTTACTCGAGCCATTTAGTCTTAAAGAGACTAAGGAATTTTTGGCAGCTCGAAATGTTAATCTTACTCATCGACAGGTATTGGATTTGTATATGGCCATAGGCGGGATTCCTTTTTATCTCAAAGAAGCAAAAAGAGGAGAATCCTCCGCCCAAGTCATTAACAAGCTCTGTTTCGAGAAAAATGGGATCCTATATTCTGAATTTGCGAATTTATTCAGATCCCTATTTGAGCAAGCAGAAATCAACCTACAAATCGTAAGAGCAATAGCAAAAGCAGGAAATTCTCTATCACGTGAAAGAATCATAGAAGTCACGGGATTATCTTCCGGCGGAACATTAAATAAGAGATTGCTTGAATTGGAAGCATCTGAATTTATCCGTTTATTTGTTCCCCTGGGAAAAAACATACGAGATCGTTTTTACCGTATTGTTGATGAATACACGCTCTTCTACTTAAAGTGGATAGATCCAAGTATTAGAACAGGCACACATGCACAAAAAAAAAGCCAGTGGCAGAAACTCATAAAAACCTCTGAAAAGGCCGTCTGGGCAGGACATGCTTTTGAAAGTGTCTGTTTTAAGCATATTGACCAAATAATCAAACACTTAGATTTAGAAGACCTAAACTATAAAAGTGGCAGTTGGTTATACCATCCCCCCAAAAAAACAAAAAAACGAGGTGCTCAAATAGATCTTCTGATTGATAGAGATGATAACGTAATTACTCTTTGTGAGATCAAATATAGTGATCATCAATTTCTTGTTGATAAGAATTATGCTAGCGCATTGAACAACAAAATCGAAGTTGTAGAACAGAATTATCCTAATAGAAAAACTCCTACTAAAAAGCAAATTTTCTTGGCAATGGTCACAACTTACGGGCTAAAGAGAAATATGTATTCAGAAGATTTGGTACATTCTGAAGTCACCTTAGACGACCTTTTCAGATGATTTACCCTTTCTGCCCAAATAGGAGATGATGAGAGGAGAACTCTCACCACTGATGTTAAGTAGGTCATCTGAAGGTAAGGGAAAGCTTGGTGATGGGGGTATTCCTGTTAGTTTGTTTAATTTTTTCTTTAAGCCTGAGGGGATTTTTAGAATTTCATCTTCGCTTATGTGACGGGTTCCCTCGCTTATGTCCGGAGCTTCGATAGGAGTAAGCATCCTCTTGGTAGGAATATAGTAGGTGGAGGCACCTCTCCCCTTTTGCTCCAAAAACCCTAAATCTCGCAGTTTGCGCAGGCTATTGCTCGCAGAGAGGGTATCTACTGTATTGATGATTCGGAAATCCACCTTCGTAATGACTCCCATTTCACGTATTACGATGAGAGCACGAGCTTCTTCATCATTCGAGCTACAATTTTTAAATTTCCCGAGCCATCCAATGTCTCTTTTGTCAAAAAGGTGATGGGTTAGAAAGGTAAGTCGAAATTGATTTGAGGATCGGTCAGATTCTATCAGTGGTATGGTCAAATTTGCCCCTTGCATGGAATCTCTCATTGCTCTAATGCCAGTCCCTTTCGTTTCAGCAAGATTTACTTCGTGTAAGATTGTGGCAATGGTGTCGTTTCTGGTAATTGAACCTGGTAACCCTAACTGATCTTCGGGTTTAAGAGAGTAACCTGCGTTTTCAAATTCAATTCTATTTGAATATCTCCTGATTTGGACGGGACTATTGATCGTATAATCTCTATGCATGAGAGCATTGCAGACACCTTCTCGAATCGCTTTTCTTGGAATAATCGGATTATCCTTTCGGAAGATCTCATCAGAATCTAGGGCAAAGGCTTGTGGAATGTCTGTCATGATTTGCTGCAGAAGACGGGGAATCCCTGTCAGAAGACTCTCTCTTATCTCAATCGAATGATACCGCCTATCAGGATCAGGAACCCAATCCCTCCCTTCGATCATGATATAGTCTATACGAGTAGCTATTGGAAAAATACGACGCAAAGAGCTCGATTTTCCAAAGAGAACTAACCCTGCTACATTTAGGAATTTCATCCCTTTTGAAGGTCTAAGAACGGAGAGAGATTGAAGTAGTTCCTCATCGGAATACTTCAACTCTTCTGCATTCTTATTCACCTCTTCCCTCATCCGTCGATATATTTTCAAAGCATCAGAATCTATGTCTTCTAGGGAGGTATTTTCCAGAATTGTTTCATCATACTTTTTCTGGAATCGCCCTTGATAGAGGTATTCAATATCTTCGCGCGTACAAAGCTGATCGGTTGGTCCGATGCGCCGAAATGCCCCTTTTTCAAGCTCTTTGCTTTTGATATACACTGGTTTTTCATGTGCTTCTACTTCAGGGATGTATATCAGGACGACGTTCTTACCCGCGTGTGTAAGCACTCTAAAATTGGGCCGAATCTGAACCGAAAAATTTTGTCGACATAGTACAGCAATTTCACTTTGTATTTTGTCAGGATCCGAGATACCCAAAACAGTATAATGAGGTGAGTGATTTCCCTGATTTTTC
>JAAKFR010000230.1 GCA_011064985.1 Chlamydiota bacterium
TGTCAATGTACTGATGATTGACCTCGAAGACTACCAGCCTCAAGACGGGGAGGTAATACCCCTCTTCGCGATCCCTGAAGAGGAAAAAGAGTACTGGGAGTCGATCGAGATTCAAGGAGAGGCTGAGTGTCTCGAAATGGGAGGAGAAGTACTTTCAGATTCTCAAAATGCAGGATATGTTTTCAATGTTGTCTTCACAGAAAGCAAAACGTGCCGCGTCAACCAAGCGGTGGTCTTGCCAACCTTAAGCCTGCTTTTAAAAGTGTAGGCTCAAGCTGCTGCTCACATAGACATCCACTCAGAGGAAACGGTCGCCACATTTTTGCCGAGCACGACCTAGAAACTACCCAAAAGATCTGCCGTTCCCTTGGCGAAACCGAAATCGAAGAAAGCCCCCTCATCTCTCCCATCCAAATCCAATACCCCGAAAACAACCACGCTTACCTGGTAACACTCCCATCACCAAGGTCTCCCTCGCCCCCAAAAACTAGAACACGGTTTTTCTTTGAAGTTTTTTCTTTGAGGGAGTAGTCTTAGCGCAAAAGTTATAGAAACCATGAGGAAAGACCGATGATGATTTGTACGCACACAACAGTTGAGCTGGAAACGCGAAATGGAGCGTTTGTTTGCCAAGGAAAACGATTTGCCTCGCAAGAGAAAGTGCATGAGTACCTGAGGAGCTCTTGTCTTTTTAATACAATCAAGGTGGTGGAAGAGACAAAGACCTATTTCCTCCACCAGAATGAGGCAAAGTTTACGAGATACGAGACCCGTGGAAGTTTACGAAAAGCGCTTGCTTGCGAAATGGAAGGAGCCTGGGTGGAGTTTTCTGGGAAGAAGGTGCAGTATCTCGTCGACAAGGGGTGGATCTTCTCCTCGATCCGGAAGATAAGCAAAGAGGAGTACTTGAGGAGACTAGAGCCTCAAGCAGCCAAGGTGGCTGGGGTTGTGCTGGGAATTCTTGCTATAGCACCGGGAGCTATGGAATTAGGAAGACTCTTAGGGTACAGCCAAGTCGCTACGGGGCTTGCTCTCTACAAGTACCCAGCCTTAGGTCTTGCTCTGACGATGATGACCAAAGTAGAAGCGCAAGCTGTA
>JAAKFR010000231.1 GCA_011064985.1 Chlamydiota bacterium
GATGGGGGCTTTGTCGTCACTTGGCAAAGCTTTGGCCAAGATGGGAATAGCGATGGCATCTACGGGCAGAGGTATGATAGCAGCGGAGTGAAAAGTGGGGTAGAGTTTCAGGTCAACACCTACACGACAAACCCCCAACAGGACCCAAGCGTAGCGTCCCTCAATGATGGGGGCTTTGTCGTCACTTGGGGAAGCTATGGCCAAGATGGGGATATCTTTGGCATCTACGGGCAGAGGTATGCTAGCAGCGGAGTGAAAAGCGGGGTAGAGTTCCAGATCAACACTTACACGACAAGCAACCAATTGTACCCAAGCGTAGCGTCCCTCAATGATGGTGGCTTTGCCGTCACTTGGGAAAGCTCTGGCCAAGATGGAGACTCCGGAGGCATCTACGGGCAGAGGTATGCTAGCAGCGGAGTGAAAAGTGGGGTAGAGTTCCAGGTCAACACCTACACGACAAGCTACCAAGGTTCCCCAAGTGCAGCACCCCTCAGTGATGGGGGCTTTGTCGTCACTTGGGAAAGCAGATTCCAAGATGGAGATTCCTATGGGGTCTACGGGCAGAGGTATGCTAGCACTGGCGTGAAAAGTGGGGTAGAGTTCCAAGTCAATACCTACACGACAGGCAGCCAATTGGACCCAAGCGTAGCGTCCCTCAATGATGGGGGCTTTGTCGTCACTTGGCACAGCTCTGGTCAAGATGGGGATCTCTATGGCATCTACGGGCAGAGGTATGCTTCTAATGGGAATCCCATAGAGCTAATTTTGTCCAATGCAACGAACACAACATCGACACTCCTATCAACACCAAACAGTGTTCCTATAGGAACCCAAGTGGGTTTTACCCCCTCTTCTCCTTCATCGGGAGGATCTTCAACTTCCCCAAGTGGAAAAACGCCGACTTCGATGATGCAGTCAACGCAGCAAACTTCACCAAGCAATATGGTGAGCTTTTCTGGATCAATCACTATTTTAGGAGAAATGATCGTTTACGAAGTAAGCTACCCCATCGTTGTCAATGGCCAAACAGTTGGAACTTACACGGTATCTGGAGGAACAGGGAACTTCACCAATTCGAATGTCAATGTACTGATGAT
>JAAKFR010000232.1 GCA_011064985.1 Chlamydiota bacterium
CGTGAAAAGTGGGGTAGAGTTCCAGATCAACACCTACACGACAAGCGGCCAATGGGACCCAAGCGTAGCACCCCTCAATGATGGGGGCTTTGTCGTCACTTGGCGAAGCTCTGGCCAAGATGGAGATTCCAATGGCGTCTACGGGCAGAGGTATGATAGCAGCGGAGTGAAAAGTGGGATAGAATTCCAGGTCAACACCTACACGACAAGTTACCAACAGTACCCAAGCGTAGCGCCCCTCAATGATGGGGGCTTTGTCGTCACTTGGGAAAGCGATGGCCAAGATGGGAGTCTCAATGGCATCTACGGGCAGAGGTATGATAGCAGCGGAGTGAAAAGTGGGATAGAATTCCAGGTCAACACCTACACGACAAGCAACCAAAGGGGCCCAAGCGTAGCATCCCTCAATGATGGGGGCTTTGTCGTCACTTGGCGAAGCTTAGGCCAAGATGGGGATTCCTGGGGCGTTTACGGGCAGAGGTATGCTAGCAGCGGAGTGAAAAGTGGGGTAGAGTTCCAGGTCAACACCTACACGACAAGCTACCAAAGGGACCCAAGCGTAGCACCCCTCAATGATGGGGGCTTTGTCGTCACTTGGCAAAGCATTGGCCAAGATGGAGATGTCTATGGCATCTACGGGCAGAGGTATGATAGCAGCGGAGTGAAAAGTGGGGTAGAGTTCCAGGTCAACACCTACACGACAAGCTACCAAGACTCCCCAAGCGTAGCACCCCTCAATGATGGGGGCTTTGTCGTCACTTGGGAAAGCGATGGTCAAGATGGAAGTTTCTCTGGTATCTACGGGCAGAGGTATGATAGCAGCGGAGTGAAAAGTGGGGTAGAGTTCCAAGTCAACACCTACACGACAAGCAGCCAATTGGACCCAAGCGTAGCACCCCTCAATGATGGGGGCTTTGTCGTCACTTGGGAAAGCTCTGGTCAAGATGGGAATGGCTACGGCGTCTACGGGCAGAGGTATGATTCTAATGGAAATCCCATAAAGCTAATTCTGTCCAATGCAACGAACACAACATCGACACTCCTATCAACACCAAGCAGTGTTCCTACAGAAACCCAAGTGGGTTTTACT
>JAAKFR010000233.1 GCA_011064985.1 Chlamydiota bacterium
AAGTCGCTACGGGACTTGCTCTCTACAAGTACCCAACCTTAGGTCTTGCTCTGACGATGATGACCAAAGTAGAAGCGCAAGCTGTAGGCTCAGAGTTCCAGGTCAACACCTACACGACAAGCGGTCAATACGGCCCAAACGCAGCACCCCTCAATGATGGGGGCTTTGTCGTCACTTGGTACAGCAATGGCCAAGATGGGGATCTCAGTGGTGTCTACGGGCAGAGGTATGATAGCAGCGGAATGAAAAGTGGGATAGAGTTCCAGATCAACACCTACACGACAAACACCCAAAGGAGCCCAAGCGTAGCACCCCTCAATGATGGGGGCTTTGTCGTCACTTGGGGAAGCTCTGGCCAAGATGGAGACTCCGAAGGCATCTACGGGCAGAGGTATGATAGCAGCGGAGTGAAAAGTGGGGTAGAGTTCCAGGTCAACACCTACACGACAAGCGACCAAAGGTACCCAAGCGTGGCACCCCTCAATGATGGAGGCTTTGTCGTCACTTGGGACAGCTCCGGCCAAGATGGAGATTCCTATGGCGTCTACGGACAGAGGTATGCTAGCAGCGGAGTGAAAAGTGGAGTAGAGTTCCAGGTCAACACCTACACGACCAGCTTGCAATTAGACCCAAGCGTAGCATCCCTCAATGATGATGGCTTTGTCGTCACTTGGGGAAGCTTTGGCCAAGATGGGGATTTATATGGCATCTACGGGCAGAGGTATGCTAGCAGTGGAGTGAAAAGTGGGGTAGAGTTCCAGATCAACACCTACACGACAAGCGAGCAATCAAGTCCAAGCGTAGCGTCCCTCAATGATGGGGACTTTGTCGTCACTTGGACAAGCGATCAAAGCAGCCCAAGCGTGGCACCCCTCAATGATGGTGGCTTTGTCGTCACTTGGGACAGCTCCGGCCAAGATGGAGATTCCAATGGCGTATACGGACAGAGGTATGCTAGCAGCTGAGTGAAAAGTGGAGTAGAGTTCCAGGTCAACACCTACACGACCAGCTTGCAATTAGACCCAAGCGTAGCATCCCTCAATGATGATGGCTTTGTCGTCACTTGGGGAAGCTTTGGCC
>JAAKFR010000234.1 GCA_011064985.1 Chlamydiota bacterium
TCTCCCTAATTCCATAGCTCCTGGTGCTACAGCAAGCATCCCTAGTACTACGCCGGCCACTTTGGCTGCTTGAGGCTCTAGTCTCCTCAAGTACTCCTCTTTGCTTACCTTCCGGATCGAGGAAAAGATCCACCCCTTATCGACGAGATACTGCACCTTTTTCCCAGAAAACTCCACCCAGGCTCCTCCTGTCTCCCGAGCAAGCGCTTTTCGTAAGCTTCCACGGGTCTCGTATCTCGTAAACTCTGCCTCATTCTGGTGGAGGAAATACGACTTCGTCTCTTCCACCACCTTGATTGTATCAAAAAGACAAGAGCTCCTCAGGTACTCATGCACTTTCTCTTGCGAGGCAAATCGTTTTCCTTGGCAAATGAATGCCCCACCTCGTGTTTCCAGCTCAATTGTTGTATGGGTACAAATCATCATCGGTCTTTCCTCATGGTTTCTATAACTTTTGCGCTAAGACTACTCCCTCAAAGAAAAAACTTCAAAGAAAAACGGCGTTCTAGTTTTTGAGAGCGAGACCTTGGTGATGGAAATGCTGCCGGGTAAGCGTGGTTATTTTCAAGGAATTGGATCTGGAAGGGAGAGATGAGGGGGCTTTCTTTGATTTCGGTTTCGCCAAGGGAACGGGAGGTCTTTTGGGCGGTTTCTAGGTCGTGCTCAGCAAAAATGTGGCGACCGTTTTCTCTGAGTAGATATCTACGTAAGCAACAGCTTGAGCCTACACTTTTAAAAACAGGCTTAAGGCTGGTACGACTACCGCTTGATTGACGCGACATGTATTGCCTTCTGCAAAAGAAATGGTAAAAACATAATCATCTTCATCTTCAGAAATCACTTCTCCTTTCATTTCGATACACTCTGTCTCTCCTTGGATTTTGATCGACTCCCAATACTCTTTTTCCTCTTCAGGGATCGCGAAGAGGGGTATTACCTCCCCGTCTTTGGGTTGATAGTCTTCGAGGTCGATCATCAGTACATTGACATTCGAATTGGTGAAGTTCCCTGTTCCTCCAGATACCGTGTAAGTTCCAACTGTTTGGCCATTGACAACGATGGGGTAGCTTACTTCGTAA
>JAAKFR010000235.1 GCA_011064985.1 Chlamydiota bacterium
TAATGACCAAAGTAGAAGCGCAAGCTGTGGGCTCAGAATTCCAAATCAATACCTACACGACAAGCGACCAAAGGCACCCAAGCGTAGCATCCCTCAATGATGGGGGCTTTGTCGTCACTTGGGAAAGCTTAGGCCAAGATGGAGATTCCTATGGCGTCTACGGGCAGAGGTATGATAGCAGCGGAGTAAAAAGTGGACTCGAGTTCCAGGTCAACACCTACACCACAAGCGATCAAAGATACCCAAGCGTAGCACCCCTCAATGATGGGGGCTTTGTCGTCATTTGGCAAAGTTCTGGCCAAGATGGAGATTTCAATGGCGTCTACGGGCAGAGGTATGCTAGCACCAGCGTGAAAAGTAAGGTGGAGTTCCAGATCAACACCTACACCACAAGCAACCAAGGCTTCCCAAGCGTAGCACTCCTCAATGATGGGGGCTTTGTCGTCACTTGGGCAAGCGATGGCCAAGATGGAAGTTCTTCTGGCGGCTACGGGCAGAGGTATGCTAGCACCGGCTTGAAAAGTGGACTCGAGTTCCAGGTCAACACCTACACGACAAGCAACCAAGACTTCCCAAGCGTAGCGCCTCTTAATGATGGGGGCTGTGTTGTCACTTGGGGAAGCTCAGGCCAAGATGGAGATTTCTATGGCGTCTACGGGCAGAGGTATGATAGCACCGGCGTGAAAAGTGGACTCGAGTTCCAGGTCAACACCTACACCACAAGCGACCAAAGGTACCCAACCGTAGCACCCCTCAATGATGGGGGCTTTGTCGTCACTTGGTACAGCTTAGGCCAAGATGGAGATTCCCATGGCGTCTACGGGCAGAGGTATGCTAGTAGCACCGGCGTGAAAAGTGGGGTAGAGTTCCAGGTCAACACCTACACCACAAGCTACCAAGACTTCCCAAGCGTAGCAGGTTTAAGTGATGGTGGCTTTGTCGTCACTTGGCACAGCGATGACCAAGATGGAAGTTCCTATGGCATCTACGGGCAGAGGTATGATTCTAATGGAAATCCCATAGAGCTAATTCTGTCCAATGCAACGAACACAACATCGACACTCCTATCAACACCA
>JAAKFR010000236.1 GCA_011064985.1 Chlamydiota bacterium
CCAATCAAGGGTTCATCTGCAGGATCAATCTGTAGACCTAGCTTCTGTTTGAAGTTGAGAAATTCTTGTTTTGAGTTGGCCTCACCGAGAGACCGAATTTGGAGATCAAAGATTTGTATCAATGTTTGGAAATACTCTCGCTCTTCCTCCTTCTCAATGAGAATAAAGTACTCCAGATCAGAATAGGGACACACCTCTTCTCTTGCCAGAGACCCCATCGCTCGGATGTCGTACTTGCACGGAGGCTCACCCAACAAAAAGATCGCATCCTCTAAGAGGGTTTGGAAAAACTCTCGCATCTTTGCAGCTCTTTCTTTCTGCACTTCACGAGTTTTACCCTTTTCTCGAAAGTACGCACGCACGTCCTCCAGCTTCTTTCGATAGGAAACCACTAAACAGTGCTCATTGTTGAGCGGCATATCTTTTTTCGCTTCCAGGATGAACGTTTCCCAAAAGTCTAGGTATTTTCTTTTTTGGTTGATATTGAGTCCTCGATAGACCTCTTTTGCTGCTTCGTAAAGAGAGGCGATATCGCTATTTTCCGTAGAAAACCTTTGGTGTAGCGTATCGATGCTTTCCAAAAGGTCTTGAAAAGGCTTGGGGTCTTCAAGGCCTGCTACTTTATTGAGCTTTTGCTTCAACCTCTTATGAGAAGAGAGATTTCTTTGTAGCAAAATGGTGTTTGAGAGCTTTCTATCGAGCTCAGAAGAAGGGATGAGACATGCAGCTGATGCAAAACTTTGGATAGCTCCTTGAGAGAGCCCTTTTTTCTGAGCGAGTTCTCCATAAAGAGTTAAAATTTCCACTGCTTGTTCTTTGAGATTTGGAAAGTGTTGTAGGGCCTCACAACATTCCATGAGAATGGATTCTTGTTTTTGCTCTGTAAGTTGAGATAGAAGCTTGGGAATCCAAGCGCAGGCTTGTTGCAAAGACTCTTCGTCAGGACTTTTCCGAATCACAACCCCCTCTAGTAGGTCGAATGCTTCGAGATATTCTTCTTTTTCTAGAAACGTCTTCACATATGAGATAGGGGAAATAGCCATCAGAAACCTCCTCGACAGGCAGTAATCTTA
>JAAKFR010000237.1 GCA_011064985.1 Chlamydiota bacterium
CCGCTGCTATCATACCTTTGGCCGTAGATGCCATAGGAATCCCCATCTTGGCCTAAGCTTCCCCAAGTGACGACAAAGTCACCATCATTGAGGGATGCTACGCTTGGGTACTGTTGCTAGCTTGTCGTGTAGGTGTTGATCTGGACCTCTACACCACTTTGAACTCGCCTACTATCATACCTCTGCCCGTAAACGCCATCGCAGTCTCCATCTTGGCCAGAGCTTTCCCAAGTGACGACAAAGCCACCATCATTGAGGGGTGCTACGCTTGGGTCAAATTGGCTGCTTGTCGTGTAGGTGTTGATCTGGAACTCTACCCCACTTTTCACTCCACTGCTATCATACCTCTGCCCGTAGATGCCATAGAGATCCCCATCTTGGCCATCGCCTCTCCAAGTGACGACAAAGCCACCATCATTGAGGGGTGCTACGCTTGGGTATATTTGGTAGCTTGTCGTGTAGGTGTTGACCTGGAACTCTACCCCACTTTTCACTCCACTGCTATCATACCTCTGCCCGTAGACGCCATAGAGATCCCCATCTTGGCCATCGCTTTCCCAAGTGACGACAAAGCCACCATCATTGAGGGGTGCTACGCTTGGCCGATCTTGGTCGCTTGTCGTGTAGGTGTTGACCTGAAACTCTACCCCACTTTTCACTCCGCTGCTAGCATACCTCTGCCCGTAGACGCCATTGGAATCTCCATCTTGGACATAGCTTTGCCAAGTGACGACAAAGCCACCATCATTGAGGGGTGCTACGCTTGGGAACAATTGGCTGCTTGTCGTGTAGGTGTTGACCTGGAACTCTACCTCACTTTTCACTCCGCTGCTAGCATACCTCTGCCCGTAGATGCCCCATGAATCTCCATCTTGGCCAGAGCTTTGCCAAGTGACGACAAAGCCCCCATCATTGAGGGGTGCTACGCTTGGGGAATCTTGGTTGCTTGTCGTGTAGGTGTTGACTTGGAACTCTGAGCCTACAGCTTGCGCTTCTACTTTGGTCATCATCGTCAGAGCAAGACCTAAGGTTGGGTACTTGTAGAGAGCAAGCCCCGTAGCGACTT
>JAAKFR010000238.1 GCA_011064985.1 Chlamydiota bacterium
CTTGGGTTCCTGTAGGAACACTGCTTGGTGTTGATAGGAGTGTCGATGTTGTGTTCGTTGCATTGGACAGAATTAGCTCTATGGGATTTCCATTAGAATCATACCTCTGCCCGTAGACGCCATCGAGATCCCCATCTTGGCCATTGCTGTGCCAAGTGACGACAAAGCCACCATCATTGAGGGGTGCCGCGCTTGAGGAATCTTGGAGGCTTGTCGTGTAGGTGTTGACTTGGAATTCTAGCCCACTTTTCACTCCGCTGCTATCATACTTCTGCCCGTAGACGCCATAGGAAGAATCTCCATCTTGGCCATTGCTGTGCCAAGTGACGACAAAGCCACCATCATTGAGGGGTGCTACGCTTGGATCCCTTTGGTCGCTTGTCGTGTAGGTGTTGACCTGGAACTCTACCCCACTTTTCACTCCGCTGCTATCATACCTCTGCCCATAGACGCCCCATGAATCCCCGTCTTGGCCTAAGCTTTCCCAAGTGACGACAAAGCCACCATCATTGAGGGGTGCTACGCTTGGGTCCCTTTGACCGCTTGTCGTGTAGGTGTTGACTTGAAACTCTACCCCACTTTTCACTCCGCTGCTATCATACCTCTGCCCGTAGATGCCGTAGGCATTCCCATCTTGGCCGGAGCTTTCCCAAGTGACGACAAAGCCACCATCATTGAGGGGCGCTACGCTTGGGTCCTGTTGGTCGCTTGTCGTGTAGGTGTTGACTTGGAACTCTACCCCACTTTTCACGCCGCTGCTATCATACCTCTGCCCGTAGACGCCATAGACATCCCCATCTTGGCCATCGCTTTCCCAAGTGACGACAAAGCCACCATCATTGAGGGGCGCTGCGCTTGAGTCCCATTGGTCGCTTGTCGTGTAGGTGTTGACTTGAAACTCTGAGCCTACAACTTGTGCTTCTACTTTGGTCATCATCGTCAGAGCAAGACCTAAGGTTGGGTACTTGTAGAGAGCAAGCCCCGTAGCGACTTGGCTGTATCCTAAGAGTCTTCCCAATTCCATAGCTCCTGGTG
>JAAKFR010000239.1 GCA_011064985.1 Chlamydiota bacterium
AGAGCAAGACCTAAGGTTGGGTACTTGTAGAGAGCAAGCCCCGTAGCGACTTGGCTGTATCCTAAGAGTCTTCCTAATTCCATAGCTCCTGGTGCTACAGCAAGCATCCCCAGTACTACGCCGACCACTTTGGCTGCTTGAGGCTCTAGTCTCCTCAAGTACTCCTCTTCACTCACCTTCTGGATCGAGGAGAAGATCCATCCCTTGTCAACCAGATACTGCACCTTCTTCCCTGAGAGCTCCACCCAAGCTCCTTCCGTCTCACAAGCAAGCGCTTTTCGTAAACTTCCACGGGTTTCATACTGCTCAAACCTATTCGCACTTCTGTGGAGGAAATACGACTTCGTCTCTTCCACCACCTTGATCACATCAAAGGGGCAAGAGCTCCTCAAGTACTCATGCACTTTCTCTTGCGTCGCAAATCGTTTTCCTTGACAAACGAAGGTTCCGTTTCGTGTTTCCTGCTCAACTGTTGTGTGCGTACAAATCATCATCGGTCTTTCCTCAGGGTTTCTATAATTTCTGCGCTAAGGTTACTCCATTAAAGGGAAAACTTCAAAGAAAAACAGTGTTCTAGTTTTTGGAAGCGAGGGAAAGCTTAGTGATGGGGGTGCTGCCGGGTAAGCGTGGTTGTTTTCAAGGAATTGGATCTGGGAGGAAGAGATGAGAGGGGCTTTCTTCGATTGGAGGGAGAGGTTGATGCCGTCTCGGACTTGGTGGGCGCCCGTAGGAGATCCCCTTCTTTGATTTCGGTTTTACCTAGGAAGCGGGAAATCTTTTGGGCGGTTTCTGGGTCGTGCTCGGCAAAGATGAGGCCGGGTGGCGCAGTTTTCTAGGACCGTTTGAGAGGTGGCTCTTCCGTAGATCTCTTCGAGTTGGGCGAGGCTGTTGTTGGGAGATGAGCTCTTCTCTCTCTTTTTGCATGCCGGAGAGGGCCTGGTAGGTGAGGGGGAGGTTTCGGCAGACGTCGAGTTGGCCGTGGATTTTTCAACAGTCTCATGTAAGCCCATACAAAATAGAAGTCTGAAC
>JAAKFR010000024.1 GCA_011064985.1 Chlamydiota bacterium
TCTTTGAATTTCTCTTTCCGATTATCAGGAATCTTTCTCGATCTTCTTGTGCTTTTCAACTTGAAAATGGCCAAAGGCCATTACCTGCGTCGAAAATCCCAAGAATTTTCAAGAAATATCCATCGATTCTCGAAAAGATAAATCCAAAGATCAGGTTCTCACGAAAATCCCCAAAAGCTCTTAGGGAAAATTAAAAATCTTTTGATTTAGCAATTATTGATCTATAATTTCTTCCTCATGAAAGGGCATATTACTGTTGCGCATCGTTTGTGGAAGGAGGTTGTGGAGCCAGGAGACCTGGTGATCGACGCCACCGTGGGCAATGGACACGACACACTCTACCTAGCTCAGTTGCTTCAGGGGAAAGGGCAACTGGTCGGTTATGACATCCAAAAAGAGGCCCTTTTTGAGACAGAAAGGCGGCTTGCCGCCCTCCCTACAAAACTCCCGAAGATCGTTACCCTCAAGCTCGCCTCCCATGCAACCTTCGCCGAGGTAAATCCAAAATTGATTATTTATAATTTAGGGTATTTGCCAGGGGGAGACAAGTCGATCACAACAAGAAGAGAATCGACCTTGTCAAGTATAGAGCACGCACTCGAAATTGCTACTCACGCCATCTCGATTACCTGCTACCCCGGACACCCCGAAGGGAAACACGAGGAAGAGGCCCTGCTCACAAGATTGGAAAGACTCTCCTCCTCAGAATGGAGAGTCTATCGCTACCACCTCATCAACCAGCCTCATGCTCCCTCGCTCCTCTGGCTCACAACACGTTAAAGAACCGGATGTTGTTAGGGCCCACTTTCTGCAGAGTGCCTCCACCACCCTTGAAATCTATCCGAATTTCCGTAAGAGATTCATGCTTCTTCAGGTAGCCGAGCAAACCGTTAATCGCTGCCACAGCAGCCGGAAAATTACTATCTCGAACAAACCCTTCAAACTCTACCTGTCCAATAAATAGAGTAGTACTCACGTGCACGCCTTCAGAGGCAGAAATTGCTTGTGCTCCACTCTTCAATTGCCCCTGTACAGCTTCAGAATAATAAGCCACGCCACTTAGATCGACATGCAGTGTTTTTAACTCAGTAAACCTTGGGAGTTCTTCCAGTATGAGCTTCACTGCATCAGAACCAGCTGAGAAATCAGTTAGATGCTCCCCTGCACTGATCTTGAGTTCCGTTACATCTTTGGGGATTTGACCGAGAACCTCATCCAATTTTCCTATTTTTGCCCCTCTAGCACACAACTTGCCTTGGTGTTCCCCGTCTAACTGAAAAAAATTCCCAGCAATCTGAGTACTGTCATCAATCTCCAGCTGCGTTGCTAAAAACTCCACCAAGTCGCTTTTTGAATCCCCAGAATTCTGGGAGCCCCTCTCATATGCTTGTTTTCTTCCAGACAAGTGGTAAGCCGTATAAATCCCAAACCCCATTCCAGCAATGCCACCTGCAAGCACGAGAGAACCAGCGGCCAAGCTCACCACTTTCCACTGACTCAAAAGATTTGGACTAGCTGGCAACACTTGCATGGCAGCTAGGAAAACAAAAAGAGCACCGAGACTCGCGATTGTTCCAATTGCAAAAGTAATAGAAGCTTTATTCTGCTCTTTCTGAAATACTAGTGACACTTCAGGAGAGAGAGAAGAAGCTGAACCAATAGAATTATCCATTTTAAGCCCTCCAGTTTAATAGAATAATACGATTATATAAAAAATCTCAATAGAATGCAATTTTAATTGTTTTTTTACAGAAACTAAGGTGTATTTTTAGGTATGGAAACCTAGACGAATTCGATCTCAGAAACGCCTTCAATCTGCTCCCCTTGTTTGATGAGCTGTTTGATTTTGTCCCGATTGACTGCCTCTTTCAAGACGACGGCGTTGAGGGCATGGGCTTTTTCAATAGAAATGTTGATGGAAAGCCTGCCCACCTTCCGGACGGTAAAGCCCCCCACTTCCATCTTTTTCTCGTGCATCTGGTCGAGAATTTGCGAGCCAAGCTCCTTCTTTCTTTGCTCGAGTATCTCGATTTGCTTGCATAGTTCATCATAGAGGGTTACTTGGTCTTCTAACTCCATTTCATCTCCTTGTTCCCTTGCGCGAGCGCATCAAATACATCTTTTCCTACCCAGGAGCTGCCGAGACGACTCTGGGGCTTATTTCCTCCATGGTAATCGGAGCCTCCTGTAATCACCCACCCCCGTTTTTCCCCCTCGTGGATCCACCGCTTCTCTTGGTCGAGAGGGAACCTGGCATAATACCCCTCAATACCATCGAAAGGCATTTCAAGAAGCACACGGATCACCGAGCTTCTCTTAAGTAGATGGGGATGGGCGATAACGGCCTTCCCACCTCCTTGATGAATCGTCTCAATGGTCTCCTCTACTGAAACGGGGGTTCCCTGAACATAAGCCACCTTCCCATCACCCAGGTATTTTCTAAAAGCCTCCTCAATCGAGTCGACAAGGCCTCGCCCCACCAAAACGCGAGCGATATGAGGACGACCGACCGTTCCTCTTCCTCCCCAAATCTCCTCCTCGTCAATCCTAATCGAAAGATCCCGCAGCTTTTCTAAAATCAACCGATTTCTCTCTTCTCTCCTTCTCTTGTGCGTCTCGATCAGATGAGCAATCGACTCGCTCTCTAGCAAAAATCCATACCCGAGGATGTGGACCGGCTCTTTTTTGAGCATCGCCGAAAACTCGATCCCAGGAAGGAGGGGAAAATTCCGCTTTTTTGCGTGGATAATTGCCCGAGAGTAGGCTGCAAGGGTGTCGTGATCGGTGATGGAAAGGCCCGAAAGGCCAATCTCGATCGCTTGATCGATCAACCCCTCAGGGGTGTCGGTCCCATCGGAAAACGTGCTATGACAGTGAAGATCAGCTCGGAACATCGATAGAACGGATCTCTGGTTCTAGAAGGATTTCTTTTTTCTCGAAGATCGTCATCTGAATTTTGTTCATGAGCTCCTTTACATCTTGTGCCTTAGCACCTCCGATGTTTACAATAAAATTGGCGTGTTTTTCCGAAACTTTTGCTCTCCCGATCTGCATCCCTTTTAGCCCACACTCGTCGATGAGCTTAGCAGCGCTCACCCCTTCTGGATTGCGGAAGGCACAACCGGCGCTTTTCTCCCCATAAGGCTGAGTTTTGAGTCGGTAGTCGAGCAAGGTTTTTTGCTCCCTATGGGCATCTTGTGAGGTTTTCAGAAGAAAACTGCCCGACACAATCGCCCCCTTCTTCTCTTGAAAAGGAGAAGAGCGGTAGCCAAACACAAGCTCCCCACGTTTTAGGCAGATAAACTCTCCTTTTTCTGTCACGTATCCCACCTCGTGTAATGAGTCAGCCGTCTCGTACCCTCCCGCCCCTGCATTCATATAGATCGCCCCTCCTACACTCGCAGGAATCCCTGCTGCAAACTCCAGCCCACTCCAGCCTCTCCTTGCCGTTGAACTCCCCAGCCTTGCGAAGCTATACCCCCCTCCCGCAGAAAAATTCCCTGCCTCTTCTTCCAAAAAATCGATTTTATTGAGGACCACAAGACCTGGATAACCCTCGTCACCAAATAAGAGGTTCGACCCTTTCCCCAAAATCAGGACGGGGAGGGAGTTTTGATGGGAAAAGAAAAGCCGCTCTTGCATCTCCTCTATGGAAAAGGCTTCTGTAAAATAGCGGGCAGGTCCCCCAATCCCAAGGCTAGAGAATTTACTGAGGCTGAGGTTCTTCTTGTGGGGAAAGGGGAACTCCAAGGGAATTTTTCCACTCCTCGTCTAGGATCACATTCACAAACTGGCTCCCCTCTTTCGTACTGAATTTCCGAGTGATACGGAGAGCTTCACTGATGACAATCTTGGGGGAGAGCTCCTTTTCATGCAAGAGGGCAAAAAGACTCATTCGTAAAACGGTTCTCTCTACTTTGTGGATTCTCTCCAGAGCATACTCCTGGGAGCGATTGGCAATCCGAGCATCGAGTTCCTCTCGCTCCTCCCAAATCTTTTGGGCATACTCCAGACCTCTCTTCACATATTTGCTGGAAAGGGCCAGCTGCTTCATCAAAAGAGCTACAAGTCCCTTCTCATCCCCTTCTCCTGCATCAAAGGAGAAAAGACATTGGAAGACCACTTCACGAAACTTTTGGGGGGGGAGCTCTTTTTCCATTTTTTCCGAGAGTTTTAAACAGAGCATTATTATACTCTTAGATCAATACTAAGTAAATATCTATCATGAAAAAAGTTTTTCTCCTCTTTACCCTTCTCTTTTCCTTACATTGCCATGCCTACCTAAGTGATTTTTCAAAAGGAGCCGACGGCTGGGAGGGAGATTTCACCGACTTTCCTGTGGGCGAAGAACGGTTCTACGAGCTGGGCTGGGGATGGGGCGATCTCCCCTATACTTTTGAAGGCCATGCCAAAGGACTCTATAGCAAAGGGAACAATCACAGTGACGATCTCTTTATGTTCTTCAAGAAAAAAATTGAAGGATTTACTCCCAACTCCGAGTATCTCTGCAACTATTCTCTTTGGATCGAGACAAATGTTCCTGCCAACTCCTTTGGAATCGGTGGTTCTCCCGGGGAGAGTGTCTACTTCAAGATCGGAGGCTCACCAGAAGAACCAAAAAAAGTAGCGAAAAACGGCTTTTACTACCTCAATGTCGATAAGGGGAACCAAGCCCAAGGAGGAGAAAATGCAAAGGTCATCGGAGACCTTGCCAATGAGCTTGTCGATCCCGATTACCCAACCTATGAGCCCAAA
Organism: Chlamydiota bacterium; assembly: GCA_011064985.1. Lineage (GTDB taxonomy): Bacteria > Chlamydiota > Chlamydiia > Chlamydiales > JAAKFR01 > JAAKFR01. Next base: position 4,756 of record JAAKFR010000024.1, read on the forward strand.
TTTCTCTCAGGAGAGCTTCTCGTCAAAACAGACAACCGAGGAGACCTCTGGCTCTTCTTTGGAACCGACTCCGGTTACGAGGGCTTCACCAAATTCTACGTCGCCAGCATCGAAGTTGAACTCTCCGCAGTTTAAATAGGAATATCGAAACCTTCCTGGGAGATGCAGTTAGGGCATTGGAGGTAAACCCTTCTCAGACGCCCTTCTGGGTCGTAGTGGAGGGCGAAGACGAGCCAACTCTTGTTGAAATAGTAAGAAAAAAAAGAACACGATTTGAACGACTCTTTTTTGAGAGCCGACTCGAAGGCTGACTCGGCAAGTATCCGAGGCATATCGCGGCGGAGTTTGGTAGGACGGTGCTCCGGAGAGGAGAGGTATTGAATAAACTCTTGAAATGAGACCGAATTGGGAACATGTAAACCAAGATCGGATGCGACCTCTTCAGGGAGAGAGACGGGGTACCGAAACCGGCTTACCAGCCGATAGAAAGTCTCAATCAGATGCATACTCTACCTCCTATCCGAGCGCTCGCATTTGAGCTTTTTGGGAAATCTATGGGTCAAAGCCTTTCACACCTAATTCTGACCAATAGCAAGAAGATTATAAATCACACAAGAGAATTTCCGAAAGGCAAAAAACAACACGCAGCAAACCAGGTTCTTTTCGCGCCCCCTACCGGGAAATAACGAGAACGGAAGACATAAAGTTTTTTTGTTTTTCTTTACGTCTTTGCGTCTTTGCGTCTTTGCGTTTTTTATTTTCTTTCTTGAAGCAGGAGGACGTTACAGAAATGGAGAAATGAGGTAGAGTGTGTAATATGCTACTAATCTTTTTAGATACCGAAACAACGGGGCTCGACCCGCAGAAGCACCGAGCCCTTGAAATCGCCTACAAGATTGTCGACCCCTTCTCAGGCAAGACTCTCAACCGTTTTGAAAGCCTCGTCAGCCAAACACCAGAGGTGTGGGCAGAGGCCGATCCAGCAAGTCTTGCAGTGAACGGTTTCACGTGGGAAGAGACTCTCGAAGGGATTTCCGAGAAAAACGTCGCAAGCGAGATCATCAACGATTTCAACCGGATGGCCCTTGGGGAAAAGGAGGGAGCTTTTATCTGCCAGAATCCGACCTTTGATCGGTCGTTTTTTAACCAGATCGTCCCAGTTGAACTCCAGGTCCACTACGGTTGGCCCTACCACTGGCTCGATCTCGCCTCGATGTTTTTTGCCCTAACCCTCAAGCGCGACCCAAAAAATGCCCGCTGTTTAAAAGAGAGCGATCTTTCCAAAAATGCGATCGCTTCCTCCCTTGGACTCCCTAAAGAAGCCTCCCCACACAGGGCCATGCAAGGGGTCGACCACCTCCTCGGCTGCTTCCAAAAACTTATTCTTTAGGAAGGACTTACTCTTCTTTTCGGTCAGAATCTTGGAATTCGGGGGCTTGGAGGAGGCGGGGGATCGTCTCAACGGGTTCGATGGAGGGAAGTTCTTGGTCGCCCCCCATCTCCATGAATTTACGGGCTGATACAAGGACCCGCGTTTCAAGAGAGCCAACCGTCTTGTTGTACGACTGGACTGCTTGCGAGAGGCTTTTTCCCACCTTAGTGAAATGGCCTCCCATATCGGTGATCCGTTTGTAGAGCTCTTTGCCAAGTTCGCTGATTTGCTCAGCATTTTTTGAGAAGACTTCTTGTCTCCACCCATAGGCGACAGCCCGCAAGAGAGCGATCAGGGTTGTGGGAGTGGCAAGAATCACTTTCTGGTCGACCCCTGCTTCAATCAGGGCCGGATCGTGCTCAAGAGCAGCGCTAAAAAACATCTCCCCGGGGAGAAAGAGGACGACAAACTCGGGTGTGGGAGTAAACTGCTCCCAGTACGCCTTCCGGCTTAAAACGGTCATGTGGCTGCGCACTTGCCGGGCGTGTTCGGAGATTTTGAGCCGTTTTTTCTCCTCATCCACCTCTTCCATCGCAGCGAGGTAGGCGGTAAGAGGAGCCTTGGCATCGATCACGATGTTTTTCCCCCCCGGCAACCGGACAAGAAGGTCGGGACGGTACCGCTTCTCCTCTGTAGAGAGGTTCGTTTGCTCATAAAAATCACAATGATCGAGCATTCCGGCCATCTCCACGACTCGCCGCAGCTGCATCTCCCCCCACCGACCACGCACCGCTGGTGCACGAAGAGCGCGAGAGAGGTTCTGGGTCTCATTGCGAAGCTCTTTCTGGGTATCGATCAATGAGGCGACCTGCTCTTTGAGAGACGAATAGGCTCCTGTCCGGGCTTTTTCAAGATCCTGAATCTTCCCCTCGAACTTGGAAAGAGACTCCTTCATCGGCTTCATCCACTCCCTGATCGTGGAGTTTCTCTTTTCAAAAGAGCTTTCGGCAATCTGCAAAAAAGTCTCGTTGCTCTGTTTTAGAGCTTCGGCAGAAATTCCTTTGAATTGCTCCCTGTAGTTGGCCTGCATCTCTTCGAGCAAACCCATTTTCTCTTCAATCCGCTCCTTTTCCAAAGAAAATTCTTTCCGCTTTGTCTGGTAACGGAAATAGGAAAAGAGCCACCCAAGAAACATCCCTACTGCAAAAAAGAGGAACAAAATCAGATCCTTCATAGGGGGAAATCCTAACTCATGCTAGCATTTAGCGCATGAAAATTTGGCTCTTCCCCCTTCTCTTTTTAGGGCTTGTCGCCCCCTTCACCCCTTTTTTGGATCTCTACTTCTCCTCTCTTTTCTATATGGACGGAAGGGAATTTACAAATCCTCTCCCCTTCCACATCCTCTTCAAGTATGGAGAGATCTTCGGCCTCTTAACAGGTGCCCTTGCCCTGCTTGTCTATCTCCTCTCATTTGGAATCAAAAAGATTCGCCCCTTCCAGAAAGGGGCCCTTGTGATGGTCCTTACTTTGGTCATTGGAGCCGGACTCTTAACAAATGTTCTTTTCAAAGGATATTGGGGGCGCCCACGACCCAAACAGATCGTCGAATTTGGAGGAGAGCACGACTACCGCCCCTTTTGGAAACCCCACTTTCATGCTGCCCCTGAACCGCAAAGATCATTTCCAAGTGGTCACGTTGCGATGGGCTTTTACTTCCTTTCTCTTGTCCTTGTTGGAAGGCGCTACAACAACCAGAAGCTCGTCATAACCGGGATCCTCCTCACAGCAAGTCTTGGAGGGGGGTTGATGATTGCTAGGGTTGGGCAAGGGGGACATTTCTTTTCAGATGTGATCGTCTCCCCTGTTTTGATGTGGCTCGTTGCTCTTGGAACCGATCGAGTTGTATTTACATGGGGGGGATCTTCGCAAAAGTCTCTCGACTCAAGACCTCTTGACACTTCTCCAGAACTTGAGACCTCTTCAGAGGTTTATAGATAAAATCTTCGCTCTTTTGGGTCGGTTCGTGCTTCTGCCGCATCAAAACAATGTGGACGCCATCTTCTAACCACTGCCCTTCGTACTCATCGACTAAATGGGTATCGAGAAAGACAAGACGAGGCTTCTCCTTGTGAAGAATAGAGAGCCCACTCTCCTGGTCATGAGCAAAGAAGATCTCTCCCCCTTCTTGGACAAACTCCTCCAAGATCTGCTCTAAAGTCTCACACGTTTCCAGGTCAGCATCTACCACCAAGATCTTATTGCGCATACTCTCCTCCTTCGATTGCCTTCTCCATACCCCTTTCTCCTGCTCCTGTCAACATCTGTGTGTAACTTTACGCCTTTAAGGCATTAATCTTTGGGGCATTCGGGTGTAACCCAAATCAGTTAAAAAACCAAGATTCTGGTCTTCAGACACAAGCATACCAGGCTCTTGCATGCCCCCTACTTTGTGCCTGAGGATGGGAACTTGGGCTAATACAAAACTTGTCATGTAAATACTTGATAAATGATTAGACCCCTTCGCGGTAAAGAATCTCCCGAAGCTCGGGTCCTCAAAAATCTTCGGAGCCGTCTTCTTCGGGTTCGAAGTCGGCAAGAGTCTCGGTTTTTTTCCCTAGGATCAAGCGAGTGATCGATAAGGTCCACGCAATGAGAAGGTAGAGCCAGGAGATCACGAAAAAGGCAATGGGAAAAAACTCGAGAATCCCGTACAGAAACAAAACAGCAATCACCCCAATCACAAAAACAAGGTAAAAAGAGGGGATCCGGAAATGAAGTGCTTTCACACTTGGGAATTTCCATCGACTCACCATGAAATAGCCCAAAAGGATAAAGGCCACAATCATGATCCATGCCCTCGTCTGGAGAGAAAGGGAGAACATTCCAGAAAGAGAAGGAGAGAGGAGAATCAAGGCGGCAGAAAGAGAGGCTGCAGCCGCAGCAGGGATTGGCAATCCTGTAAAATGAACCGGTTTTTTCTCTCCTTTCTCTTCTAGTTTTATCCGTGCTTGTACGTTGTAACGAACCAGCCTTAAGATGCCACATAAGGCATAGATCATTGCGGCAATGATCACAAAAAACGTCAGGACTCGACCTAAATCCCCAGACAAGCTTTTGATCATCACAATAGGGGGAGCAACCCCAAACGTAACGGCATCAGAAAGGGAGTCAAACTGCCCTCCAAACTCACTCTCAGCCTTGATTAAGCGGGCAACAGTGCCATCCGCGAGATCAGCAACAGCCGCAATCAAAAGGAGAATCGCTGCTGCTTGGATAAGAGAAAAGAGATCACCTGATGGATCAGTGAGACTTGTTTTGAAAATCACAAAAAGGCCGATCGAAAGACCAAAAGCTGTGATCCCATTTGGGATAAAATAGACCCGTTTCAAAATACCTCGTTACGCTAACTCATTGATTCCCCTTCAGTGTAGCAAAAATCGAAAATCGAGGGTGGATTTTTGTGGACTTGGAAGAGCGGAATACTATATATAGTGGTTTATCAAACAGGAAAACACAACCTGTAGGGTTCATGTGAAAAAATCGGCCGATTTTTTTGCAAGCAGAAAGAAAGATTGAACTTAGGAAAATAGGATTATGCAGCAAACCGCCACCCAAGAATATACCATCGTCAAGCGTAACGGAACTCTTGTCCCCTTCCGGAAAGAGAGGATCTCCCGTGCGATCGAAGCAGCTTTTCGTGATACGAAGAAAATTCCTAAGCTTAGCCACCTTCCCGATGCTTTTGAACACACAATCGAGCAGATTGCTGATCTAGTCGTACAAGAAGCTGAAAGTATGGCAGCTTTAGGAACTCTCCTCACTGTAGAAGGGGTGCAGGACATCGTTGAGATCAAGCTGATGGATACAGAACACCACGATGTTGCCCGCGACTATATTCTCTATAGAGAACAACACAAAAAACTCCGAAAAGATTCCCCAAGAGCACTCCACGTCCTCCGCCGCGATGGGGTCTCTTTTGTCCGTTTCAATCCGATGAAAGTTGCATCGGCTATCGAACGAGGATTCCGCGATACACTCCATATCTTAGGCCCCACCCCCACTTCTACGATTGATGCAGTCAATCTCGTTACCAATGAAGTAGTCACTTGTTGTGTCGAAGCAGCCAGTAAGGGAGAGTTGATTACCGTCGAGTGGATCCAAGATACGATTGAAAAACAGCTTATGAACCAAGGATGTTTTGAGATTGCCAAAGACTACATCCTCTTCCGAGCTTCAAGGGCAACTGAGAGGCGAAAAACCCAAGAATTTGAAGAGCCCATTCTTCAAGAGGAGATCGAGATCTCTCCTGAAGAAGAGAAGGAGGAAAAACACCAGTTCAAAGTAATCAGAAAAGATGGGTCAACCTACCGCTTTTCGAAAAGACAACTGAAAAAGAAGATCTCTTTTGCCTGCCGTGGATACGAAAAAGAGGCGGCGATAGACGATCTTGTCGATCATGCTATCTCCCAATTTTACGATGGGATGAAAGAGCATGAAGTCGACTTAGCCTTGATTCTGGCAGCTCGCGCCAAAGTAGAGGTCGATCCTCTCTACGCTTCTGTGGCTGCCCGTCTTCTTCTCGATGTGTTGTATCGAGAAACATTAGGAGTAGAGGTCTCTCATGGGAACCTGAAAAAGATATACAAAAAATACTTTATCGAATATTTCCGAAAAGCCGTCACCTACGATCGTCTTGATCCCAACTTACTTAGCTATGATCTTGAAAAACTGGCAAACGCCCTCGTGTTAGAGAGAGACGACCAATTCTCCTATCTTGGACTCCAAACACTCTATGATCGCTACTTCATCCATGAGGAGGGGAAGCGGCTGGAGACCCCACAGATTTTCTGGATGCGCGTTGCGATGGGGCTCGCCCTTAACGAAGGAGAAGCGAAAGAGAAAAGGGCGATTGAATTCTACAATGTGTTCTCTCAATTCCTCTATATCTCTGGAACACCTACTCTCTTTAACTCCGGAACTTGCCACTCACAGCTCAGCTCTTGCTATCTCTCCACAGTGATGGATAACCTCCATCATATCTACAAGACAATCGCCGATGATGCACAGCTCTCTAAATGGGCCGGAGGACTCGGGAATGACTGGTCAAATGTCCGTGCGACTGGGTCTCTGATTAAGGGGACCAACGGGAAGAGCCAAGGGGTGATCCCCTTTTTGAAGGTTGCCAACGACACTGCTGTCGCGGTCAACCAGGGTGGAAAACGAAAAGGAGCGATGTGCGCCTATCTCGAAACGTGGCATCTCGACATCGAAGATTTCCTCGAACTACGAAAGAATACAGGAGATGAAAGACGCCGCACGCATGACATGAATACTGCCAACTGGATTCCCGACCTCTTCATGAAGCGAGTGATGGAAAATGGTTCCTGGACCCTCTTTAGCCCAAATGATGTCCCAGATTTGCACGATCTCTACGGACAGGCTTTTGAGACCCGCTATCTCCAATATGAGAGAGAGGTTCAAGAAGGGAAAATTTCCCTATTCAAAAAGATCGAAGCTGTCCCGATCTGGCGGAAGATGCTCGGGATGCTCTACGAAACAGGACACCCCTGGATCACGTTCAAAGATCCTTCCAACATCCGCTCCTCCCAAGACCACATGGGCATTGTCCACAGCTCGAATCTTTGCACCGAGATCTTGCTCAACACCTCAGAAGAAGAGACGGCCGTTTGTAACATCGGTTCTGTCAACCTAGCCGCCCATATCACAGAAAAGGGACTCGATGAAGAGCTGCTTGCCTCTACGATCAAAACGGCGATCCGGATGCTTGACAATGTGATCGAAGTCAATTTCTATCCCATTGAGGAGGCAAAACGGGCCAATACCCGCCACCGAGCGATCGGACTTGGGATGATGGGTTTCCAAGACTGCCTCTACAAGCTCAACGTCAGCTACGCAAGCCATGAGGCGATCGAATTTGCCGATATGAGCATGGAGATGATCTCTTATTACGCAATCCTCGCCTCAAGTGAACTTGCGAAAGAGAGGGGTACCTACTCGACCTACAAAGGATCGAAATGGGAGCGGGGGATCTTGCCGATCGACTCGATCAACCTCCTTGCTGAAGAGCGTGGTGAGGAGTATCTCGACATGGATACCACCAGCCGATTCGACTGGAACCCAGTCCGTGAGTCGATCCGAAAGTACGGGATGCGCAACTGCAATACGATGGCAATTGCCCCTACAGCTACGATTGCTAATATCGTAGGGGTAACCCAGTCGATCGAACCGATGTACAAACATCTGTTTGTGAAATCGAATCTTTCAGGAGAGTTCACAGTCCTCAACTCCTACCTCGTTGAGAAGCTCAAAAGTCGCGGCCTTTGGAGCGCAGAAATGCTCGACGATCTGAAGTACTTCGATGGTTCAACCTTGGAGATTGAGACGATTCCTGATGATCTCAAAACCCTCTTCTACACCGCCTTTGAAATCGACCCTGAATGGATCATCGAGTGTGGAAGCAGACGGCAAAAATGGATCGATATGGGGCAATCTCTCAACCTCTACTTAGCCGAGCCGAGTGGGAAAAAGCTCGATGAGATGTATAAAAAAGCGTGGAAAAAGGGGCTCAAGACCACCTACTACCTGCGGTCACTTGGCGCTACCCACATCGAAAAATCGACGACTGATATCAACAAGCGAGGCCTACAACCCCGCTGGATGAAAAGTGAGTCGGCCTCTAGCCGCATCGTGGTACAACGAGAGGAAGAGGCTCCAAAGGCCTGCAACCTCAATGATGAATCGTGTGAAAGTTGTCAATAATAGAAGTAGGAGAAAAATATGTTAACAATGAAAGAAGAAGTTACAAAAGCCCATGAGGGAGAAGAAAAAAGAGTAAAAGCGAGCAAAAAGAGACTGATCAACTGCAACACGGTAGACGTCAACCAGCTCATGCCTTTGAAGTACAAATGGGCCTGGGAACATTACCTCAACGGGTGTGCCAACAATTGGCTCCCCTCAGAAGTACCGATGGCAAAAGATATCGAACTATGGAAATCCAACGACCTATCGGATGATGAGCGACATGTAATCATGCGTAACCTCGGCTTTTTCAGCACTGCTGAGAGCCTCGTCGGCAACAACATTGTCTTGGCTATTTTCCGCCACATCACAAATCCCGAAGCACGCCAATACCTCCTCAGACAAGCTTTTGAAGAGGCCGTCCACAGCCACACCTTCCTCTATATCTGTGAATCTCTCGGCCTGGACGAAGGAGTTGTCTTCAATATGTATAACGAGATTTCCGTTATCCAGAAAAAAGACGCTTTTGAGATGAAACTCACAGAGGCTGTACTCCAAGAGGGATTCTCGACGAAAACATTTGAAGGGGCCCAAAAATTCCTCGAAAACTTGATCGGCTACTACCTCATCATGGAGGGGATTTTCTTCTACAGCGGATTTGTGATGATCCTCTCTTTCCAACGGCAGAACAAGATGACAGGGATTGGAGAGCAGTACCAGTATATCTTGCGTGACGAGACGATCCACCTCAACTTTGGAATCGACCTGATCAACGGAATCAAAGAGGAGAACCCCGAACTTTGGGCCCCCGAGTTCCAAAAACACATTACCAGCATGATCCAAGAGGCTGTTGAACTCGAAATCGAGTATGCCGAAGAGTGTCTTCCCAGAGGAATTCTAGGCCTACGTGCTCCGATGTTCCGCGACTATGTCCAACACATTGCAGACAGAAGGTTGGAGAGAATCGGACTCAAAGCGATCTACGGCTCAAAAAATCCTTTCCCTTGGATGAGCGAAACCATCGACTTGAACAAGGAGAAGAACTTCTTCGAGACCCGCGTCACCGAATACCAAACAGCGGCCAACCTCGACTGGAACTAAGTGATATACCACCGCAGAGGACTTGAGAGACCACAGAGAGGGAATTTTCTTCTCCGTTGATCTCTCAAGTCCTCTGTGGTTCAGTGGGACGAAAGGTAGCCAAAAGTATACCCCTGGCTGAGCTTACCGCAGCATAAGGTTGTGGAAAAAGAAGGGGGTGGGGAATATGTGGAGCATATGAAACGTGCAAAAAAATCGTTATTCTCAGCCTATTTTATCCTCTTTTTGGACAACTTCGGCTACGCAGTCACCTTCCCCCTCTTTCCACTCTTGCTCCTCACCACAAGTTTCGACTTTCTCCCCGAAGCGACGCTGACTTCCACCCGCAATATCTTACTTGGGATTTTACTGGCAGCCTTCCCCTTAGCAAAATTCTTTGGTGCCCCCTTCTTTGGAGATACCGCAGACAGATTTGGGAGGAAAAAAACCCTCATCTGGACCCTGGCTGGAACGGTTTTGGGGTATGCTCTGTCTGCTCTTGCCATCTATCTAAAAAGTTACTCATTTCTTCTGTTTAGTCGTCTGCTATCGGGTTTTTTTTCTGGGAATCTGGTGATTTCACTCGCCATCATCTCAGACCTCAACCCCTCGAGGGAGAAACGAGCGAAGGGGATGAGTGTAGCTGCTTCGTGCCTTGGTCTTGGGATCACGGCAGCCATCGTTGCTGGAGGGGTTCTTACAGCCCCTGAAATTCTCTCAGCTCTTTCCCCCGCATTCGCTTTTTGGGCCCTTGCCGTTGTCTCCTTGCTCAACCTAGTTGTTCTCTTTCTCTTCTACCAAGAGACAGCTACCCAAATATCCCCTGATGCAAAGATCTCCTTTACAAAACCTTTTCGCAATATTCTTTCGGTAATCGGGCAAAAAACCCTTCATCCAATCTATCTCTTCCTCTTTTTCTGGTTTTTTGGCTTCTTTCTCTCGATTCAGTGGGTGGTCCCTCTCTCAGTTGAAAAATTCCAAGCCTCGCGAGACGAAATCACTTGGCTCCTGGTCATTTTTGGCCTTTGTTGGGCCCTTTCTGGGGTCTTCCTCAATCGAAGGCTCCTCAGCAAGTTTTCGATTTGGCCACTCACTTTATGGTCTCTTTTCCTGGTCAGTTTTCTCTATTTCATCTGCGCAATCGACAACTTTTTCCTCTATTTTACCCTTGCCTACATCCTTTCAGGGATCTTTATCGCATTTTGTCTCGGAAACACCATGACTCTCATCTCGCTGGCAATATCCGCTGAGGGACAGGGGAAGGCTCTAGGGGTAGGACAATCTGTTACCTCTCTTGCCCAATTTCTCTCCCCCTTTTTAGGAGGGTTCTTGGCAGGATTTTCGATCGAACTGATTTTTTATGCCTGCGCCCTCTTCGTTCTTGTCAGTTTCCTCTCCCTCCTCACGTATGTCCTTCGGCGTAAACAAAAAACTTGATAAAAAACTCCTTATCTGCTATAATAAGTGCTTAATTTCGATTTTAGGTAGTAATTTTAGGTAGTAATTATGACTCTATCAAAGCATCACTATAAGGATATACCTGCCCCTGAGAACCTCGATTTTGACGAGGCCTCCCTCTTTTGGCGCCTCCGTCTAGGCGAGGGGATGCCGAACCGGAGTTGGCACAAACCCCTCGACCGTCAGAAGAGTTGGGAAAAGGTAAAATGGAGCCTCGACAAAAAGCTCGCTTCTAGCCGAGCCCACAACATATTCCATGAGACCTTCCCAATCAAATCCTGGTTCCACAACCTCCTGATCACCCTCAAAAAAGCTTGTCTCCCTGGGCTTCGCGGTTAGGAATCCGCCAACGAATAATGGCATGTGAAGTTGCCTAAAAGAAAAAGATCCTCTAGAGTTGACCTTCAATAGTCAATGTAAAAGAGAGAGGATATGGACCTGGACAAAGTGGGGCAACGGTATGGTGATTTTGTAGTACGAAGAGTGGTCCCGATCGAAGAGATCCAATGTACCCTAATAGAGGTGGAGCATGAGCCGACAGGGGCGCAGATCATGCAGATTGCAAATGAAGATGAGGAGAACCTCTTCAACCTCTCTTTCCAAACAAGGCCCACCTCTTCTAATGGGGTTGCCCACATTCTTGAGCACACCGTGTTGTGTGGTTCTGAGCACTATCCCGTCCGAGATCCCTTTTTCAGCATGAATCGACGGAGCCTCAACACCTTCATGAATGCCCTTACAGGGGCTGACTTCACGTGTTATCCGGCCGCTTCCCAGGTCCCTAAGGATTTCTACAACCTCCTTGAGGTCTACCTCGACGCCGTTTTTCATCCCAAGCTCACCAAATCGAGCTTCTTGCAAGAAGGACACCGGCTCGCATTCGCCGATCCTGAAGACCCCAACACACCCCTCTCTTTTAAAGGGATTGTCTTCAATGAGATGAAAGGGGCTATGGCAACAGGCGATGCGAGATTGAGCGAAGCTCTGATGCATGCCCTTTTTCCCGATCTTACCTACGGAGTGAATTCAGGAGGTGAACCAAAACAGATCCCAAACCTTACCTATGAAGAGCTGAAGGCCTTCCATGCTGAGTACTACCACCCGAGTCGTTGTCTCTTCTTTTTCTATGGAAATCTCCCTTTACAAAAGCACCTCGATTTCCTAGAAAAGCGGGCTCTAAAAGGAGTGGAGAAACTCTCTGCCCTTCCTCCCATTCCCCTTCAGCCCCGTTTCAAAGAGCCTGTCGTCAAAAACCTCGGCTACCCGATCCCGAAGCATGAAGATGGCAAAGAGAAAACACTCGTAGGAATGGGATGGCTCACAACTACAGTCGACAACCAAGAAGAGCTCCTTGCACTCAATGTCCTCGACCTTGTCTTAATGGGAACCGATGCCTCTCCACTCAAGCTCGCCCTTCTCCAATCGAATTTGTGTAAACAGGTCGACTCCTATCTAGAAAATGACATGAGCGAAGCCCCCTTCATCCTCGTCTGTAAAGGGTGTAAGGAGGGGACTGAGGAAGAGCTAGAGAGAATTGTCCGACAAACGCTTGAGACAGTTTCCTTCTCTCCCCTCCCCCCAAATTTAGTCGATGGGGCGATCCACCAACTCGAGATGTCACGTGCTGAGATTACGGGAAATTCGTCCCCCTACGGCCTCTCGCTCTTTTTCCGCTCGGCCCTTCTGAAACAACAAGGTATTCCCCCTGAAAAGGGCCTCTCGATCCACACCCTCTTCCACAAACTCTGCGAAAAAATAGCCGACCCCGCCTACCTACCCAACCTCATCAAAACCACGTTTCTCGAAAATCCCCATTTTGCCAGAATCGCCCTCGTTCCCGACCAGGAGCTAGAAAAGAAAGAAGTAGAAGAAGAGAAAACCCAACTTGTAGACCTCTGCCAGAAACTCGATGATAAAGGGATCCAAAACCTATTAGAAGAGGCAAAAGAGCTCGCATTTGAACAAGTAGAAAAAGAAAATGAAGACCTCGATGTCCTCCCCAAAGTCCATCTCGATGATGTCCCAACACATGGGAAAGAGTTTCCCCTTTGTGAGAGAGATGCGGCTCCCTTTCATCTCTATTACCACCCCTGTTTTACCAATGGACTCGTCTATACCGACCTTGTCTACGACTTACCTTTTGTAGAAGAGAAAGACCTCCCCTTACTCCGTCTGTTTACCCTTTTTCTCTCACAAGTTGGATGTGGAGGGCGGACCTACCAAGAGACCCTCGACTACCAACTCGAACACACAGGAGGGGTAGGAGCCTCTTTAGACCTCTTTCTCCAAGCCGAAAACCCCTCTCACATGCGACCCGCTCTTGTCATACGGGCAAAGGCTCTCGACAGAAAAGAAGAGAAGCTCCTTCCCCTTCTCTTCGACCTTTTGACAAGCGCCGACTTCACCGATATCCCCCGTCTCCAAGAGCTCTTCATGCAACACCTTTCCGGAGTCGAGGCAAGTCTCCAATCCCATCCCCTTAGATATGCAGTCAACTTAGCTGCAAAAGGGTTTTCCCTCCCTTCGAAAATCCTCAACGCATGGTATGGTCTCGACTACTACTGGACCCTAAAAGCCCTTGCCGCTCGCCTGGAAGCAGATCCCCAGTTTTTTGTCGAAAAATTCCAACAATTCCAAAAGACCTGTCTCCAGCAAGAACACCCCCATCTCATCATCAGCGGCTCAGAATCGACAGTAGACGAGCTCGAAAAGAGCGACTTTTTTGGGCTTCTAGAAGTTCCTACCCAAAAGCAAAGAGAGTGGTCCTTTGATTCCCCCCTTTCCCCATCCCCCTCTCAAGGTAGGCTCACAGCCTCCCCTGTAGCCTTTACAACCCACCTCTTCCCCTCCCTCTCCTACCTCCACCCGTCTGCAGCTGCTCTAGGAATCGCCTCTGAAATCATGGAAAATCGGATCCTCCACGCCCGCATCCGCGAGCAAGGGGGAGCTTACGGCGCAGGAGCCGTCCATGGCTCTCTTTCTGGCCAGTTTTACTTCTACTCCTATCGTGATCCCCAGTTAGCCTCGACGCTGCAAGCTTTCAAAGAGGGGGTTGAGACCGTTGCGAATGGTGAGATTTCGGAGCAAGACCTCGAAGAGGCTAAGCTCGGCCTTTTCCAGGATCTCGACTCTCCCACTCCTCCAGGGAGCAGAGCCTTTACCGCCTACTCCCGTTTGCGCGGAGGGAGAACCCCTGAAATCCGGCAACAGTATAGAGAAAATCTCTTCTCCTACGGAAAAAAAGAGGTTAAGGAAGCAGCTCAAAACCATCTCTTACCTAATTTTGAGAAGGGAGTAACCGTCTCTTTTGCTGGAAAAGAGCTTCTAGAAAAAGAAAACACAAAACTCCCCTCGCCACTCCCCCTTTACCCCCTGGAGAACCAAAATGATTGAACTCGAAAGACTCAAAAAGATCTACGCAGAGAGAAAAGAAGAGATTTTGCAAGACTACTTCACCTTCCTTCGCTTCCCCAGCGTCACAACCGATCCAAGCTTCGGAAAAGAGGTGACCGGCTGTGCTCTTTGGCTTGCCGACTACCTCAAAAAGAGCGGTCTACAGGTAGAGACTTGGGAAAATGGGGTAGCTCCGATCCTCTTCGCCCAAGATCTGCGGGCAGGTCCTGAGAGAGAGACTCTCCTCCTCTATGCCCACTACGACGTCCAACCAGTCGACCCAGTGGAGCTTTGGGACTCTCCCCCCTTTGAACCTACCATCCGAGACGGACAGGTCTACGCGAGGGGAGCCTCTGACGATAAAGGGCAGTGTTTCTATACAGCCGTAGCGTTACGCCTCCTCCTCCAGGAACTCAAAGACCTCCCGATCAATATCAAGTTCCTCATCGAGGGAGAAGAAGAGAGTGGAAGTGCCGGCCTTTTCCAAAAAATCGAGGAGAAAAAAGAGCTCTTACAAGCCGATTCGCTCCTCATTGTCGACAGCGGTTTTATATCCCTAGATCGACCTGGTATCACCCTCGGCACAAGAGGGATCGTCTGCATCGACCTCTGTTTACGTGAAGCCAACCAAGATCTCCATTCAGGAATCTTTGGAGGAATTGCCTACAATCCCAACAAGGCTCTTGTCGAGCTGCTCGCAAAACTCCACGATTCCAATGGACGTGTCGCAATCCCCGGCTTCTATGATCAGATCACCCACCTCTCCCCAGAAGAAAAAGAGCTCTACACCTTCCGTTTAGATACCCCCTATATTGAAAAGAACTTCGGATTTACCCCCTCAGGAATGGAGGAGGGGATCTCTCCCATTGAAGCGAGCACTCTCCACCCCAAAATTGAGATCAACGGCCTTTCAGGCGGGTATGCGGGAGAGGGATTCAAAACCGTGATCCCTGCCGAGGCGCACGCAAAACTCTCTTGCCGCCTAGTCCCAAACCAAGACCCCGAAGCCATCGGAAATCTCGTCCGGAACTTCCTCTTAGAAAATACCCCCCCCTCTCTTCGTGCAGAGGTAGAGATCCATCCAGGAGGGGGGCCCGCTTTCCGTGCCTCCCCCCACTCCCGTGTGGCAAAAGTTCTCGAAAAAGCTTACGCAGATGTCTTTGCCCTCCCCATCGAGAAGGTCTTTCTCGGAGGGACGATCCACATCGTCCCCGCTTTAGAGAAAATTACAGGAGGAGAGACTGCCCTTATCGGCGTTGCTCTCTATGACGACGCCGTCCACTCTCCCAACGAACACTTCGGCCTCGACCGGCTCGCACTCGGCTACCTCACCATCTGCCACATCATCCAACTCCTCGCCACACTCCCCACATAGCCTAATTCTCCGTATATTTATCCAACCACAAAAGACCAAACAAATCTTTTCCTACCTGCGCTCTCTGTGGTTCAATTATTTCCGTAAATTTATGTCAAAAAACGCAAGTATGGTCTATTTGCTTCGTGGTGATGATAAAGAGGGCATGCGGAAAATGGGGCAAAGGGATATACTCCGCATCTCTAACACGGACCTATTTTGGAGGAGAATCTGTATGAATCCACTAGCTAAGAAATGCCTAACTTTTAGTCTCGCCTTCTCGTTTGTTGCCTCTTCCCTTTTCGCCGACTCGAAAAGAGAAGCAGAGTCGGTAAATGAAGCCCTTCTCAAGCAAATTTCAAAAGGATTTTCCACCGTTGCCAAGAAGGCGACTCCTGCTGTCGTCTATATCGAAAGTCAGGGAACCGAAAAGAAAAAAGAGAGAGGTCCCCCTCTCCGAAAAGGCCCTTATGAAAACCCCTTTGATTACTTCAACGACGATTTTTTCAATCGTTTCTTCGGTTTCCCGAATCCCCAACCCGAAAAGCCCAAATCGCCTGAAACTGTCCGAGGAGCGGGTTTTCTCGTCTCAAAAGATGGCTATATCGTCACGAACAACCACTGCGTCGATAAAGCACAAAAAGTCTCTGTCACCCTGACAAGCGGCAAAAAAGTAACGGCGAACGTAATCGGAACCGATCCCAAGACCGACCTTGCCGTGATCAAGATCGAGGGGGATGACCTCCCTTATCTCATCTTTGCCGATTCAGACAACCTCGAAGTGGGAGACTGGGCGATTGCCATTGGGAATCCTTTTGGACTCCAGGCCACAGTCACTGTAGGTGTTGTAAGCGCTAAAGGGAGAAACCAGCTCCATATCGCTGATTTTGAAGACTTTATACAAACAGACGCCGCCATCAACCCAGGGAACTCTGGAGGTCCCTTGCTCGATGTGGAAGGAGAGGTGATTGGAGTCAATACAGCTATTGTGAGTGAGACTGGAGGGTATATGGGGATCGGCTTTGCCATTCCCAGTTCCATGGCCAAACAGATCATCCACCAACTCATCGACAACGGGCAGGTAACAAGAGGCTTTTTAGGGGTCACTCTCCAAGAGATCAACAACGACCTTGCCGACTATTAC
>JAAKFR010000240.1 GCA_011064985.1 Chlamydiota bacterium
AATTCCATAGCTCCTGGTGCTACAGCAAGCATCCCTAGTACTACGCCGGCCACTTTGGCTGCTCGAGGCTCTAGTCTCCTCAAGTACTCCTCTTTGCTCACCTTCCGGATCGAGGAGAAGATCCACCCCTTATCGACGAAATACTGCACCTTCTTCCCAGAAAGCTCCACCCAGGCTCTTCCTATCTCACGAGCAAGCGCTTTTCGTAAACTTCCACGGGTCTCGTATCTCTCAAACCCGTTCTCACTTTTGTGGAGGAAATACGACTTCGTCTCTTCCACCACCTTGATTGTATCAAAAAGACAAGAGCTCCTCAGGTACTCATGCACTTTCTCTTGCGAGGCAAATCGTTTTCCTTGGCAAACGAATGCTTCATCTCGTGTCTCAAGCTCAATTGTCGTATGGGTACAAATCATCATCGGTCTTTCCTCATAGTTTCTATAACTTTTGCACTAAGGTTATTCCATCAAAGGGAAAACTTCAAAGAAAAACAGCGTTCTAGTTTTTGAGAGCGAGGGAAAGCTTGGTGATGGGGGTGTCTGGGAGGTGTTCTAGGCAGGTGAGGTAGGAGACAGCAACAGAGCGGATCCGAGGCAACCATTTTCTCTGAGTGGATATCTACGTAAGCAACAGCTCGAGCCTACACTTTTAAAAGCAAGCTTAAGGTTGGCAAGACCGCCGCTTGGTTGACGCGGCATGTGTTGCTTTCTGTGAAGACAACATTGAAAACATATCCTGCATCTTGAGAGTCTGAAAGTACTTTTCCTCCCATTTCGAGGCACTCCACCTCTCCTTGAATCTCGATCGACTCCCAATACTCTTTTTCCTGTTCAGGGATCGCGAAGAGGGGTATTACCTCCCCGTCTTGAGGCTGGTAGTCTTCAAGGTGGATCGTCAGTACATTGACATTCGAATTAGTGAGGTTCCCTGTCCCTCCAGATACCGTGTAAGTTCCAACTGTTTGGCCATTGACAACGATGGGGTAGCTTACTTCGTAAACGATCATTTCTCCTGAA
>JAAKFR010000025.1 GCA_011064985.1 Chlamydiota bacterium
GGGAATCTCTACTTTTTGCGCATTTTTATCTTGAATTTGTACGTCTGTCATCATCTAGTTCTCCTTTAAATTAGGGTTCAGTTTACCCCAAATTCGTGTCCAAGACAACTAGGTGCAGTATACGCCTTGCTTGCCGTCAGGGTATCGGTTCCGTTGATCTGGCGATAATCCTGGTTAGTGATAGCTCCCATTTCCCGCGCCAATACCAATGCTCGCCTTTCGGCATCAGATAGCTTCTCCCTGTTAAACTGCGCTAACCACACAAGATCCCGCTTATCCAATAGGTGATGGGGAAGTAGAACAAGATCGAACTCATTACGATCTCTATCAGTTTCAATTATCGGGGGCGTTGTCAAACCGGCCTCCCGCATCCACTCCTTCATAGAGCCAATTCCAGTGCCCTTACTCTCAGCATACTTCAGCTCATGAAACACAGCAGCAATGATCTGATTCCTCTGCTTTGATCCAGGTTGTCCAAGCTCTTCAAATGGCTTAAGAGAATATCCTGCATTTTTGAATTCCAACCTATTAGAATAACGAATGACCAATGTGGGCTGTCCAGCTCGGTAATCCCGATGCATTAGAGCGTTTGCCAACGCTTCTCGAATCACATCTCGTGGAATACTTGGTGTATCAGTGCGTTGAAGTTTGCCTGTCTCTAATGCAAATCTCATCGGTAGATCTCCCATAATTTGCGCATGTAGTCGAGGTAGTAGGGTGATCAGTGGTTCACGATAGTCAGTTGAGTAATGCCGAGCAGAGGGATCACCGATCCACTCTGGTCCCTCGGTTACCACATAATCCACTCGAGCATCCGTTGGTAACATCCGTCGAAGCGCAGTCTTGGTACCAAATAATACAAGTCCGGCGACATTGGGTACGACTATTCCATTGCGGCGTATCAAGCACCGCAGCGATATTAGGAGTTTCTCGTCATCAAGTTCAAGTTCCGCTGCCTTGGGATCTATCTGTGAACGCTGACGACGGTAGGCCACCACGGCATCAGGATCAATATCCTCCCATGACACATCTGGGAGTACCTCACTCTCATAGGGGATTCCACTGCGTAGCTGGTACAGCAGATCCAGGTCGTGTGCCGTACATCGATGGTCCGATGACCCTATGCGCCGATAGGCACCTTTTTCAACTCCGTGCTTCTTGATAAAGACTGGCTTATCCCTGGAAAAAGTTTCAGGGATAAAAGCGATCACGAGGGCTTTACCATCAATGGATTGAACTCTTATTTCAGGGTGAATCTGAATATTAAAGACACTTCTACATACACCCGCTAACTCGCACTGGATCTTATCAGGCTCATCGACCCCCATGATGGTATAGCGACCATTAGAGGAGCCATCATCATTTCTCTTAAGCCCTAAAACAAGGTAACCTCCACCCAAATCGGGCTCATTGGAAAACGCCGAGATAGTTTCTAGTGCGCTTTTACCCAAAGCAGTCTTTGATTTCTTTGTCTCTATCCGTTGACACTCATCGCATGTTTGCAACCATTCCAACAGCTCTTCTATGCTCCAGCCCATTCCTAACCTCGATTTTTATTATCCGTTGAGTAAGCAGAGCCGCTAATTTCGATCAGTACGGCCTCCAGGTCTTTCCTCTTATAGAGGCGATAACGGTTTACTGGATTGCGGTGAGCCTTGAGTTTCCCTTGCTTTTCCCAGTTTCGCAGTGTGCTCGGAGACACTCCCACGAGAGCGGCGGCATCTTTAATCTTTAAGTAGTCATCGATCTTCTGCATTTCGCTGATTTCTCCTTATGCTGGGTCTATAACAATAGCAAGGATTACAAAACCTTACAATTCAAGAATACATTTCATCACAACTTTGCGAAACATCGACAAAAAGAACTTTGACCGGTTTCGCGCTTTTCCAACGCAAGATTGATGTGCCAGAGGTCACCGCGTGACCGATCGCCAACGACAAGAAAGTCTTTCCCACACTTCGTTCAAGATCGGCAAGAAATCCATCTATTTCATTCGAAAATAAGTGAGCTAACCTAAATTGGTGACAAGATTCTCTCACTAAATGAATAGGGTGTAACCCAAATCACATCAGGTGTTTGAAAGGAGGCGGGAGATGGCAAACTGGTTGACCGTCTCTGGATTGGGCTGCGCCTCAACGATCCGAGCCCAAAAGGAAGGGAATTTGTCCCAGCTTTTGAGCCGCTCTAAGAGGCGATCAGGATGGCGGACCTGCCCGCGGAGAAGGGCTGCATCGATAATCAGATCCTGAAACCACTGGGACCCCCTCACCTTCTCGACGAGACCCCCTGGAGGAGCAAGAGAACCTCTCCCTACCTGGCATAGGGCCCCCTCAGAGGTCACGATGAAGGCGTTATGTTTGATCTCCTCATTCTCAACCCCCTTTCGCAAAGTGTTGAGAAAGGTTCCCAAGACCTCATTGATGAGCACCTCGGCCCATGTCTCCCCCTCATGGTGGATGATGAGGAAAAAGTCGATCGGCTTGAGGAGCTTTTCACCAAGCGGGATTCCTCCCTCCCTGGCAGTACGCAACTGGTTCTCTTCAAAATAGAGGTTTTCGGTAAGAGAATCACATTTGAATACTTCTCTTGCCGTTCTTCGTAGTTTGGACTTCTTTGGATAGCTTGGTAGATCGATCCCAAAGTCTCCATACACACCTTCAGAAGAGAGGGGATCGAGAGGGCGAGGACGGTACTCCTCTTTTTCAGTCTCCCGTTTGATCTTCGACTCTTGTTGTTGCTCTATTTGAGAGGCAACTTTGGTGGTGATTTGCGTGGGGATTTTCTCGAGAATCTCGGAGACTTTAAGAACTATGTCTTCTACTTTTCTCAAGAGTGCTTCACTCTTTTCATAAGGGATCTCATACCCAAAACGGGCATAGAAAGATTGCGCATAGGCCGTCAATACTTTGCTCGTCTCGTCATAAGTTGTGGGAGCCCCATATCTCCCAAAAGGGTCATGAGGGAGCTTCTCGACAAAGCCCCCAGCATATTTTTCCATCAGTTCAATCTGCTTTTCAGGCTCTCGCAGAGCCGCTCCAATCTCGTCCATTGCGATCTTTTCAATTTGGAAAGAGATCTCTTGGTAGGCAGCTAAGATCACCCGCTTTTTCATCTCACGTACTTCGTTTTTTTGGCTCCAGGCAAAAATGGCTTGGCCGCTTAGCTTTTTCTTAGGGTGAATGCCAGTTGCAACATCTTGCTGGAAAACCCAGCAAACTGTTTGGTCCTGCTTGGGATCGAGAAAGCCCCTTGCCCGCATGAGGGATTGGATCAAGTGAGAGTAGGTGAGAGAGTCTCCTCCAAAGAGAAGCATTCTTGCATCGGGTTTTTGGAGGATATCGGCCGATTCTGTGTGGGCGGCATCGTAGTAGCTTCCCAAGCGCATCTTCTCCCAAGAAAGCCCCTTCTCCTCAAGCGTCTTCTTGAGATCGCTCCCCTCCATCTCAATAGGCCCCTTCTCTTCTCGAAGGAGAAGAGAGATCTTCTGCTTACTATCTACAGAAAGGGTTCTCGCCTCTTTGAAATAGACAATCCCATCGAGTTTTGTGTTTTTTCCAAGCCAGATCCTCGCGACCTCTTCATTTGGGTAGTCACAAAAAAAGCCTCCCGGGTCGTTTAAGATCGTGGTCCCTTCAAAACGCGCTTGGCCTTCTTTCTCGAGCCAGTCGAAGAAATAGACAGGTTCAGAATGCTGAGGAAAGAGATAGCTTTGGTTTTTCGAGGTGCAAAATTCGGATACCACATGAGCTTCAAAGGTCGGATCATACTTGAAAGAGCCAATCGCGCTAGGATAGACAGCCGAAAGGTAGGGAGTTGCAGAAAATGAGATCGAATGGGAAAAAGCCCCGAGTAGATGGACAGGTGTAACATAGAGCTGGGCATCCGAGATGGCAATTTGGGGGAGAATCACCATGAGAAGATACTCCTCAATGGCTCCAGGATGTTTGCGTAAGATTTTCGTGAGATCTCTCTTCTGGACCGGATGAGAGAGATTGAGATCTCGAAGCCCTTGGCTTTTAAAAGAAGAATCCTCTACCCATAAACGGAATTTCTCTCCAGTTGGGGTCTCTTCGAGCTCGGGGATCTGCTCTAGCTCCCGCTTTTCGATCTCCAAGAGTTTGGTGAGGAGCTTACCTACTTGCATTTCTGAGAGTCCTCGGTGAAATGTCCCCTTGATCGAAAGGGCGAGGGTCCGATAGGGGTCTTCAAACTGGGCTGTGGAAGGGGTTTTATGGTGGCAGGGAGTATCGAACTCCTCTTCAGGATAGATCGAGGGGGCATGGTCGAACTCAGTTCTGGTTTTAACTAGTTGTGGTAACAGATCCTGGAGGAAGTAACGGGTAAGGGCGATCAGGTCGGCTTTTTTCCGATCAGTTTTTTGGTATTCTTGCAAACTCTCGGGCATTTCTCCCTTTTTCTCTGTCCAATAAGCGAAATACTCTTTTTTCTCATCTTGGGGGATTCCCAGGAGAGGAGATTCTAGCATATGCTCGGCTAGAGTCTTTCTCACAAGAAGAAGGTCTTTTTTTGGAGGGATCCCTTGAGTATTTTCTTTGAGCTTCACAACATCTGCTGCCTCCCTTTGGTCTTCACACACAAGGTGCACTTGACCAAGAAGTGGCCTCATAAGCGAGAGGAAAAGCTCCTGCTCCTGCGCAGGGAGAAATTCTCTTTCCCCCACCCCAAAAATGGCACGTGTTAAAGGATTGAGATTCCTGTGGGACTCATCTCCTATAAGAAAAACCCTCTTATCTAAAAAAGCTAAGATGAGGCTCAGCCACTTCACCTTCTCTGGATCTTTCTCTTTGAGAGTCGCAAATCGGTAGAGGTGCTGGAGTGCATAGACGATCTGAGGGGTCAGAATCAATCCATACCCCTCCTCCCTATAGATCCGAATTTGGTCGAAAATATGGTGGAGATCTTCAGCCGAGAGCTTCATATGCATCCCCACTTCGAGATAGGCAAGTTTCATCCCCAGTTTGGCAAGAGTTGTCCCAAGATTGGTCTTTTCAACAGAATAGATCTCCCGGGTAGAGAGGTAGGCCGGGAGAAAACCCATCATTTTTGATCTGAGCATCACAAGAGGTGTAAGATATGACGTTTTCCCTCCTCCTGCATGGAGTTGGAAGAGGCGGTGTTCTCCCTTCTCCATCCCCTCGCAAATCCAGAGGTAGATCTCCACTTGCTCGGGGCGAGGGAGCTTCCCCGTTTTGATCTTCATGTAGGAGATCTCAGGATAGAGAGCTGGGTCGTACAAAAACTCGTAGTGGAGCCGGGTGGCAAGAGCTTGGATGTTCTCTTGGTCATTGGGCTTTTCTTGGAGAGATTCGATAAGGTTACATCCCTCTTGTGCCATCTCATAGAGGACAAGAAAGTGGTAATACTCTTTTACCATCTCCATTACCTTTTGCACCTCTATTTCACTCATCTGGGGACGGTGGGATTTCCAAAAGTTGAGGTCTCCTGCTAAAATTCCCTCTCGCATCACTTTTTCGGGGAGGAGCATCTCGGCCTGCCGGCTCTCTAGCGCAAATAAAAATTCGATCTGCTCATCGAGTTGCTCCCGGGTAAATTTCTCCTTCCCCGCACGATAAGGAGCATTGAGAACCACGTGGAGCTCTTTTCGACGATTTTCGAGCTCACTGCGGAGGGCCTTTTTCTTGCTTTGTAGCTCCTTTTTGACAACGACGAGTTTCTTACTTTTCAAGTGAAAAGTGTGCGATTCTTTCTTCTTTAATGAAGAGATCCCTTCCTGAAAATGGGTCTCTTGCTCCTTTTCGAGCCTCCCCTTTCGTGTGCCTATTTGAAGAGATGGATACGAAGAGCGTGTGGTTCTCTTCTTAAATAGAGTTTCGCCCATCTTGAGAAAGGGAGCTGGTTCCTTTGCTTTACTTGGTAAAGAGCCAGGTAGAGGCACCCTCTCTCCGAGCTTGGGATGTTGTAACTGAATTTCAGTAGTGTAGGGAAATACTCTTTTGGCTTCTGTCAGGTGGGAATAGATCTCTTGAAACTCAGAAAAATCCTCTAAACCCAAGAGTTTTTCTAGTACCTGTAGAAAAACCTCTTGTTGCTTGGCTGTTGAGTCCTCCTCCTTGAGCGGTAGATCTTTAAACAAGAAAGGGAAGTGGCGGACATAGACGAGAAGATGAGCAAGAAGCGTATTTTCATAAGATTGTTTTGAAGAGAAGAGAGTCAGAAGGGTGAAATCAAAAGGAGTTTTTTCTCCCACTGGCGAGCTCCTCGCCTCCTCGTAGAGTTTGTGAAAATGGATCTGAACATCCTCGTGTAGCATCCGAATCGCATGAGGAGTGAACGTTTCAGGAGAACCTTCCTTTTTTAACCTCTCTTTCCCAAAAGGGAGCTTCTTACTGTCTGAGTATAGATCCAAAACTAGAGTTTCGGGTCTCTTAAGATCGGCAAAAAAAGAAGGTCGCAAAGAGACCTCTCTCTCCCCAATCGAAATGGTCATTTGTCCCCCAGCTCTTGTGAGAAGATCAAGACGGATTTGGAGCAGTTGGGGGAGATCCTCTTTTTTCCTCTTTAAATAAAAGAGAATCGTTTTCTCCTCCCCCTTAGAAAGGCGTAGACCCTTAGGCACTTTACTCAAAGTCTCCTCTCCTAACATCCTTAAGTAGCCGGTATAGACTTCGGTTGTCCAAGAAATGAGATCTCTTTCCGGATAGTTATGAGTGTTTTTTCCAAGGAGCTTCTCCTCTTCCAGAAGGCTCTTCTCTTCAATGAGTCTCAAAACAAACCGGAGGTTAAAAGCGACAGAAGAGGGAGAAGAGTCACCTATCTTTTTAAAACGCTCCACCAAAGAGCGGACCTTCCAATCTTCAAAATTGAAGGTGGAAAAAGCCTTCGTCGCGTATTGAGCCGCTTTCTCGTACTTTCTTTGGGTTTTGAGAAGGTAGGCGAGATAGAAATTCGCCTGAGGGGAAGAAGAAACAAGAGAGGCATCTATAGGGTCGATCTCGTACGAATGAAACTGAGAATCCCGACTGATGACAGGAGTCGCTTTTGAAGAGAAGGGATCAGATGGTGCTCCTAGACGGTGAGACGGGATGAAAACCTTCCCCTCTCCGCTCTCGTTTCGTAGAACGAGGACCCCCTCGTAATGGTTGAGTTCCTCTAGGGTATGACCAGGAAGGAGGAAGTAGCCTGGATGTTGCTTACATAGCAGCAGCCTCCCCTTTTCATTCACAAAGTGGAGTTTGAGTTTAAAGAAATTGAGCTCTTCCACCAAACCTGTTTGTGTATTGAGAAAACACACCACCTCCCCAGGTGGTGCAAGGAGACGACCAATCTGGTAAAGATCCTTATTCTCCTTCTCTAACTCTTGTAGATAGACGAGCTGTATGGGGAGGACGTTCCCTTCTTTGTCAATCCTTGTAAACGTTTGCCTCCCTTCCAGATAATCGACGCGTAAGAAAGGTTGCTTCGCATCCTTCTCAAAACAAAGAAGAGTAGGATCTCCTTCCTCTTGCTCCTGAAAACGGAAAAAGATCCAGGGGAGGGTTCCCCAGTGGTTGAGAAAATCACATCCTAAAGGGTCGGCTTTTTCAGCATTGAAACGACAAAAAGAGACCCACCGTGTTTTTCCCTGGAAGGTGATCTCGCAATCGATTGTAAGATCCCAACTTACGATCAGTTTCCCATCTGTAGATTGGTAGACTCCATCCTTCTCCCATAAAGAACCTCCATGCTCTTTGATAAGAGACGCTGCTTCTCCAAAATCTTCAAAATCAGACTCAATCTGAAGAAGATCACCCCGACCGGACAGATGCACGTTGCAATGGAGAAAATCGAGGACCACATCTCCGCAAAGATAGTGAGGAAACACGCCTGTGATCTCCTGATCTTGAGAGAAATCAAGTAGATGGGATGTGAGAATCCGAGAAGAGACCCTTTTCAGAAACTCTTGGCTCTCAAAAAGAGCCTTTGACTGATAGAGGAAAGAGCGAAACGGTTGCATCACATGATTGGCAATCCAAGAGAGCTTTTGGTCCAGCCTCTTTTTCCCCTTTTCCCTCTTTTCTGCAATCTGGAATCCTTGCAGAAGGAGATTTTCCACTTCTTCTTCCGTGTAGGTCTTTTTTTGGAGAGAAAAATAGAGCTCGTGGAAAAAGATCTCCCCCTCTTGGTAGGCCTCCATCTCCCTTTCTTCCATTTTCTCTTTTAGAAAGCCGAGCTCATCCCGATAAAATTCAAGAGCCGCTACCCGCTTCTCATCCTCTGGAAAGAAGGTCTCTAAACAAACCCCTACCCGCAGTAGAAAGAGGATAGATTGATAGTGGTGTGGATTAGATCTATAGAAAAGAAGACATTTAGCAACAACTTTTCGGATATGGGAAGGAAAGCTCGGTTCGTTTTCTACCACTTGAGCCAATGTTTTCGGAACAAAAAAACAATGCTCTAAAACCTGGCGAACATTAGGGTTTTCTAAATGAATCGTATGGGTTCCCATCCACTCTGCCGCTTGGAAGGGCATAAGATTGTCCATTCTCGTGATCCGGAGAAGATCACGAAAGAGAGGCTCTGATAAACGAAACTCTTGTTGCTCCTCCTCAGGTATGCGAGCACACACCGCATCATTGATGCTAAAGCGACTGAACTCTTTTGAGAAGAAGAACTCAGGGAAATGAGAGTCCCAGTCCCCCTCTTCTCCCATCTCACAAAATCCTTCAACCCAGATTTTATCTTTCCGCCTGTTGGAAAGACCTTCCAATTTTAGTACTTGTCGACCCTCAAGATCGGTCAACCTCTCGAAGGTAAGTGTTGCTGGGTATTGTGAACCTCCCCAGCTGTTGCCAACAAAAGTGAGAGAGGAGAGGAAAGTAACATAGTAGAGAGAGTGGATTTCTACGGGAAGAGACTTCCCCCCTCTGTTCTCCCAAAGATCGAGGGTTGCCGACAAGAGCTCTTCCTGAGAGGCATGAGCCATCTTCAACGGGAGAAACTGTTTAACGTAGACAAGGTGCAGGTTTGCATACCCCTCTCCATTTGCCCCATGTTTTTCTTCATCAAGGTACTGTTCTACCTCTAAGACCTCTTCAGTGGGGAAAATAGGGAGTACGCGCTTCTTCTCCATATCGAATAAACCCGAAAGATAGGCAGATACTTGAAAACATCTCTCATTGATTTTTCTCTCTGGAAGATGCAAAAAATGGGGATTCTCTAGACTGGCCCGATTAACTAGAAAATAAGGGATAAACTGATCGAGTTTCGTAGCAGGATTTTGCCTTGCTAGAGCATCGATAATTGTGTAGACCGTGTGGATAGCGAGGAACTCTCTTGTAAATTCGAGTTGTACCCTTCTGTTTCTTACCCCATGGGAAAGGAGTTTGTGGAGAAGGGAAATCACTTTTGCCCCCTCTTCGATAGAAACCCGATTCCAGTCACCCTTCTCATCTACTTTAGGGATGGGAAGAACCTCGGTACAATCGTAAAAGTAGGCAAATTTTTGCTCCTCAGGGAGGGTCTTGATCACCTCTATCCATTGAGTCATGTCATCGACTAGAGTTTCGAAAACAAACTTAGGCTCTACGATCTCGACAGAGGGTAGAGGGGTTTGAGGTATAGGGGAAGGGTGATGTATTTTCTCTGGCTCACAAAGTTGAAGGGAGGGAAAAGATGTAGGGGAATCTGTCAGAACAATCTTTTTTGGTTTGGGAAGAGAGGAGTGTTCTTTCTTTTGGATAACAGGTGCTTCTGTCTTCTTCTCAATATGATGGAGAAGACTCACGACTCCCACCTTCTCCTGATGAGAGTATTGCTGCTCGAGCTTTTTGAAATTCATCCCGAATTTTTCCACTCCATTTCGGAAAAGAACACGATGTACCTCTTCAGGTTTTTTCATATAGGCATGAAATCCTTGGACAATTGTGAGTAGGTGGGCGGCTAAGAACGCCTTTTGGATCTCTTTTTTTTCTACACCCTCATCAGAAAGAAGGGAGCGGATCGGATTTTTGACCGCCTTTTCCGAACAGTTCGCTGCAGACTGCGAGTTTGCCTCTAGAGCATCCCACTCTTGTGTAAAGGTCGGATCCACAGTTCCTAGAGTCAGGAAGACGTTGTAGAGATCTCTTCCGCAGTAGCCGGGCTGATCGGAGTAAGGAGGATCAGCAAGATACCGAACGAGCTGCCCAAATGCCGCCTCACCCAGTTCCCCAAAAAAATCGTCCCTTTTAACAAAAATGGGGTAAAATTGGTAGGAGACCCGCTCCTGTGTTGTTGTGAAGCGTAAAGGGGGATGGAGAGAAGAGCCGTCCCCTTGGTTCATTAGGAAAATCCCGATCCTCCCCTCTACAAGGGCAATCTTTGCCACAATTACATGACCGGAAGTCCCAGCTCCATGCCTATACCCAAGAGGGACATAGACAGGTTTGTTTTTATTAAGGCCCTCCGCAATTTCCTTCAGAAAGCTCCGAGCATACTCTTTTACCATTTCTCCGGAGAGTGGTGTTTGTTGAGCTAATGGGTGGAGCGATTGAAAATGGGCCATCTCCCCAAGGGTCTCTAAGACCCGTTCGATCTGTTCCTTTGTCAAAGAGATGGGGAGAAAAAGGCCTTTCCCCTCTTTCCAACAGGTAAAGATGTGGGTCCAGGCAGTCAGGCTACTTTCAATGACTCCCCCCTCAAAGGGAGTCTCACGGATGATTGAGGCATCATGCATCAGGGCAAACTGCTCCCAGTGAACTTTTCCTAGCTCCTTGCCTTCTTTCAGAATTGCTTCTCCCCCACGATCGAGAGTTGAGGGAAGTTGAGAGAGCACTTTCATCGCCTTCAAGGCAGCACAGATCTCCCCTCCCGTTTTTTGCAAAACAGGCTCTATTTTCTTTTGCGAAGATCCATTGACCCACTGTTGAATTCTACTAAACATATATATCAAAAAAATTATTTTCAATATTCTAGCATACGAATGTAAATATCCTATTAAAAAATCCGATTTTTGTTTATCTTCTCCTGTTGGAATCAAAAAAAGACAGGAATGCCTGATGAAAATCTCCCTTTTTCTCTCAGTTGTAGCCCTAGCAACCCTCCCTTTTGTTGCTTTTGGCAAATGTGACAAACAGATCGTTCTGATCATGCTCGGTGCCCCCGGAGCTGGGAAAGGAACCCAAGCCGTCCGGATCAGCCAAAAATATGGGATTCCCCAGATCTCAACAGGGGATCTCTTCCGAGAGAATCTGAAAAAGGAGACCCCAACAGGGAAACTAGCCAAGGGGTACATGGAAAAAGGGGAGCTCGTCCCCGACCAGGTGGTCCTAGATATGCTCTTCGACCGGATTGCGCAGGACGACTGCCAGAAGGGGTATATCTTAGACGGATTCCCCCGCACCATCCCCCAAGCCGAAGCCCTCACAGCCCACCTAAAAGACCGCGATGCCCAGGTAGTGGCTATCTCTCTTGAAGTCCCTGACGAGGAGATCCTCAAACGTCTTACGAAGAGAATCGTCTGCGAGTCTTGCGGTGCCCCGTATCACAAAGCCTTCCACCCCCCCAAAACCGATCATATTTGCGATCTTTGCCAAGGGAAGCTGATCCAAAGGGACGACGACCGTGAGGAGGTTGTCCGTGATCGCTTAGCTGTCTACCACAAGCAAACCGAGCCTGTAAAACACTTCTACAAAGAGCGAGGGAGCCTCATCGAGATCGATGGGACTCAATCTCCGGAGGCTATAGTCACCCAAATCGACTCTGCCCTCGGGAAAGCCCTCCCCTGCCCTACTGCCTCTTAGTTACAATTGAACTTTTGGGCATACTACTGAAAATCACCTGTGCTCTCTCAAGTTCTCTGTAGTGGCCGTCTTGTTTCTGAGGTGCAGAGGGGAAGGGAACTCTTTTTGCAGGGCTGGAGCACACGTCCGATGAGGTCGTAACCAGCTGATTCAGTGATCTCGACGAGATACCACTCCTCAAACCTCTCGACTTTGTCCCAATCATTGAGAATGACTAAACCGTCGATCTCGGGACATTGCCCGAAGTAGCGTCCCACAAGTAAAAGATCTGTTTCTGGGTGGTAGTTCTCTACTACGACCTCCAAGGTTCTCCCAACCATCTTCTGGTTGAGCTCGTCTACTACCTCATGCTGAATCACAACGAGCTTTTCTAATCGCTCCTGCTTCACTTCCTCGGGGATTTGCTCCTCCATCTTGCCAGCAGGAGTCCCTTCCTCTCTTGAATAGGGGAAGATCCCCACATGATTGAGAGGGTACTCACGCAAAAAGGCCGCTAACTCCGCAAACTGCTCCTCCGTTTCTCCTGGAAACCCGACGATGAGGCTGGTACGGATATGGATATCGGGGATCTCAACACGTAGGCGTGAGATCATATTTTTGATCTGCTTCCCGTTTGTATGGCGACGCATCGAGCGGAGCATCTCATCGTTGATATGTTGGATCGGCATATCGAGATAGGGCAATACTCTCGGGTCTGATTTCAGCACTTCGATAAGTGCCTCATCGATCTCATCAGGGTAGAGGTAGAGCAAACGGAGCCAATACTCCCCATCCACTTTCAGCATCTCCTGCAAAAGCTCGGCTAGAGCCCCCTCGGGCTTTCCCTGGTCTTTCCCATAATCCCCTAGATCTTGGGCAATGAGAATCACCTCTTTGATCCCTTGAGAGAGCAAAGCCTGGAATTCTTGGACAACCCGCTCTTTTGGCTTACTTTTGAGGCCTCCCTTGATTTTTGGGATGATGCAGTAGGCACACCCCTTGCGACACCCCTCAGCTATCTTGAGATAGGCATAGTGAGAGGGGGTCGAGATCATTCTCGGGATTTCTCCCGCCTCAAGATAGCTCCTCGCCTTTCCGATCTTTTCACCAGAGGTATCTGAGGCAACCGCCTGCAAAATCCCCTCCACGTCCCCTGATCCGAGCAAATAGTGGACACCAGGAAAGGCCTCTTCGATCTCTCCCTTATGCTTCGAAACCATGCAACCCGTCACAATCAGTTTCGCACTCTCCTTTTTCAACGAGAGAAGCTCCTCAATGGCTTCTTTCGACTCCATCCGAGATGACTGCAAAAAACCGCATGTATTCACAACTAGATAGTCGGCATCCTCGACCTCTTCGGTCACCTCATACCCATTTTTGAGCAAGATTCCGAGCATCACCTCGCTATCAACTAAATTCCGGGGACACCCCAAACTCGTGAAGTTGATCTTATTTTGATTCATCATCGGCAAAGGCATACATCTCTCCAAAAAACACACAGTATACCTCGCCCCCCCATTTTCCATAAAGCAAACCAATCCAAAAAAATCATGTACGCTTCAACCCATTAGGACTTACGCCGCGCTTTAGCCTAACAGATTGAAACCGTTAAAAAACTCAAAACCTGAATTCAAAGGACGGGGACTGAGTTCATTTGGGAAAAGGGGAAAATAGAAATTGATCTAGGCGATCTAAGAGAATAAAAAAATTAATGGCACAGACAATTGTTATCCAGTTGGACGTTCCCTACGCGCTGACAGGTGTAGGGAATACGGCAAGCGAGAGATCGTTTACATGGGAGCAAAAGCAGCCAAAAGTCCACTCCAACTTGAGTTTTTCAAGAAGTCCAATTGATGTCTAATATTGGATGGTGTATGCTGTGGGGTCGTTAAAACGTATCATGTGAGGAGACTATGGCAAGCAAAAAGCGAGAAATCATCAAGCTAAAAAGTACTGAAAGCAAAGAGATGTACTGGACAACTAAGAACAAACAAAATACCACCGGCCGTATCGAGCTCAGAAAGTATGATAAGTCCTTGCGTCGTCATGTGATTTTCAAAGAAGCGAAGTAAGCCATGCCTTTCGCCCTAACTGTCGCCCTCAAATATCTGATTCCCAGATGGCGGCAGCTTTCGGTATCGATTATTTCTCTCATCTCTATTCTAGTCATCTCTCTTGTTGTTTGGCTCGTGATTCTCTTTCTTTCTGTAACAGAGGGGATGGAGAGAAAGTGGGTTGAGGAGCTTGTAGCGTTAAATGCACCTGTCAGGCTCGCCCCTACAGAAAAGTACTACAACTCATACTACTACCAGATCGACAAGGTGAGCTCTGAGTCTGACTACGGGGAAAAAACGATCGGAGAGAAGCTCTCTTCCCCTTTTACCGACCCCTACGACCCTGATTTTGATGCCGAGCTCCCTCTCAATTTTCCCTACCCCGACAAGCATAAAGACGGCTCTTTGAGAGACCCTGTGAAAGAGGCGTATGAAGGGATTGCAGCGCTCTCGGTTGCAGGCATCCACCCAAAAGAGTATGAGGTAAGCTTTGGAAACCTCCGTCTCCAACTGGGAGGAGGGCTCCCTTCTAGAGAGAGTTATGTCAACCAAGTCACCTACGTCGCCTCTTTTGACGAAGAGAATTCCCGCTTACAGAATATGCTCCTCCCCCTGCGTGAAGAAGACCGATTCAATTTAGAGGAAGCTCTCTCTTCTGATGCTATTGAGGATTATGTAGCAGCTAGTCCTTGCACCCAAATCCCTTGTGGAAATGATCTTGGCGATGGAGTTGTCCTTGCAAAACACTTCCAAGCAAATGGGGCTCGTGTGGGCGATCGAGGAGAGCTCTCCTACTACGCTCCTGCATCTGGGAGCATGCAAGAGCAGAAAATTCCTATCTATGTAGCAGGCTTCTACGACCCTGGCGTGATGCCAATTGGAAGTAAACTCCTCTTTGTCGACCCACAAATCGCCGCTCTTCTTCGTGGGAATATCAGTGTGAACGATACGATGCTTGGTAACGGGATCAACGTTTGGCTAAAAAACCTCAGCGACGCCGATCGGGTCAAAGAGACGTTGACAAAACGATTTGATGAGCTAGGAATTGGAGAGTACTGGAATATCGAGTCCTACAACGATTTTGAGTTTGCCAAGCCGATCTTGCAGCAACTCAAAAGCGATAAGAACCTCTTTACCCTAATTGCTGTGATTATCCTCCTTGTTGCCTGCTCCAATATCATCTCGATGCTCATCTTGCTCGTCAATGATAAGAGAAAAGAGATTGGGATTCTCCAAGCAATGGGAGCCTCCCCTCGGAGCATTGCGACGATTTTCGGCATTTGCGGCTTTGTTACAGGTATTGTGAGTTGTATCATCGGTATGCTTGCCGCTTTGTTCACTTTAAAGCATTTGCAATCTTTGGTTGATTTTTTGAGTTTCCTGCAAGGGCACGAAGCGTTTCAAACGGCTTTTTATGGAAGCAAGCTTCCCAATCAGGTGAGTGTGGGAGCTTTGGTTTTTGTTGTGATAGCTACGATGGTAATTGCCCTTTTGGCAGGAATTATCCCAGCTGTTAAGGCGGCAAAGATCCGCCCTACAGAAATTTTACGAGCAGATTAATGACTATGGATCCGATTTTATCGGCAAAAAATCTCCGGAAAACGTTCTTCCACCCAACACCTGTTGAGGTGTTGAAAGGGATCTCTCTTAATCTTTATCCTGGGCAGAGTATCGCAATTATGGGAACATCTGGGGAAGGAAAGAGCACCCTACTCCAGATCCTAGGTACACTTGAGGAGGCCTCATCAGGTGAGCTGATCATAGCCAACAAATCTGTCTCTAAGACCCCCTCCCCCTCTTTGCGGAATCAGCATATTGGATTTGTCTTCCAGAGTTATAATCTGCTTGCCGACTACACCGCCCTGCAAAATGTATTGATGCCAGCTCTGATTGCGGGAAACCCGATCCACAAAAGATCTGCTGCCTATAAACGGGCCATGTCACTGCTCGAGAAAGTTGGAGTGAAAGAGCGAGCTCATTTCTCTACAAAACTCCTTTCTGGCGGGGAAAAACAGAGGGTTGCCCTTGCTAGAGCTCTTTGCAATGACCCCGAAATTCTACTTGCTGATGAGCCTTCAGGAAACCTCGACCACGAAACCTCCCAGCTGATCCACACCCTGCTTGTCGATTTTGTTAAAGAGACGGGAAAATCGCTTCTCGTCGTCACACACGATCAAACTCTCGCTACTCTTTGCGACCAAACCTATATCCTTTGCGATGGCAAACTAAAAAAGGAGAATAAACATGGCAAATCCCACACAAGAGTTGAATTCTCAAAATATTCCTGTAATTAATTCTGAATACCAAAGAATGGAAGGTCATTTGCCCATTTACCTGCATAGGGAAGTTCCTGCTAAAATCGAAGGAATAGGAGCCTTATATGAGCCCTCTCCACAAAACCCGCTTAGACGAAACCAAATAACTCCGCTAGTTGAAATTCCAGAAAATCAGATGAGTACAATTCCTAAATGTAAGTCTGAGACTAGCTCCGAGGAGAGCGACTCTAGTTCCGAGGAAAGCAGTACGAGCACAGAGGATGAGAAGGCACAAGAAGTTGTACAAACCACAACATTTCATTTGAACAAGCCAGAAAAAAAGACAAACAAATGAACAAGACTTTTTCAGACTATCTCAACAAGAAACTCTCCTCTTTAAAAGAGGCTGGGCTCTATAAAAAAGAGCGACTCATTGCCTCCCCCCAAAAAGGTGAAATTGCCCTTGCCGATTCGAGACATGTCCTCAATTTCTGCGCGAACAACTATTTGGGGCTTGCCGATCATCCCAATCTGGTTGCGGCTGCCAAGAAAGGCGTTGACCAGTTTGGGTTTGGAATGGCCTCGGTCCGTTTTATCTGTGGGACCCAGACAATCCACCTCGAGCTCGAAAAAAAGATCTCCTCTTTCCTCGGAACTGAGGAGACGATCCTCTATAGCTCGTGTTTCGATGCAAATGGAGGCCTCTTTGAGACCCTTCTTGGCCCAGAGGACGCCATTATCAGCGACTCTCTTAACCACGCGAGTATCATCGATGGGATTCGTCTTTGCAAAGCCAAAAGGCTCCGTTACCAGAATAACGACATGGGAGATCTAGAAGAGAAGCTGAAAGAGGCCCAAGATGCCCGTTTTCGTCTGATTGCCACAGATGGTGTCTTCTCCATGGATGGGATCGTCGCCAATCTCGCAAAAATCTGCGATTTAGCCGAAAAGTACAACGCCCTTGTGATGGTCGATGATTGCCACGCAACCGGCTTTTTGGGAAAAAATGGCCGGGGAAGCCACGAGTATTGCGGTGTGATGGGAAGAATCGACATCATCACCAGCACCCTAGGAAAGGCCTTAGGGGGTGCCTCAGGAGGGTATACCAGTGGGGAAAAGGAGATCATCGACTATTTGAGACAAGCCTCTCGCCCTTACCTCTTTTCCAATTCTCTTTGCCCGATTATTACATCAGCTAGTTTAGAGGTTTTCCGCCTTTTCGAAAACGAAGGGAAAACGCTTCAGGAGACCCTCTGGAGAAATACCCACTATTTCCGCGAAAAGATGACTAAATTGGGCTTTGAGTTAGCTGGGAAAGACCACCCGATCATCCCTGTGATGCTAGGAGATGCAAAACTCACCCAGACCTTTGCCCAAAAAATGTTAGACGAGGGAATTTACGTCATCGGCTTTTTCTTCCCCGTTGTCCCAAAAGAAAAAGCTCGGATCAGAACCCAAATGTCGGCTGCCCACTCGCTAGAAGATCTCGATCGAGCGATCAGCGCCTTTGAAAAAGTCGGAAAGAAACTACAGGTACTATGAAAGCAATTCGCAAAATCAAGCCCATAGAGGGCCTTTGGATGGAAGATGTCCCCATGCCCACCCCGGGACCTGATGATCTTCTGATCAAAATCCGTAAAACCTCGATCTGCGGGACCGATCTCCACCTCTACAAGTGGGACGCATGGGCGGCTAAAAATCTCCCCCTCCCTGCCATTATCGGCCACGAGTTTGTCGGAGAGATTGTCGAAGTGGGAAAGCATGTCCACGGATTTTCAGTTGGGCAGAGAATCTCAGGAGAGGGACACCTCACTTGTGGCGACTGCCGTTTCTGCAGAATGGGAAGAAGAGTCCTCTGCCCAAATACTGTTGGCCTTGGCTACAACTGCGATGGGTGTTTCGCCGAATACTTCACCCTCCCTGCAAAAAATGCCTTTCCTATTCCAGAGGAGATCCCTGATGAGATCGCAACCATCTTCGATCCATTTGGAAATGCAGTCCATACGGCCCTTTTCTTTGACCTCGTTGGCAAGGATGTCTTGATCACAGGAGCTGGGCCGATTGGACTTATGGCCATTCTCATTGCCAAAAGAGCCGGTGCCCGCAATGTGGTGATCACCGACCTCAACCCCTACAGACTCTATCTTGCAGAGATGATTGGGGCGAGTAGAGCTGTGAACCTACAAAACTCCACAATCGAAGAGGCGATGAAGTCTCTTGGGGTTGAAGAAGGATTTGACGTCTC
This sequence comes from Chlamydiota bacterium, assembly GCA_011064985.1. Taxonomy (GTDB): domain Bacteria; phylum Chlamydiota; class Chlamydiia; order Chlamydiales; family JAAKFR01; genus JAAKFR01. Next base: position 18,275 of record JAAKFR010000025.1, read on the forward strand.
TCTTGAAATGTCGGGAAGTCCACAAGCCCTTGCCTCTTTGCCGAAACTCACCCTCAATGGTGGAAAAATCGTCCTTCTTGGGATCCTCCCTTCAGAAGCTACTCTCGATTGGCACGATGTCATCTTCAAGATGCAAACAATCCAAGGGATTTATGGTAGGGAGATCTTCCAAACTTGGTACCAGGCAACCCATCTCATCCAAAGTGGTCTTGATCTTACCCCCATCATCACCCATGGATACCCCGCCGAGGAGTTCCAAAAGGGATTTGATGTGATGCTCTCAGGACTCTCAGGAAAGGTGATTCTCAACTGGTCATGAAGGAGTTCTCACCTTACAAGGAGCGGATAGAAGAAAAGCTAGAAGAGCTCATTCCCTCTTCCTCTTCCGACTACGACTCTCTTTTTTCTGCCGCCCGCTACTCACTGCTAGCTCCAGGCAAAAGAATCCGCCCTTTGCTTACCTTGCTCACAGTGGAGATGCTCGAGCCCTCCCTTCTTGAAGGGGCTCTTGTTCCCGCATGTACCCTCGAGATGATCCATACCTATTCACTCATCCACGATGATCTCCCCTCCCTTGATGGGGATGATTACCGGAGAGGAAAGCCAACCCTCCACCGCGTCTATAACGAAGGACACGCTCTCCTCGTGGGCGACTATCTTTTGACCTATCCCTTTGAATTACTCGCAAAAGCTCCCTTTCTGACCCCTTTCCAAAAAATCCAACTCGTGGAGATCTTAGCGGAAGCCTCTGGTAGTGATGGGATGATTGGAGGACAGGTGATGGATATCGAAGGCTCTTCTAAAATCGAGCAGATGCACCGTGGTAAAACGGCCGCTCTCTTCCGCGCAGCTCTCCTCTTTGGGGGAGTTATCTCCGAAGCTTCTTCCGAAAAACTCACTCTATTGGGGGATTTTGGGACCTCCCTCGGCCTTCTCTTCCAAATGGTCGATGATATCCTCGACCAGGATCACCCAGAGGGAGAGGAGAAAGCAAGAGAGGGTGCCGACCGCCTGGAAAAACAAGCGAGGGACACCCTCTCACAATTCCCTGAAAATACCGGCAACTTAGAAAAGATTACGACCTGGGTGTACGGGCAGATTGGAGTCCCTCCCAAGCAACTGTGCTAGCTGCCCCTTCTCCAAGACCTGTCAAATTTGCATGATCTCTATTCAAATCCCAAAGCATGATCCCTCCAAGACCCCGGGCCTTTACCCAATTGACCGCGTCCTGGATATCTTCTAAAGAGGTATACCCCCCAATATCATCCATTCCAGGCATCAATCCGATCACGATCTTCTCTCTTGGAACCCCAAGAAGGCTTAGAGATTCACTATCCTCTTGGTAGCTATACCCCTCCCACGCATCATAGGCCATGATATGGACCCCATCGAGATATTCATGACTTTTCGCAATCACCTCACAATAGGGGAGGGTAGTCGCTGCAGGAGCTTTGGGGGTATAGGTCAAAAGGGCATCCGGCCCAAGAGCCTCCCGGGTTCTCTTGATCAGCTCCACCTGCAGATCAACTGCTGGATAGTCTTCGATATCGAGATCGACACCATCTAATCCGAACTCCACCACATAGCGAGCGAGTGCATCAGCCATTCCCACAGCATCCTCACGAGTGAACAAAAGCCCTGATTGTCCATAATTCGCTCCCCCAATCGAGAGCTTCACTTTTTTCCCGCGGGCTTGGGCAAGTTCCACCATCTCTTCAATCCGCTCTTTGGTAGCTTCTACGCCAACTACAACAAAGGTATGTTCTCCCATCGGCTGAAAGGTCCCAAAGCTGATCGCAATCACATCACTTGGCATTGAAGCAATGGTCTCGATACTATCCCGGTAGTTCCACGACTCCCAGTATCCCTCTAGGATCGGTTTTTCATAGGCTCCCAGCCCCATGCAAGCACAAACGGCCAAGCTCAAAAATAGACGTTTCATCAGATACCTCCTAACTTTTACGGCAAAATGTCCAACTAGAATACCCTCCCCCTCCTAAAGAATCAAGATGACTAAACTATTTTTTAACCTTGCACAAAAAAACTATCTTAATTATAATTAAATAAAAAAAGGAGGTAAAGATGGCTTTAGTAGGAACAGGCACAGGCGACTCAAGCAATATTTATCTAGACCTTAGTAAGGATCATTGTAACTCAAGTAAGGGGTTCATGATTATAGGAATCACTCTTCTTGCTGTAGGTATTCTTCTCACGTTGACCACAACAGCAGGACCAAATGTAAAACTTGGACTGGGAATCGGAACAGGCGTTTTGAGTGGTGGCCTTTTGATTGCCTCCCTTGTAGATCTTGTAAAAGCAAACAAGAATAAAGGAAAACGCATCTATGCAACTGATGAAACAATGCGTTTTAATCTACTCAATGCTTTAGGAGATCCACTTCAACAACTTCAAACGATGGCAGATACTAGATTCCAAAAGTTCTTAGAGTATATCGATGGTAGAATACAACATCCACGTCGGAGTGTAAATGATTCTGTCTTACATGCGATCACTCAAGTAAATGGTTGGAAAACACAAGCTGAGGAAGTAAATATTTCGCAAGGTACAATCTCAAAAATTGAAGAAGGCGCCAAACATCACAACGCACGACAAGAGACTATAGCGTTTATGGACGAGACGGCTCCCAATTAGTTCTGCTCCTACACACCTGAAAACAATTTGGGTGTAACCCAAATCAGTTAAAAACTCAAGACTCTGGTCTTCAGACACAAGCATACCAGGCTCTCGCATGCCCCCTACCGGGAAATAACGAGAACGGAAGGCCACAAAAGACACAAAG
>JAAKFR010000026.1 GCA_011064985.1 Chlamydiota bacterium
ATTTCCGCCATCTTACCATCACCGAATTCATCGTAATTTTTTCTAACTTTTCTTAATTTGTCAGCTTCCTTCCTTAATTCTACTTGTTCTAGTTCATCTAGCTTTTGGAGAAGAATGCTTTTTGTTCCTTCGACTACGGCTTGTGCAAGCATACTTTCTTGCTTTCCAACGCCATTCTTTAACATTGCTTCAGTGTTGTGTCTTGGAATTATATCTAATTTCATGCTCATGTAGAACTCCTATTTATTTAATCGATTCATAGATTCTTTGGTTAGTAGATATATATCTTCCTCTTCATTCTTTGGATCCATTTCTCCGTTAGAAATGCGACGAGCGTGTTCTCGTAATACCTTTCCCGTAATACCATCAATTTCTGTGAGAGAAAGGGGCTTTTTTGGTTTCATATAAGGAAGGTAGGGTCGAAGGTCAATTTGTACGGCTCTGACAACTGGAGCAGATGCATAGGCCCAAATTTCCTTGCTCGTGTACCAAGCTTGTAGAGTGATGGGGACTACATTCTTCAATCCATACCCCAATAGTTGCAACCCGTTGCTAGCGAGTTGACCAACGCTTGCTACAATACCTGTTTCAAGACTTGCCTTTGTTGTATCAATAACGACATGTCCGATAAGATTTTTTGTTTCTTCCCATCGTTGCTTCTTAGTAAGATGAGCCCATTGACCACTGATGGCATGGATTCTGACTAAAGTACTAACACTAAAAGTGATAATTCCTGTATGCAAAGCGTAGGAAACCCCTGTAGATACAACATTGTCAAGAATACCTATTTCCTTTGGAAGTTCTGGAAGATGATCAACTAATTCAAGATCACCTGCTTCAATCTGTCGATCTATCGCAGCTTTTTGATCGATTTCTACACAGCCATCAATATATTCAGAAGCTACTGGAACTGCTTTATATGCCTTATTTTTTAGAGCATCTTTTACCGAATGATTTACAGGATGATTTTTGATATCATCGAAAACTTGCTCAATCTTTTTTCCGATTTTTTTAGAATTGCTTGTCTTTTTTAGAATTTCTTCTAATCTTTTTGCGCGAAATTCTTCATAAAGTTCCGTTTTTAGCTTCTTATAAACATCTTTCCAAAGTTTCTCTTTATTCTGAAATGCAGGAGAAGGATACTCATTCCTTGGAAAAAGAACTTTTGGACCATTGGGTGTATCTTTGGCAATTACAGGTTGAAATCGATCGGGAAAGATTTGATCCCAATCGGATGTTTCGAGGACTTGTTTCCCCTCTTTTACGCCATGCCCTCCTGGTCCTAAGTCGGCCATTTGATCATTACATCGATCAAGGTCCATTTCAAAACTCCCAATTTTCCGATGTTCTGTTAGCCAATCATCACGAGTTCTAGCAGGATACGTATTATCATTATATTTTCCGTGTGGGGGGTGAGGATTGATAAGAAAGATAGTACCTTCAGGATTGAGGTTAATAATTTCAAATCCTGCTGCAGAATGTCCACACCATAGATCAATTCGCCCGTATCGCTTTGTCATTTCTGAAAAAAATTTACGATAATTCTTATCCGATCCGAAAAACTCGTTGCAGACACTTTGTGACCAGGTGCTACGAAATTCAGACTTACAAATATTCCTCCACTTAAGTGGCGTATTTCCAGCCATAGAGGTGACCACATAATCCGATCCAATTTTTTGAAAAACAACAACTTGCCGATCATAAAATGTTTCTATTCCTAGGCATTCCCATCCTGGAAGCTTAGAACGTATGTAACGTTCGAGAGTTTGAGGCTTATTTTTGTAAGCAGCAGCTGTGAGATGCATTGCCTCATTTGGGGTAATCATTTCTATGGACATAAATCCTCCTTGTAAACTTGAGTAAACACTTTCTTTAGCGAAGAGTTTGCAAATATTGGATTAATTGTGCAACAAGAAAATCTAACTCATGTGATCAGGAACCTTCTGATTTTTCCGCGACTACTCTGCCATGACTTTTTAAGGACTTACGCCTAGACTTTTTCCATCTCAGATCTAAGGAATTTGACGAAGGGAATGATGTTCTCTTCTGAGCTTGCAGCTTCAATCGCGTTTAAATAGCTCTCCCGATTCTCTAAGTGAACAATTGTCCATGGATAGCCACCCGATCCAAGCATCAGATTCATCAAAAAACGTCCTATTCTCCCATTTCCATCCATGTAGGGGTGGATATAGACAAAGAGGAAGTGTCCTAGAACAGCCCGCACACTCGCGTGCTCCTCCTCTTTTAGACATTGAAACAAGATCTCCATGGCATCGAGAAGAGCGTTACTTGGAAGGGGAGTGTGGCGAGAGTTGCGAATATAGACTTGGTGCCTTCTGTATCCAAACAATTCTGCAGGTTTGACAATTTTAGCCGCCACACAAGGAGCAAAGAGCTTTTGATACCATTCGGAAAGATCTTCTTCTAGGGTCTCACCTGGAGAGGCTCCTAGGAGGACTTTTTCAAGTGAGGCCTGAACGGCTAGGAATGCTTCGTAGTAGCCTCTAGCAGCTAGAGCATCAGCTAGGGTGAGGTCCTGCTTGTGTTTGTCCGGGTCCCACTCTGCATTGAGTACTCTTTTAATCAGATCCTCGCTCACTTTGTATCCTTCTATAGATAGAGAATGGTAGGCATCCAGGGAATATTGCTCTTCAACTTTGTGGAGGTAGTTTTTACTATTTCTGGGTAGGCCAGGTGGTTTGGGGAAATGATCTAGTACCTCCTGTCGATGCTGCTGCCAGAGCGCATAAATACGAGCTGCATAGGGAGACTTGTGTGAGGAGGAAGAGATAAATGGTTTTGGGTGGATGAAGGGATTGCTCTCATGTAAGGTGAAATTGACTAAAGAGAGCCCTTTTGCAAGGGCATCGACCATTTTCTTATTTCCAAGGAAACGATACGCTCCGACCAAGCGTCCTGCCGCTCTGACAAAGTTATGTTGTAATAGAATTCTTAATAACTCATCTGGGCTCTGAATCAATTGGAGGGCAATTTCTGCCTCCCTCGGTTGCGTTTGGAAAAAAGAGGGAGAAACTTTACAAAGAGCAAGAGAAAGAGACATCACTTGTAGGTTTTTGATCTTCTCTCTTTCAATAGGCAAAGAATCTTTTGGAGCATAAATATAAAGAGAAGTGTCAAAAGGCAATTCTAGGGGAACTCCACGTCCTTTAGGAGCTAAGACGATCACTTGTTTTGGGACGACAGTCACTCCAAGATGAAGATCTAAAGAGTGTTCTGCTGAGAGGCAATATTCCTCTTCATAGAAGTAAGAGAGATAGACATATAAGAATTCCCAAAAGGTAGCGTACCACCCTGATGAGTCTCCTGGCCGTAAATCTGGTCTTATGAGCAGGTACCACCCCTTAATGATTTCTTGAAGCCAACCCGATTTTGTGAGGACCTCCCGATCATTTCGACTCAGCTCGGAGGTATGCAAAACATGGATATGATCCCTTTTTTTGATCGTCTCGTGGACTCGCGCCAGAGCTTCTCCTATATCTTTCATCTCACTCACCTTACATTTGACTCACTATTCATGTTAACATTTACCCACTATTCATGTTAACAATCACCTACTATTTGTGTAATTCGAGGAAGTTGTTGAGGGGGAAGGAGAGTTTCTGGTATGGGGAGGGGAGGAGGTAGATGATGGGTTTTGTGCGCGTATTAATTTTTTTGGTGGGGCTTTTTTTTCTCGCGTTTGGGATGACTCTTCTTTGGGGTTTTCCAGGTGTGGGAGGGTTTTGGCTTCAGTCGTATTTTATGGGAGCGGTGTTTATTGGCTATGCGATCGCGACGCTTTGGATTGCTGTGACAAAAACGTATAGGGCACTTGTTGGGGCCGGGATCAGCGGGATTGTCACCTTTGGAGGGTGTGCCCTCTATATTCTCCGATTGGCAAGGTTCCAAGAAGGGTATTTCCGGGCCGGAGAAGTGGCTCTTTATTTGGCAGTACTCAGTATCTGGCTCCTCTTTTTAGGGCAAAAATTCTCCAAAAAGAAAAAAGATCGCCTCCCTCTATCTGTCCAGTGTCTCTTTGGGCTTGTATTCACCATTGCCCTTCTCGAAGGGGTCTATCTCGTGATCCCCCTCCCATTCCATTTTGCCTGGGTTTTGCCAAGTGAGTATGCGGTCATTTACGGTTGGCTTTTGATCGGAGGGAGTCTTTTCTATGCTTGGGGACTTATCCAGCCGATCTGGGAGAATGGCTATCCTCAGCTCTATGCTCTTCTTGCCTATGATCTACTCGTTATCGGGCCACTTCTTACCCTTTTCCGAGAGGGGCTTCCTGTAGCTGTAGTCCCTTTTTTCCTTTGGAGCGCTTTAGCTACAGTTGTGATTAGCGTGATCTGGGTTCTTTTTGAGCTTAGTCGCCGCTTCTTCTTCCGCAAGGGAGTTAGCCAATAGGATATCTTGCTCGATTTGGGCTTGGAGGAGGGCGCTCGAGGGGAAGGTTCTCTCTTCGCGGATGAATTGGTGGAAGAAGACTTCAACTGGGGTATCTGGAGTTTTTTGCGGAGAGTCAAAGAGGTGGACTTCGAGTTTGGGGGAGCGGTTTCTGTGGAGAGTAGGGGCCTTACCGAGGTTAGCGATTCCGGGGAGTTTTTCTTTATCGATCTGAGCTGTCACGGAGTAGACTCCTAAGGGGGGAAGGCATAGGTTAACGCATGGGAGATTGAGAGTAGGATAGCCAAGTGTCTTTCCAATGCCAGCCCCTTTTTCGATAGGAGAGAGGATCGAGTAGGGGCGTCCCAAAAGAGAGGCTGTTTTCTTGAAATCGGCTTTTGCAAGGGTTTCTCGGATGCGAGAGCTTGAAATGGGAGCGTCATCGATTGTAACAGGGGCGAGGTAGGTGAGGGAGAATCCCATCAAGCGGGCAAGATCTTCTACATGAGATTGCGTCCCTAAGCGATCTTTTCCAAAGACAGCATCATGTCCTAAGATGAGGTGAGTAAAAGGGATGTGCTTCCGAATCATTTCGAGAAATGCTTTTGGGGAGAGCTGAGACAAGGAGTGTGTAAAGGGGAGGAGAAAGGTGGTATCAATCCCTTCTTTTTCGATTAGAGCAAGGCGGTGAGAGAGAGAGGTGATGCTCAAGAGTGGCATGCTTTGGAGAAGGGAGATGGGGTGATTGGAAAAGGTGAGAAGGGTCGCTTCCCCTTGAATCTCTTTGAGGGTGGAGAGGATCTTCTGGTGACCGAGATGGACTCCATCAAACATCCCTATGGTGAGAGCAAGTGGCGTTTGGGTCGGCTGATATGTTTCAAGCTGGGCAAAGGAGCGCATCGGCAAATGGTTGTAGATAGGGGGTAATAACAAAATCGGGCTGATCCAAAAGGTTTCCATCGATGCAGGCTTCTAAGGGAAACTGTCCACTTCTTGTTCTTCTAAGAGCTGATAGGTGGGCTCCACAACTGAGCAGATCCCCTATTTCATGAGCAAGGCTCCGGATATAAGTCCCCTTACTGCAACAGATCCGAAGGGAAAGAGAGGGGTATTCATAGGAGAGAAGGGTTGTCTCAACTCGAACAAGAGCTGGTTTCCTTTCGATCTCTTCTCCCTTGCGGGCAAGTTCGTAGAGTTTCTTTCCTCCCACTTTTTTTGCTGAAAACATCGGGGGAATTTGCTCAATCTCTCCTTGGAATTTTCCGACGGCAGAAATGATTTCCTCAAGTGTTGGGACTTTTTTCGAGCGAGCCACAACTTTTCCGTCACAGTCGTAGGTATCTGTTGTCACTCCAAATGAAACACTCGCCAGATACTCTTTATCTTGGAGCAGGAGCTTATCGGAGAGTTTGGTGTAGTTTTTCCCAACTAGCATAACCATAACCCCGGTAGCAAAAGGATCTAATGTTCCTGCATGGCCGATTTTTTTGATCTGAGTGAGCTTCCGGAGTTTTCGAACTAGACTAAAAGAGGTAGACCCTTGAGGTTTGTCGATAAGAAGAATCCCTTCAGTGTTAGGAGAGGTCATTTACGGAACTTCCTCCGCGTTGGCTTCCTCTTCTCTTTGGGATCTTTCTTCCTTTAAGTTGGTCAGAATCCCTTCCATCCGCATCTGCTTTTCAATAGAGTCATCGTAGTAAAAGGTAAGTGCAGGAAAATACCGCATCACCACTTGTTTGGAAGCTTGGACGCTGATAAATCCAGAGGCCGACTGGAGAATAGAGAGGGATTCCCTAGGGCTCCTAGTTTGATCTAAAAGGGCCACGTAGACTTTGGCATACCTAAGATCAGAGGTCGCTTCTACATGGGTCACGGTGATAAGAGGGGGGAGATGAGGATTCTTTACCTCATTATGGATCACATCCGAGATGACTTCCTTAAGGAGCGAATTGATTCTTTCCACACGACGATGACTCACTGATACAGCTCCCTCTTATAGCTCTTGGGCTAAGTAGTGGATTTCATAGGCCTGGAGGATATCTCCTTCTTGGATCTGTTTAAATCCTTCCAGCAAGATTCCACACTCAAACCCTTTTTTCACCTCTTTAACTTCCTCTTTTTCTCGCTTGATCGAGGCGATACTTCCTCTCCAGATCTCTTTTCCCTCTCGAAAAAGGCGCATTTTATGATTGCGATTGATCACACCGTCTAAGACCATACATCCAGCGATGATTCCGAGTTGAGAAGATTTGAAGGTTGCTGTTACTTCGGCTTTTCCTGTGTCACGTTCTTCAGCAATTTTATCTAGCAGGCCTAGCATGAGGCTTTTCACTCCATCAATTGCATGGTAGATCACGTCAAAGAGGCTTACTGTCACTCCTAGCTCTTTGATCAAAGGTTCTGCATGGCTTTCAATCCGAGTGTGAAAACCCAAGATGATTGCATTAGATGCAGCGGCTAGTTGGATATCAGACTCAGAGATGTCACCCACACTGGTAAAGATGATATCGGCTTCTGCTTTATCTGATTCGATTTTTTCTATTGAGGTTTTTAAAGCCTCAAGGGAGCCTTGCACGTCGGCTCGCAAGATCAATTTTAAGACTTTTTTAGCCCCGGTTCCCTCTTGCAAGAGAGTTTCAAAGGAGGGGGTTTTTCTCTGCTGGAGCATACGCGTCTTGATTCCTGCTACGCGGGCTTGGACGATATCTTGAGCCTCTTTTTCACTCTCAACTACGATAAAAGGATCTCCTGCAGAGGGGAGCCCTGAAAGACCTGTGATCTCTACAGGTGAGGAGGGGCCAGCTTCCTCCAAGGGCTTGCCAAGCTCGTTTTGCATCGTTTTGACCTTTCCCCACTGGCTCTCGAAAACAATGGCATCTCCGTACTTGAGAGTTCCATTTTGTACCAAGAGGGTAGTGACATTTCCCATCCCTTTATGCAACTCAGACTCAAGAACGCTTCCTCGAGCTCTTGCATCAGGGTTGGCTTTCAGTTCTAAAACTTCAGCTTGGAGAGCAAGCATCTCCAAAAGTTCTGGAATTCCCTCGCCAGATATAGCTGAAGTATTTACGGTGATGGTACTCCCTCCCCATGATTCGGGGAGTAGTTCGTGCAAAGAGAGTTCTCTTAAGACGTTTTCAGAGTTGAAGTTTGGCTTATCGCATTTGTTGATTGCTACGACAATGGTAACTTCTGCCGCTTTTGCGTGTTGGATCGCTTCGACGGTCTGCTCTTTGAGACCCTCGTCTCCTGCTACTACAAGAACTACAATGTCGGTTACATCTGCACCGCGGGCACGCATAGCGGAGAATGCCTCGTGGCCGGGCGTGTCTAGGATCGTTAGATTGCCCACAGCAGTTTTACAACGGAAAGCACCGATATGTTGCGTGATGGCACCTGCTTCTCCAGCTGTGATATTGCTCTCTCGAATGGCGTCGATCAAACTCGTCTTCCCATGGTCGACATGACCCATAAAGGCTACAACTGGGGGACGGATGTGGAGTTTTGCCGGCTCTGTGTCTTTAATCTCTTCACGGACTGATTGTGCTGTGATCTGGAGTCGCTCTTCTTCAGAAGTGTCGACGGAAATCTCACACCCAAATTCATTTCCTACATATTGGATGGTGGTTTCATCTTCAGCTAAGTCATTTACCGTATACACCATCCCGGCTAAGAAGAGTTTTTGGATGATTTCAGCCGATTTCAATTTCATCTCGACTGCAAGCTCTTTGATGGTAATGGGAAGGCGTATTTTTAAAGTCGTGGGCCGGTCGATTTGCTCTTCACGGGATATGGGAGCCTGTTTTTGCCCTCGACGTTTTCTCCATCTCGAGTCATCCTCCCCAGCGTGTAGTCCAGCGCGGTTTCGAGAGTCAAATCCACGCCCTTGTTTACGAGCAGGTTTTAGATCTTTGAATTCACGAACCTTTTTCCCTTTTTTCAGCTCTTTTTTCGGAGGGGGCGTTTGTTGTTCTGTTTTTGTTTTCCCTTCTTCCTTCGGCTTGGGAGCTGGCTTTTTTGCTTTTGCGAGGAGGTCATTTACATGTCTTCCAGTAGGACCGAGTTTCTCTTCTTTCTCCTCAACTTTTTTAGGAGTGGTTGGCTTTGCAGTGGCCTCAACATGAGCTTGAGGAGTGAGTTCACGCGTTTTCTCTTCGACAGGAGGAGGAGTCTTCATCTCTTCGGTTGGCGCAAAAGAGGATTTTGATTTGGCTCGAATACGACGAGGCTTCTCTTCACCCTCTTCCTCAGGTGGAGGAGTTTTCTCTGGAGGGGGAGCCTTTTTCGGCTTCTCCCCTTTTTTAGGAGCCGGTTTTTTAGCAAAACCGGCAGCTTTTGCGAGTTGGGTGTTTTTGATTTTAAGTTTTAGGTTTTTTGCCAACGTTACTCACTCCGTAGTTTGCTCACATCTTCAAGAATCTTGTAGGACATCTCAAGGCTGATTCCCGGTATTTCCGAAAGCTCCTCAAGTGAGGCCAAAAGAAGCTTCCGTTTTGAATCGAAGCCTGCTTGGACAAGGCTCTGAACAACCAATTTATTGATTCCTTCTAACACAAGAGGTTCATCAAGGAGAGGGTCCTCAGACTCTGCAAGTTGGAATCGCTGGATTTCGAGCAGCTTATTGTATTCGCTCATCCTTTGAACTTCAAGCTCATAACCGACGAGTTGTCCAGTTAATCGGGCATTCATCCCTCTTCTTCCGATCACAGCTGCATAATCCGCATCATCTACAACAATTGCAATGACCTTCTCCTCCTCATTGACTCCTACCTTACGAATTTCTATAGGGGCAAGGCTGCTCTCTAAGAGTTCTACAGGGTCGTCTTTGTAGGGGATGATATCGATTTTTTCATTCTCTAATTCTCGGATGACATTTTTTACACGGCTTCCTCGCATCCCTACGCAAGCTCCTACTGGGTCTACTTTATGGTCGCGGGAACGGACAGCCAATTTCGTTCGGTAGCCCCCTTCTCGTACAATAGCAACAACTTCAACAGTCCCATCTTCAAGTTCAGGAACTTCTTGTAAGAAGAGCTGCCGGGCAAACTCTGGGTGGTTTCGAGTCAAAATGACCTCTGCTCCGCCATTATCGAGATCCTGCACCTCATGTAAGAGGGCATAAACCTTGTCTCCCACCTTGTATTTTTCAGTTTTGGGGTAGTTACGAGCAGGGAGAAGGGCCTCTACTTTGCCTAAGTCGATAACGAGGTTGACCCCTTTAGCAAACCGTTTGACGACTCCTGACACGATCTCATTGACCCGGTGGCGGTACTCCTCATAGATCACGTCTCTTTCGGCTCCTCGGAGCTTTTGAGAGATGATTTGCCTAGCTGTTTGGGCTGCAATCCGTCCAAAGTTTTTAGGTGTAACTGGGACATCGATAAACTGCCCCACCTCACAGTCGGGGTCTAGTTCTTGGGCCGCTTGGAGGGAAATTTCCAAGCTAGGAGTTTCGACCTTTTCGACAATCTCTTTTTCACAAAAGACTTCGATATTTCCAGACTTTGGATGGATCTGCACAGAAATATGCGCTTCATCCTTCAAGCTTTTCCGAGCAGCGGCTTGGAGAGCTGTCTCGATCGCTTGGATGACAATGTCACGAGCAACTCCTTTTTCGCGTTCCATATATTCGAAAATGGCAACAAGATCTTTATTCATTTAAAACTCCCAACAAAACTCATATTAAATTGTACTTCTACAAAAAAACCGAAGGGAAACCCTTCGGTTTTTCACTTGCTGAAAAAAAGATTTTCAGCAAGAGAGGGGCTTATTCATCGTTACGTGCTCCAGCAGTTTTCCCCTCTTCTGCATCGGCTTCTTCATCTGGGGAATCTCCACTAATCACAATGTCATCATGGTCGATCTGATCACGCTCAATCATATATTCCTTCACAGACAAAGAGACCTTCTTATGCTCAGGGTCCACTTTTACCACTTTTGCTGTTACCTCATCGCCTACAGAAATGACATCTTCAACTTTTGCAAATGCTTGGTCGGAGAGCTCTGTTACGTGGATGAGTCCCTCGATTCCATTTTCCAACTCTACAAAAGCTCCAAAAGCAGTAATTTTGGTTACTTTCCCTTTGACAGCAGTGCCTGGAGTCAGTTGCTTCTCAATCTCATCCCAAGGATTGGCGCTGAGCTGCTTAACTCCTAGAGTGATTTTTTTACTCTCTTTGTCAACCGACAAGATTACCGCGTTGACTTTATCCCCTTTTTTGAAGAGTTCAGAGGGGTGAGAGACTTTTTTGATCCAACTCATGTCGGAGATATGGATCAAACCCTCTATTCCCGGCTCTAGCTCGACAAAGGCGCCGTAGTTGGTGATGCTTTTCACTTCTGCTTCAACGTTTGTATCAAGAGGGTATTTCTTTTCTACCTCATCCCAAGGGTTGTGTTCGGTCTGCTTGATCCCAAGAGAGATTTTCCCCTCATCTTTTTGGATGGAGAGGACAATCGCTTCTACCGAGTCTCCCTTGTTTACGATTTCGCTAGGATCTGAGATCGCTTTGACCCACGACATCTCTGAGATGTGGATGAGTCCCTCGATTCCTGGTTCAATCTCAATGAAAGCACCATAAGGGAGGAGTTTGACAATCTCTCCTTTAATACGAGTTCCTGGGGGGTATTTATCTTCGATATCATCCCACGGATTGTGTTCTTTTTGCTTGAGTCCGAGGGCTACCCTTCCCTTGTCTTTGTCGATACTCAAGATCATCACTTCGACTTCTTGGCTGAGATTGAGCATTTCAGAAGGGTGTTTGATGCGCTTCCAAGTCATGTCTGTGATATGGAGAAGGCCATCGATCCCATCTAGGTCGAGGAAGACTCCGAAGTCTGTGATATTTTTCACGACTCCAGTACGGATGTCACCAACTTGGATCTCTTCGAGGAGCTCAGCTTTTTTCGAAATTCTCTCGGCTTCGAGGAGCTCACGGCGTGAGACCACGACATTCTTCCGCTCGATGTTGATTTTGAGAATTTTGAATTCACATGTCTGGCCGATGTATTCGTCGAGATTTTTGATCCGTTTATTGTCGATTTGAGAACCTGGAAGGAAAGCTTCCATCCCGATATCGACCATAAGACCACCCTTGACTTTGCGCAAGATCTTACCTTTAACGATCGATCCCTCTTCACAATGCTCAAGAATGAATTCCCATTGCCTTTGACGCGCCGCTTTTTCTCTTGATAGAACGATTTGCCCTTGGTCGTCTTCGGTTTTTTCGAGATAGACTTCGATTTTTTCCCCTAAAATAAGTTCTTTGGGGTCGGTGAATTCAGAAGTGGGGATGAGCCCTTCAGATTTTAGTCCTACATCGACGACGACAAAGTCTTTGCCGACCTCGACGATTCTCCCTTGAAGGATGGTCCCTGGGGCCATTTGGTTCGTTTTATCCTCTTCAGCGGCTTGAGATCCGTGAAGAAGTTTTTTAAAAATTTCGGCGTCTGCTTCTTGGAACTCGATGTCGTCGAGAGTTTTGCCAGCAGTCCATGTGTATTCATTTTTTTGCATGTTTAGTTGTCTCCTTGAGGGCAGTTCGTCTCCACGAAAACCCTACTATTTCCCACGGAGTATAGAACAAGAATCTTTATTGGGCAACTTTTGGGGATTTTCGCCCCATTTAACCAAAAAACCCAAAAGCGTCCCCATTTCGTAAACGTGCCCGTCTGTGTGTCCGCACTCGATTTTACCCAGTTCCCATCCTCAGGCACAAAGTAGGTGGTGTTCTTAACTCATCCCGCAGAGGACAATGAATACACAAACTTTTTACGAGCAAGACACAAAGCTTCAACACAAAGGCACGAAGGCACAGAGGATTTCTGAAATCCGGCCTCCTCCTCGTAAGAGGAGTTTTCCTTAAGGAGAGAGCAAAAATGGAAAATAGAATCGAACAATAACATGAGGAATTTAACATTTCTATTTTCCATTTTTGCTCTCTCCTTAAGGAAAAAGACCCTTCGGGTCAGGCCGGATTCTTCGTGCCTTCATGGCTTTGTGTTGAGTCTTTGTGTTCTTTGTTGCCTTCCGTTCTCGTTATTTCCCGGTAGGGGGCATGCAAGAGCCTGGTATGCTTGTATCTGAAGACCAGAGTCTTGGGTTTTTAACTGATTTGGATTACGCCCTATTGAATAAGATGAGGTGAGCATGTACTTCAACTGTGCTCTCTATGGCGGGAATTAAATTTGGTCAATTTGGTGCTTCGGAAGCGTAGGGGGAGAGGTAGGAGGTGATTTCGCGTCTGAGGCGGGAGATCTCTTGAATAGGGTTGGGAGTCTCTCCCCTTCGGAATTGGCCAATATCGAGGAAGAGGGCCTCACCGTCAGAAAAACCTGCATTTTTGTGCAAGACTGCATCGTCGTCGATGATCCCTTTTTCCATGCGGGAAAGCAAAAGGTTGCTTAGGCTTGTAAGGGCTTTTTGGGCCTCTTCTTGTTTTCCTTGTTGTAGAAGTGTCTGGAGGTAGGGGAGGGGGAGTTTCCCCTTTTTTTGGAGGATAAAGGGGGTTTTATCAAGAGATATGGGGTGAGGACGTCCTAGTTTGTCATAGAGAGTGACGGTTTTGTTGAGGTGGTTTGTAGGAGAGAGGTGGAGGTAGAAGAGGCCGGTCTCTTCTTGCAAGTCTTGGTAGGCAATTTCGCAGCTTTGAATGAGCGCAGTTCTTTTTTTCTCTTTGAGATTGAATTTTTGTTTTTGGATCGCGAGTTGGAAGGGAGGGAGAGGGAGGTTGGGGTAGTAGACAGGGAGGCGGTAGCGTGAGAGGCGGAAACACTTGAGTACCATCGAACCGTCTTCACTCTCGAAGACATACATCTGAGACCCCTTTCCTAGGTAGGTGAATTGCTCTCCCATGAGCGGGAGAGACTCCTTAGAAGAGATTCCAGGGAGGGTTCCTGAGATGTGGCGAATCGAGAATCCATCGTTCAATCGGAAGTGGGCAGCTATTGTGAGAGTGAGCGCGATAACGAGCAAAAAGAGGAAGAGGCGTTTCATGATCTTCTTTGGATATCGTAAGCGACGACCTTCCACTGGGCGTAGGGGCCCTCAGTCATGAGGGTGATCCGTTCTACCCCCTGGGTGAGTTTTGCGTATTGGGTGTCGTATTCGATGATGATGAAGTTCCCTTTTGTGCCGAAAGGGAGCTCTGTCGCATAAGAGTGGCTTGCCACTTTTCTACTTCTACGGGTTCCGAGGGGAGTTCGGACGGCTCCAATCCCAGCAGCCCACTGGGATTGTGTCACCGCATCACGAAGCAAGCCTCCAGCTTCGAGCCAGGTGGCGCTGTATTGTTGCTGGTCGATGAGGTTGAGCCAGTAGATGGCCTGGGCATTGGCGTCGGAGAAGGTGGGGGCTTTCTTTCCACCTTGGGTCTCGTAAGGGTTTGGGGGATAAGAGGCATTCGAATCGGCCCATACAGGAGTAACTGCGAGGAAAAATAGTCCCAGTAGATGGAATTTGATTTGCGAAAAAACGGCTGTTTTCTGTATTGTTTGCATCCGCCCTAGGTTACGCTTTCTCTTTGGAAAAGGCAAGAGGGTTTTGGGGGCTTAGCTCAGCTGGTAGAGCATCTGATTTGCATTCAGAAGGTCAGGAGTTCGACTCTCCTAGCCTCCACAATTTCTGCGGTTATAGCTCAGTTGGTTAGAGCGCGACACTGATAATGTCGAGGTCCCAAGTTCAAGTCTTGGTAGCCGCATAGAGGGACTTTGTTTGCTCATGGTGAGGGGGACTTTTGGATGCTTTTCGCCCCATTACGCACTCTTTTGCAAAGAGTGCTTGAACGCATCCTCGCTTCCTGTATGGCCTATACTATGTTCGCTCGCGATCGTCCAACTGGAACGAAAATCCCCAAAAGCGCTCTTCTAGGATTGGAATCCAGCCTATAATTTCCAAAGCTTTGTCATCCGTTTCTAACCCTCGAAGGCTTCTGGCTGTATCGGGAACGTGAACGTGCCCAATTCTTTTGGTAGAGAAGGGATGGTATTAAAATTATTTATACCACTTTCATGTAAACTTGTAATGTGTTATAATTTTTATTAAAAATAGGGTTTTTACACATGCAAGTTCATTCAATCCAGATTGTTCAAGCGCAAGAGAGGTCCCAGAAAGCCAGTAGGATAGAGGAGCGGACGAGATGGGGAGCGATTGCCGCAAGCATCTTGCTACTTGGAGCTCTTGGGGTGGGAGCCTATTTCGGGGTGCAGGCCCATTTAGCCTCCTCGAGCCTTCTCCAGTCTTTACCTTTCAAGATAGCGCTCGGTTCTTCTGTCTCTTTTGGAGTCCTTGCCCTCTCCCTTGTTATTGCATCTGTCTATCAGAGAATCCAAAAACAGAAAGCAGATGAAGGAGTTGTACAAGTGGACCCACTTGAAAAACCTCAGAATTATTCAGGCACTGTCTATATCCATTCCTCAGCATCCTTCTTGATTCATGCAGATGGCCTCTATCAGTTCTCTCAGAACTTAACGGATTGGGCGGGTGAACCAATACCGGTAGGACCTGAGGACTTTTATGTTGAGGTAGAGGGGGATTTTGGTGGCAAGCAACACTTTATTGGTTGTCATTCAGGAGCGATCTATTTTCCTTCTCCTTTGTTGGAAGGCAAAGACAATGGAGATGAGATCAAGTTTAGATTCAAAGGCCATAAATACCTTCTGACATGTGCACAGATGGGCGATTTTGCAGCTGCATTTGAATTTAACAGGGTGAATCTATTAAGGTTACTTAACACGGCTATTTACGCCGATGAGCTTATAGGTTCTACTTATAAAATGGTCGAATATAGCAAAATTCACTCCATTACAAGCCTCTTCAACAGAAGAGAAGAACTTGTTGCTGACTTATCTTTTTTTGAAGAGGATGAAAAAACCAAGGGTCAGTATCAAGAGATGAGAAGTTCTCTGGTAGTTCCTTCTAATAATTTTGTCTATCCACAGTATGTTTTTCTACCTCATATATATGGTGATCCGGAAGCGAATGTCTATTTAATCGAAACAGAGAATCGTCTGCAGAAGAGGCATCTGTGGGTGATAATTCCACATTATCCCTCGGAACTTCTCGGGAGAGAAATTCTCAGTAGCAATCGCCCCGATCGTCGTCCTGCTGGGTACCATGGGGGGCGTTATGCTTCTATTCCTCTTGCATCTGATGATCAATGGGAGGTTGTTCCGCCCCATGAATCGTATTACACGGAAGATTGGGACATCGACGTGAGTAAAATCCCTGATCCTCCACTTGAGGTGACTCAAAATGAGACACTTCTGGGGTATGCTGAATTGCATATTCGAATTAAGAAAGCAGATGAGAAGTGATTTCTAGTCTGTTTGAGAAGAGTTGTCTGGGAAGATCTTGAGGAAAGAGGTAGCGTCTTGTTCTTTCCAGGTATCTTTTAGGGTGGTGAGAGCACCTTCTGCATCTATAGAAATATAGCGCTTGGTAGCTTGTTGGGTGATATTCTTGAGGAAGAATATATCGTGTTCCGATAAGGCTTCTTTCGAGCTGATGTATTGGTTGGCAGCTGAGAGTATGCCTATCAGCAGAGCTTCATGTTTATAGCCCAGTTGCTTGAAGATCTGTTTTGTCTGGAGTTCTGAGGGGTTGGCATTTGAGTAGAGTTCGAGCATGATGGAGTAGAAGAGGTTAGGAAGGCTGACACGGGCTTCGAGTTGTTCTTGTTTCTTTTTTTGGGATTCGAGGTATTGGTGGAAGATCCCTATTCCGGTAAGGCCGAATCCTCCAACGGCTCCGATTCCGATCGGGACAGGAAGGGGAGCCGATTTAAGAAAATGGCCAAGGGCCACGGCAAGGAGGATCATGACTATTGAGGCTATCAGTATCCACGCTTCTCTTCTTTCACCTTTTTGGAGAGAAGATATGAGATTTTTTAGGGTCTCCAAGTCCGTAACGATTTTTCCTGCAAGGTTTTTTGCTTCTTCGTTTTGGGCTAGGAGAGTGAGATCTTGTGGGGTGAGCAAGTAGTCCGTTTCTACGAGAAGATCGAGGAGGCGTTCAAGGCCCCCTGCAGCAAGGTTTAAGAAAAGGTGTTTTGTGATTTGAGATGGAGGTTTTTGTAAGAGGAGGAGAAGGTTTTTGAGCTCTTTATCAGACATTGAGGTGACGATAGGCTGGGTTGTTTGCTCGTTGTTGAGAGCAGTGAAGTAGTTCTTGGGGGTGAGGATATCCGCAGCCTTCTGCTTTTGGTGTCTCTGGTAGATGGTCATGACGAGAAGCGTGAGGGTGAGCAGTCCGAGAGAGGCAGAGGAGATCAGGGCGATCTTGAAGGGGAGGGATTTGAGGAGGCTCCCGGAAGCCAAGTGGGTCTGGACCCCAAAATAGGCCCCTACGCCTAGGGCCCCTAGAAGGAGGATTCCCGCGGCAATCGCCCCCCATTTGGCCCCTATCTGCTTGCTTGAGGCCGAGCAGTAGTCTCCTTGCGCCTGGTGGATGTTAATTGGTGTTATTGCCATACAAATACATCGTTATTAAAAGCGCACATTGTATCACATTTAAAATTAAAAATCAACACCTAATTTCGATTAAGAATTTGTTAAAACTGCTCTTAGGAGGGGATGCGATGAGCTAAGGAGTCAAAAGGTCAACTAAACCTCTAGGTTTCATCCTCTTTAGATGGACTCAGGAGGGAGATGGTGTGGTCGAGGGCTTTGACAAGGCGTTTCTGGCGGTAGTTCTGGTCCTCCTCCTTCTTGGGGAGGCGCTCTTTGAGATCGGAGACGAGCTTTCTGTTGTACTCAGGGGCCCAGGATTTGTCGAAGAAGGTGTTTTTGAGGAATTTTGCTCGGTGTTTGACGTGTTTGCTTGTTTTTGGTGAGGTGGAGTGCTTCATTTCGGGGACATTGCACTTGTTGATAAGAGGGATGAGGGTGTCGATCAGGGTTTTGCGGACTGCATTTTTTTCGCGGGTCTTTTTTACGGCGAGGATGATAAAGGGGGTTGCCAGGAGAATCCCTCCAGCCCCAGGGAGGATCCCTGGGAGGACAACCTGCTGCATCGCATTGACACCAGGGAGGGTAAGGCAGAGAGAGGCACACCCGATCACGATCACAGCGCAGATGATGAGGGTGGAGGCGGTGGCAGTTGCCACGCTTGTGACCCGCACTTTGCTGGTATAGTCGTCGTGCAGTGTGCTGAGTTGGGATTTTTCAGGGGGTGTAATAGACATCGATTTGTAAAAAATAATTCTTCCATCTATGATACCCGTTTATGGCGTATACCTACAAGATCTGTGACCCGATTCACGGGTTTATCCGTTTTGGCGAGGTGGAAAAAGAGGTGATCGACTCGGTCCCTTTTCAACGCTTGAGATACATCCGCCAGATGGGGGTTGCCTATCTCATCTATCCCGGCGCGATCCACACCCGCTTCGAACACTCTCTTGGGGTGATGGAACTCTCTACGCGCATTTACAATACGTTGATAGACGAGAATCATCGAGAGGTTCCCTTTCCAGTTGCAGGGGAGGAGATTGCTTACTGGCGACTCATCGTCAGGCTTGCCGCTCTCTGTCATGATCTAGGTCATCTCCCATTTTCTCATACGGCTGAAAAGATTCTCCTCCCTGATGGGGGACACGAGAAAAAGACCCGTGAGACCATCCTCTCCCCATTTTTGGATCCGATTTGGGCAAAAGTCGGTCCTTCTGCCAGAGAAGATGTCCTGAAGCTTTCAGTCTCGGATTCTGGATTTTCTTTGAATCCATGGGAAGAGGTTCTCTGTCAAATCTTGACAGAGGATAACTTTGGAGCCGACCGGATCGACTATCTGATCCGTGATTCCCACTTTACTGGAGTGGGGTATGGAAGATTTGATTACCACCAATTGATCGATACCCTCAGGATTCTCCCCAAAGAGGGTGGGAGATACGCTCTTGGAGTGACAGAAAGTGGGATGCAGTCTGTAGAGTCGCTCTGGATTGCACGCTACATGATGTATGCTCGTGTCTATCGACACCCAAAATCCCGCCTCTATGCCCACCACCTTTGTCGCTTTATGGGACGGATGTATAAGAATGGGATTGCAGAAAAGATCGAGGAGTATCTTGAGCATACCGACTCTCGGGTGTTGGAGGCACTCTTTGCCTTTGCTAGAAAAGGGGATTACGATGCTCTTGTTTTACTTAAGCGAGCAAAGCCGTATCAACCGGTAGATCTAGAAGGAGATGCAAGCTTTGAAGAGTTGCAGCTGAAGTGGGGGGAGCGGTTTTTTATAGATGAGAAGGAGCAAAAGGGGGGGAGTCGCCAATTCCCGGTGATTGGAGAGAAAGGAGAGATTCTCCCTTCTACCGAAGCCTCAGAGTTTCTGGGGAATATTCCGTTAGAGGGAAAACCCCGCCAACTCTATCTTCATCCGGAAAGTTGTAATTCATAACTCTCAGTAAGGATTTGTCTAATCTCCTCGATAAGGGGAGTGTATTCTTGCGGGTTTCCTCGTATCTTTTCTGGCAGACAGTAGCTTTTGACGATTTTCCCTTCTGACAAAATACAAATTCGGTCGGCAAGAGCAAGAGCATCCCGAAAATCGTGGGTGACTAGGACTATGGTTTTTTTGCGGCTATTCCGAATATTTCGCAAGAGGGAGTAGAGTTGCTCACGAATCACTACATCAAGAGAGGCAAAAGGCTCGTCTAAAAGAAAGAGAGGATGGTCTTGCAAAAGGACCCTAGCAAGGGCTACCCGTTGCCGCATTCCACAAGAGAGCTCATGGGGAAAGGCATTTTCATACCCCACAAGGCCCATCTCTTTTAGGAGAGCTAGAGCTTTTTCTGGCCAGTTTTCTTTACTATTCCGCTCTTTTCCCAGTTCGGTAAAGAGGAGGAGGTTTTTTATGACCGTCCTCCATGGGAGGAGGAGATCATTTTGTCTCATGTATGTGATTCCCTCCCCAACGCGTATGGCCCCTTTTTCAGGCTCGAGAAGACCCATGATCAAGCGGAACAAAGTCGTTTTGCCAGATCCCGAGAGGCCGATCAGGGCGACGATTTCCCCCTCATAAACAGAAAAAGTAGTCCCAGAGAGAATGCATTTCTCTCTGTATTGGAATTGGACTTGATCTACTTCCAGAATTGGCTTAAGCATGCGAAGCATTTTTCACTTTCTTTCGTGAGATTGCAAGCACAAATCGATCTCTTTGGAAATATTAAGAAAAATTTATTTTGCATTAATTCAATATAAACAAATCTTTGGTATAATTGCTATAGAAAGCAAAAGGAAAATTTATGTTTAGTAAAACTCCCCCGATCGGAGGTGCAAGAAGAAAGCCCTTGTTGATGCGTCAAACCCCGATGATGAATCCCAAAAAAACGAATAAAGCTACCCAAATCGTGAGGAAGAAGCTTACCTCTCTAAGGTTGGTATCACCAGGCCCTTTCAAAATACGGGTAAAGAAGATCCCCAAGATGGCCTGGAAGATCTGTAAGGACTCGAACTGGATGTTGCTTATGGTCGAATTTTTCGGGATTGCAGGGAAAGCCTGCTCGCTTGTGGGAAAGAGCACCGCAAAATATATTCCTTTTCTAGGAATCGTGAGTGCCCCTTTCTATCTTTTCCATTCTGTACGGTTTGCAAAGCAGAGATTGGAGATGATGCGTGTTGCTTATCGGGCCTCAAAGATTGCCGATGCCTTCTTCTGGGGGACAAGAGCGATTGGGGACCTTGGTACCGCGATTAGTGATATCGTCAAGCCCTTTGCTGGGGGACTCCAAATTGCTAAAGCTTCGATACAATCTCCCGCGGTGGCTTGTCTTTTCAATTTGATCTTACCCGTAGTCCTGATTGTCCTTGGGGCTGTGGGAGGCCTTTCAGAAGGGTGGGCTTTGCTCCGAAGTGGAAAGGCTCTTCATAAATTCAACAAGCTCGCTTCGAATCAAGATGAACCTCTCCATCAAGTTGGGGAACTGATCGCCTATCTGGAGAGGCCACCACATGAAGTGAGCATCTCAAGTGATGAAGACACTCTCGCGAGGAAGCAATATGATGAGTATCACTATACGGGCCCAGATAGAAAAAAGGCGATCGAAACTCGTTTCACCTCTTTGAAAGAAGTCCACGATATTCAGCAGATACGCTCTCTTTATGAGAAAGTCGTTGCAAAAGAGGTAAAAGATTTTGTTACGCCCCTTTTAGAAGGAAAAGAGAAGGTCCTCCATAAGGAGGGGTTAATCGACATTTTGAGCGTTCTAAAAGAGATCGACATCCTATATGGAGATCTTACAGGTGATCAAATTGAAGAGATCGAATCGATTGAGACCCTGGCCTCTCTCAGTGGAAAACTGCTTACCCTGTTCAACACGATGAAAGACCACCCAAAATGGGATGCAGAATATAACCAAATTCTCCCTGTCATCAAAAGCCTGGAGGAGAATCTAGGTGCTTTGCAAGAGATGAAAGAGACTCTCCTTGCAGAGGGAGGAGAGCTACTCGACCATGTGAAAAGCGAGATCCACCGGAACATCCTTTACCACTTCGCTTTTGTCTTGATGTCAGCTATGACTCTTTCTGCTGGGATCCTGTTCCTTCTTTCGAATCAGTACCATGTAGTTGCCGCCTGTATGGCCCTTACAAGCAGCGCTCTGGGAGTTACTTATGTTCTCTTTGACAAGTTTGTCTCACAAGAGAAGTTCTTGCAAATGGAGCGCTTTCTCAAAACGATCCAAGCCCG
>JAAKFR010000027.1 GCA_011064985.1 Chlamydiota bacterium
AGTAGGTGGTGTTCTTACTCATCCCTCAGAGAACAATGAATACACAAACTTTTTACTAACAAGACACAAAGCTTCAACACAAAGGCACGAAGGCACAAAGGATTTCTTAAATCCGGCCTCCTCTTCGTAAGAGGAGGCCGGATTCTTCGTGTCTTCGTGCCTTTGTGTTGAGTCTTTGTGTCTTTTGTGGCCTTCCGTTCTCGTTATTTCCCGGTAGGGGGCATGCGAGAGCCTGGCATGCTTGTGTCTGAAGACCAGAGTCTTGAGTTTTTAACTGATTTGGGTTACACCCAAATTAAATGCACTACTTTGCAGATATCCTGGGAGGAGCTGAGCTCCTTGTTTAGGGGTGCGTGAATTCTTTTCTTGGCCTATAATATGCCGATTGCAATGAAGAGGTGAAGATGCCCCTTGTTTTTGTTTTTCTTACATTTTTTGTTTGGTCGACCTCATTTACTCTAGGGAAAGCAACCCTTGAATTTGCCCCCCCTGTGTTCTTGACGGGGGTGCGGATGCTTCTGGCTGGTGTGATTTTGCTCGGTTTTTTGGCTGTAGCAAGAAGAGAAGATCTGAAGATCCGGAAGGCCCATCTTTTCCCCCTTATTCTTCTAGCAGTCAGCGGTGTCTATTTGACAAATGTCTTTGAATTTTGGGGGCTCCAGTACCTGACAGCCACGAAAACATGCTTTATCTACTCTCTTTCCCCATTTCTCTCTGCTCTCTTTTCGTATCTGCAGTTTAAGGAGAAGGTGACTCCTCGGAAGTTTTTGGGGCTTGGGATCGGGTTTTTAGGATTTCTCCCTTATTTGATGCAGCAATCTGGTTCTGAAGGGCTTTTGGGAGGGGTGAGCTTTCTCTCCTGGGCTGAGATCGCTCTTATGGTTGCGGTGATTACTTCGGTGTATGGGTGGATCCTTTTACGGAAGCTTGGGAAAGATGAGGGGATGTCACCTGTTATGGCAAATGGCTCTTCTATGATCCTGGGCGGATGCATCGCTCTTCTCCACTCCTTTTTTGTCGAAAGTTGGGCCCCTTTCCCCGTTTCCAACTACGTTGGGTTTTTCCAAGGAGTTGCCCTCATGATTTTGGTCTCTAATATCATCTGCTACAACCTCTACGGCTGGCTTCTCAAGAAGTTTACCGCCACTTTTCTCTCTTTTGCAGGTCTTATGACTCCTCTATTTGCCGCCTTTTTTGGCTGGGCATTTTTAGGAGAGACAGTCACCTGGATCTTTTTTCTTTCCATTGGGATCATCTCAATCGGGCTTGGGATCGTCTACTTTGAAGAGCTCCGTCTCGGCTACTTCTCTACCCCAGCTCCTACTCCTGCTCGTGAAAACTAACTGCACAATTGCTTGAGAGTAATTTCTAAAAATTGCTTACGATTGTATCGATTCCAAATTTCTTTTAATTCTAAAGAATATTTACAGTTCAAAATTTTGGCTTCTTTTGCAGCAGGATTTCCCATAAAAGAGACTGGAGACAATTCACACCCTTTTTCTGCTTTTCCTACTGTCATTGTAGGAATATTTAGATGTCCTAATTTTTTTTCTCTATAAGTCCAAGAGGAAGTATGTCCATATCCTAGAAGTATCCCAAGCAGCATTTCATCGTAAAGAATATGAGGTCTAAGGGTTTTGTCTCTTTCAATCTGTTCTAGAAATTTAGTAGGCGTAAAAGAAGCTCCTAGAGTTTGTTTGAATAGGTGTTGGTTTTTTTTTAGCGTCTTGAGAAGAGAGTGCTTGTTGATGAAGAAAACATCGACCATGGTTCCTTGCTTTTCCCCTTTACTGACCTTGCGAATTTCTTCACATATTAAGAAGTTTGGATGAGGAAACAAAGGTTCATATTTTTTCCATGTAATCCACCCTTCCTTTAATCTCTCTTGGAATTTAAGTGGCTCCTTAGAAATACATGGTGCGGTTAGAGAAAAGTCGCAATCAAACGGGATACCTGTTAGGCAAACGGGCTTGGTTTCAAAAAATAAAACATGCCCTAATTGATCCCATTTGACGAAAAAAGAAAAAAGTTCTTCTAAAAGAATTTGTTCCCTGGGAAGGGTAGAATTTACCATCATTGGTATTTCATGACCCCTCACAGGGATAAAGAAGAAAAGGAAAACAACTAGGAAGGAAAATGGCGAATATCTTCGTCGCTGAAGAGGGGCCATCGACAAGAAGAGCATGTACTTCCAGTATTTGTTGATCCACATCTTGGGCAATCCCATTCTATTTCTTCCTCAGTTCAGAAATCTGTTCATTGTCCACCTCCTTTTTTGAGAAAATCCAGACCTGTCCCGCAATGTGAAGACCAACTTGGTTAAAGGCAATATAAATCTTTCTACAGGACATAATTAAGAAGGTTCTCCTCATCTTTTACAAAAGGAATTTCTCTCGATTTGTTTTATTTTCTCTGTGTGCTATGTTGGCGAAAAAGGAGAGTTTTGTGCATAAATTAGGTCTTTTTCTTCTAGGATTTGCGGTACTTCTAGTTGGATGTGAAAGCCAGATGACGATTGTAAACGGTATCCCCGAAAGGGAGGCAAACGAGATAGTTGTTTTGCTTGTGAGCAGAGGGATCCAAGCCGAAAAATCTGCGGCCCCTGTTGCTACGACAGCGACAGTAACTACGACTACGATGTTCGATATCTCGGTTCCCTCTTCCCAAATTACCCAAGCGCTTGCTGTATTGAATCAGGCTGGTTTGCCGCGGTTAAAAGGGACGAGCCTTCTCGATCTTTTTGGGACATCAGGACTTGTCCCATCAGAAATGCAGGATAAAATCCGTTATCAAGAAGGGCTTTCAGAGCAGCTTGCAACTACCATTCGGAAGATGGATGGGATCATTGATGCCAATGTACAAATCACCTTCCCTTCAAGTGAAGATGAGGAAAAAGAGGTCTATACAGCCTCTGTCTATGTGAAGCACAGAGGAATTCTCGACAATCCGAATAGCCTTACAATCACCAAGATCAAACGGCTGATAGCGAGCGCGCTTCCAGGGCTTACCCCAGAAAATGTTTCGGTAGTTGCCGACCGGGCGATTTATGCTGATATTACCCTTGAGACCCCAGAATCAATGGAGCAGCAAAAAGATTATGTTTCGATCTGGTCTGTTGTGGTGGCGAAAGAATCTGCCTTCCAATTCCGTCTCATTTTTTACATCTTCATCATTCTCCTTTTCCTCCTAGCATCAGCTGTTGCTTGGCTGGTTTGGAAGAGCTCTCATATGATGAAACAAGAAGGGGGCATTACTTCCTTGATCAAGCCGACCCCATATGGAACAGGAGGAGCTGTAGCTGAGATAAAAGAAGAGGAGAAACATGAGGAGGAAGATTGAGCTTCGAAAAGGAAATGATTCTCAAAACTTTTGTCGCTCGCTCTCCGAATGGAGAGCAGCTTCTCCGTTTCCTCCCTCCCCTCCTTTCTGAGGAAGTCAAGGGGGCTTCTTCGTCTCCTGCTGTTGATTTTGGTTCCCTTTTCTCTCCTACGAAGTGGATCCCTACTCTCCATTATTCATGGTTTATTCCACCTTTAGAAAAAATTCCTCAAGAGGCACAGCAGCTCTTTGTTTCTCTACTTCCTCCTTCTCAAGGGAAAAAAGTAGCAGAAAAGCTAGGCATCGACTACCACCCCTCCCCTCTCTCTCCTTTTTCTAAGCGGTTTTTAGGTTTTACTCTCCGAAATATCCTCGAGGAAGAGGCCCTTCTTCCAGTCCCTTGTCTTCCTCCATCTGATTTCAAAATCCTTCTCAAAATGTCGAAGAAAAACCTCCTTTATCTCATAGATTTACTCGGAATCCACGATTTAGCTGCTGATCTTCGGCATATTGTAGACAGAGAGTTGTTAGACAAAGTTTATGCGGTCCTTTCAAAAAACGAGCTCCATTTTTTGTATTATTGCATCAAGCAACCAATAAAATGGGTCCCTCCAAAGCTGGGAGTTACCAGATGGAGCGGTTCTTCTACCCAGTTGCACCACCTGCTTCATCAAAGAGGGCTGGCCCGTTTAGCACGGGGGCTTAGCAAAGAGCATCCGAGCTTCATTTGGCATTTCCTCCACAGGCTAGACATGGGAAGAGCAAAGATTATGAAAAAAACCCTTCAGGAAGATCCTCTTCCCTCTTTGACTTCCTATTTTGCACAGCAAATCCTTCACATACTCAAAAGGCGCATACCATGAATCTCTTCACCCTGATTGAAAAAGGGGAGATCCACCCCACTCCAGACAAAAAAGTGATTCCTAAGGAGGAGTTCTCCAAGTTGATTGAGGCGCACGAAATCGTGAATAGGACAAGAAAGGAAGAGGAGGTCTACCGAGCTCGTGTAACAGAAGAGTGCGAACAACTGAAAGAGGGGGCAGAGAGAGCTGGTTTTGAGGCAGGGCTACAGAAATGGAATGAGTTAATTGAACAACTTGACCAAGAAATCATCACAGTAAGAGGAGAAATGGAAAAGTCCCTCGTCCCTTTAGCTTTGACTGCTGTAAAAAAGATTTTGGGGCGTGAACTAAAGGCAAAGCCAGAATCGGTTGTCGATATCGTGACGACTGCCCTGAAAACTGTTACGCAACATAGAAAAATTTCGATCTACGTGAACAAATCTGATCTCGACCAAATCGAAAAAGAGCGGAACCGGATCAAAGCTCTTTTCGAACACTTGGAAAGTCTCTCTATTGTCCCAAGAGACGATGTCTCAGTCGGAGGGTGTATTATTGAGACAGAGGCGGGCATTATCAATGCGCAACTTGAAAGCCAGCTGAAGGCTTTAGAGTCTGCTTTTACAACCTTTTTCCACAACCAGAAGAAGAGGAGTGCATGAACATCCGCTACTGGTTCTGCTTCTTTCTCTTCCTTGCCTTTCTGGTTACCCCCTCTTTGGAGGCACAAGATTCGGGACAAGAAATCCTTGAGAAAATTCTCCAAAAAACTAGTGCGAATGGGCAGAACCAAGGAGAACTTCTCCCTCCTCAGCAGGAGCAAATAGGAGCTTATCCCGATCTGACTGCCCAAGCAGCGATCCTGTTTTTCTTGGCTCTTTCTCCTTTTTTCATCATGCTCTTGACCTCTTTTATCAAGATGGTCATCACTCTAGCACTTTTGAGAAGTGCCCTTGGTGTGCAGCAAACCCCTCCTAACCAGATCATCAACGGGATCGCCTTGATCTTGACCATCTATGTGATGTATCCGACAGGGCTAGAGATGTACAACCAGTCGAAATCGATTCTTGAGGCGAATCTCTCTCAGAAACTCTTTTCCATAGAATCGGCAGCCGTGGCGATTTCTATTATCGAAGTAGCAAAAGAGCCTTTAAAGGAGTTTCTCATACGAAACTCAAAAAAACAGGCAATGGAAGGGTTTTACAAAATTGCGGAAAAAACCTTTCCCGAAGAGGCAAAAAAAAACCTAACCCCAACTGACTATATCATCGTCACTCCGGCATTTATCACGACGCAGATTCGAGCTGCATTTGAAATAGGCGTATTGATCTATCTCCCCTTCTTTGTCATCGATCTTGTGACCTCGAACATCCTCTTAGCCATGCAGATGATGATGCTTTCACCTCTTTCGATCTCCCTCCCATTGAAGCTCTTGCTCGTGGTGATGATCGACGGGTGGACGATTTTATTACAGGGGCTCGTATTGAGTTTTAATTGATGATAGAACCTTTGATCGCAACTACCTTTCGTTCGGCCATCTTTGAGAATTCGTATGAGGCGCTTCTCTTGATTCTGATTATTTCTGGCCCTCCTATCGCCTTTGCCTCTTTGATTGGGATCTTTGTCGCGATTTTTCAGGCCGCAACCCAGATTCAGGAACAAACCTTCTCGTTTGCAGTCAAGATGGTTACCGTCTTAGCGACCATTTTGATCATGGGAGGTTGGCTTTCCGGAGTGATTTACCAATTTGCGCTCCAGATCTTTACGAATTTTTATAAGTGGAACTAGCCATGCTTGGAGCAGACTTAGGAGCTGACACATACCTCTCGTATGTGCTGAGCAAGCCCTTGCTAGAGGTGTGGTATATTTTCTTGCTAGGACTCGGTCGGTTTCTCCCTGCCATTGCCATCGCCCCTTTTTTTGGGGGAAAATTGCTTCCAGATGCGGTCAAAGTTGGATTTGGGATTGCCCTTACTTTTATCTTCCTCCCCTATCTCATCGTCCAAGTCAAAGTCCCTCTCACATTAGATATCCAGTTTATGCTTCTCGAAGTCAAAGAGGTGATTATCGGGGCCGTTTTGGGGATTTTCGTCGCAGTCCCTTTCTACTACGCCCAAGGGGCGGGAGCAACCATCGACCACCAAAGGGGAGCGCAGAGTTTGCAAGTGATGGATCCCGCCACTCAGATGAGAACATCTCCGACAGGGACCCTCTATAACGACATGATGCTCGTCTTTTTCTTCTTCATCGGGGGGCCAATCCTCTTTTTCGAGGCCTTTCTCACCTCTTATAACGTGTTACCTGCAGACCAATTCATCCCAGCTTCATTTTTCGATAGCGGCTCCCTCTTTTGGATGGCCATAATCACGATGCTCAACAAAATCGTCACAATCTCTCTCCAGCTAGCAGCCCCCTCACTCATCGCAATGCTTCTCTCCGATCTCTTTGTGGGAATTGCTAACAGGATGGCACCGCAAGTCCAAATCTCCTTCCTCCTCTGGTCCATGAAAGCCTTTCTTGGTGTGGCCATAATCTGGGCAGGGTGGTGGCTTGTCCTCAAGCAGATCGAATTCCAAGCCGACTCTTGGCTCAAGTACTTCCAGAAAATCGTCTCTGGCCTTTGAATCCAGTTTCTTATGCAGTATTATTATCGATAACTTCTATAGAACTAGAGATGTCATCTGATACCTGGGAAACAAGCCTAGACCTCTTTTCGTTATCGTTCTCAGTGCCCTGACTGGTTCCGAGAGCTTTATAGACATCTAATGTTGATAGTAGCTTTTCCAATTCCACTCTTAATTGGTTCTGATAGGGGATCTTCCTCTCAGGCATAAGACACCATTCTCTATTTAAATAAGCCGCAGCATGTAATGCCTCGATATTAGAATCGAGCTCCTCTATGTTAGATGCTACTATCTCTGCTACTGTATAAAATTCACTTAGCACAGAATGTTCTTTAAAAATTTCTTCACGAGTGAGTTTTTTTTCCTCCTGAGCATAGCGAATGCATACTCCTAAGAAGGAAGCGATAAAACCAACTCCAAGAGACGCTGTACCTCCAATTATTCCTAAAGTGTTGAGTCTAGGAATGATGCTAAGAGCTAGAATCCCAACTACGATAGCAATGCCTCCAAGGCTAACCGCGGATATTCTTAGGATGTGAGTGCAAGTCGTTTGCTCTTGTTCATAGCGTATGAAACACGGATTTGCACAATCAATTCTAATAGGCACGCCACAATTCTACATGTTATGAATATAAAAGTGTAGTTAATTTAAGATAAAAAAAAGATTGGGAGTATTTACTCCTTTACTTTTTTACTCATTTTTGCGACAATATAGAGTATAAGGAGGGTGCAATGAAGGATGCAGAGAAAGATACCATTCGTCTAAATTTTGAATTTCCCCGAAAAGAGTATCCGTATTTGAAGATGCTGTGTGCTCAAAAGGGGATGAGCTTCAAAAAGGTAGCCACAGAGGCCCTGATGAAAATGATAGAAGACTACGAGGAGGAGGTTCTTGCGCAAAAAGCCCAAGAAAGACTCGAAGAGATGAAAGAAGAGGATCGGATTTCATGGGAAGAGGCTACTCGCTTAGCTGGTTGGGATGACGAAGAAGTACAAGATTGAGTTTAACAAAAAGTGTCTGAAGGATCTAAAGAAGATCCCTCCCGTATTTCGGAACCAAATCCAGGAGAAAGTTGGGCAATTAGCTGGCAATCCGAGGCTAGAGGGATTCAAAAAATTGCAGGGTTCAAAAAAAATCCCCCTTTACCGAGTGAGATGTGGAGATTATCGGATTGTTTATGTCGTGAACGATGATGTTTTGCTGATTCTGATTCTTGAGATCGGGCATCGAAGCACGATCTACCGAAATTTCTGAATCTCCCTTTTCTATTAGAAGCAGAAGCCGAGGTTGGCTGTGGCGGAGAAGGATTGCCAGGTGAAGCCGGCCTGCTTCTGGATCATGCCAGGAGTGAATCCTGTAGGAGGAACGTCGGGTATCGCGTTCTCTTTGTGGTGATTCGACCATACCCCATATTCGACTTTGAGGCCCCACAGCCAGTTTGCACAGATTGTCTGTAACCACTGCAGGTGGAAGGTATTTCCCGATACATTCGAATAATCGGCATGATAGGCAAAGACCATCGGACTTGGGTTATTGGGGACCGTTTTTTCGTAAGCCCAACCGTAGTGGAACTCATACCCAGCTGTAAAAGTAGACGAGCAGAACCCTTCAAATTCGAGGTCAAACCCCACCCAAGGGCCATACCACGAGTACCACCAGCGATCTCCCTGGTGATCTGGGATTTCCCCGAAGGGATTATTTGCATTTGTGATTCGCATATTGGCTCGATCATAACTTCCTCCTATATAGGGAATGAAATGGAGGCAATTGCAAAGAGGGATTGAGTACCCAATCCCTCCAGAAGCATCGATGAAGTAGTTTCCACCTAAATCCCCAAAAGCCAAATACTGCTCGTTGTAGGTTCCATGCAAAATCCAGCTATAGTGGGCCTCTCCCTTCACGATCACACAAGTACAAGGAATTTGCCAAGCGCCTTTAGCTCCCAACTGGTAGCTTTGGATATTTTGGAAATTGTTTTCATCTGAGAAATAGGGGGTGCGATTCGGTTTGGTCACATACTCGACATTTGAGTTGATTCGGTCATACCGGTAGCCGGTATCAAGAACGAGATATCCATTTGCTGAAAGAGGGGAGGGGAGAAAAAACAATAAGAAAAGGAGAATTTTGCAGTATTTTCCCGACATTACCTTTAGCCTTTCTTTCATTTTGCGGTTCCTATTTTTTTGATTAAAAGCGATATCCCACTTGCACCATCGCGGAAAACGATTTCCAACCTACATCGATTACTGGGGTATTAGTAAATGGAGCTACAGGAGTAATTGTCCGCTTAAAGTTTCCTGAGCTGGCGTACTGCCCTTTCCAGAATTCGTAGGTCAAGAGTAATCCCACATCAAAACAAGAGCAGAATGTATATATCCCCTCCATGCGAAAGATGTTCCCCCACATATGATTATTGGTTCTTTTGGCTGCGAATCCTCCGATTCTTCCAAAGTCAGGGCCGAAATCCCCAACATCGGGGAAGTAATCACCTCTCCATCTCCCCTTGTGTAATTCGTAGGCAAGAGAAATATCCAAACAGCAGCTTGGGTCAAAGAAGAGCTCAAATCCTCCCCAAGGCCCTTGGATTGATTGCTTGCAATCGATATTACTCAAAGAAATACGTTTACTTTCGGGAGGGACTATGCCTGTCGAAACATCTTTGACTGTAATATCAAGTTCGCTATAGGCCCACCCAACGGAAGGGATCACTCCCCAACATGGATGACACTGGAGTGCCCAACCAATTGCGGCAGATACGTCCCATACATTCCCATCGAGATCTCCGGTATACGTCGTTTGGTCAAATTCTCCATCTAAGACCCATCCGTAATGCCCAAGCCCCTTAAGCACAAGGTAATCGGTAATCATCCATCTTCCCCTTCCTCCAATCTGGACAGAGTTGATTTGGTTAAAGATCTGTCCGCCTGCAAAGAATTCAC
Organism: Chlamydiota bacterium; assembly: GCA_011064985.1. Classification (GTDB taxonomy): domain Bacteria; phylum Chlamydiota; class Chlamydiia; order Chlamydiales; family JAAKFR01; genus JAAKFR01. The sequence continues at coordinate 9,722 of JAAKFR010000027.1, forward strand.
CTCCATAAAAAACCACCCGGTTGTCGAGTTTATCCCACCGGTACCCTCCTTCAAAATCCAGATAGCTACACAAGTTGGCTGCTCCCAAAAAAGGAGAAAGCAGGAGGACTTGAAGAATCAGGAAACAAACAAATAATTCAACTTTTCTCATATCTTTCACTAGGTCGTATCGAAAACCTCATCTTATAAGCAATCGTTTCTTTTCGACAAACCTTTTTGTGAAGAATGAGTGCTCACTCCTTTACTTTTTTACTCGATTTAGGCAACTTTTTGCGCGCAAAGAAAAAGAGTAAAAGCAGCCAAAAGTCCACGTAAACTTGGAGTAATCATACAATCAATCATATTTAAAGAAATTTTTTGATGATGTAGATGGCGACGAAGCCGACGGCGACGGCCATGATGAAGGAGGGGATTGCAATGAGGAAAAAGAGGATGGTGGCGACAAGGATGAGGGTTTTGAAGATCCCGTTTTCGGTGATTAGATCCCGGAGTTCGGAGAAATAGTTATAGATTTCTTCAAAGAAACAGGCCCCGAAGCCCAAACCCAGGAGGGCTCCTCCTATGTGTACGTAAAAATAGGAGAGGATGAGCCCGATCAAGACGAGAATTCCCGAGAATAACTCGATTCGGTAGGTCCAAAGGAAATCGAGGTACTTGTTTTTCTCTTTTGGTTCCTTTGGAGGCTGCTCTTCTTCTTGATGATCTTCCATAATCACTAGTATAAGTCTTGTTTGCACATCTTTCAACAATTTATTTTGAGATCATAAGATGCTTGTAAACAGTATTTTAAGTGCATTTAGTTTTTCTTAATAAAAGAATCTGAATTGCCTTAATTATTCTTTTTAGATATTCTTTCTTTCTTATTCAGTTATTGGGAGTGTTTTTGTGCGCCTACTTTCGTATCTTAACCTTTTGTTATTGGGATTAATTGGAGCGCTCGTGGCTCTATTTTTCTTTTCCCCCCAGGAAAAAGAGGTTCCTAATTTTTCTCCTCTGGTAGTGACTCAAACACTGCCTAAAAGCCCTTTTGAGCAGCCTGCGGAGGCTTATCAAGAAGTTGGAACAGGACCCTTTTCCCTCAATTGGGCCCCTCCCCAGATGCTCTTGCCAGATCTTAGAGAGGAGCTCCTCTTTCAGGGAAAAAATGGGCGTCCTGACCTCTCAGTTGGACAAGCGGTGGTCCATATCACTCTCAAAAGTTCTGGCGAAGGAAGATCCATTGCTGAAGGTGAGCGGATCTATCTCGTGTATAAGGGAAATTTCGTGAAAAATGAGGTTGCTCCTCACAGCCAAGTAAGCTCTTCTCGGATGGCTCCTCTTTGGGGGGAGGTGACAAGAACAAGTGAGAGAGGTCACTACCTTTTCAGCTCAGATAATCAACCAACTCCCCTTTGGCTTGAGGTTCATGCACTTGATGAGAAAACGATAGAGGTTCGGGTAGACATGATCGATGAGAGGGGGGCGTATGTGACCTCTCCTTCCGATGTCCGTGTGTTTCCTTTGCAAGTAACCAATGTTGCAAGAGGGCAAGCCGCTGGTTGGGATTTAGGTGGCTACCGGGTCGATTCGACCCTCTTAGTACGTCAAAAGGCTCGGTGGATGGGAAAAGATTGCTTTTTGGAGATGCATGGAGGTGACGAGTATGCTTTTGTGGAAGGGAGGGAGAGGATCGATTTTCTCGATGGGGAGTCTCCTTATAGCTGCTTTGTCAAAAAAGGAGATTTTCTCATCTGGAAAGAGGGGCGTTGGGCTTTCTCTAGTGCAAGTGAGAGAACTGAGAGCTATCCTTTGATGGTAGTCAGCCGGGTCGATGAAAAGGTGATGGGACTTGAGGTGTGGGACACAGAAGGGAAGGGGAAAGTGACCCTCAGCTTGATCAGAGCACGAGATCATCATGGTCTCCCGGATCTTTCACAGGAATTCAAATTTGTCGGAGCCAAAACATGGGCCCAATTTATCGTTGAGAGCCGAAATGGGGGACGTCTTACCTTAAAGCCCCACGACTGGCTTGTATTAACACAAGAGGGGTGGAAAAAACTCGAATCGCCTGAGCAGATCGATGACTATGTGGAGCAGAAGATCGTGGGGCCTCTCTTTGTTTTGGAAAAACTTACAAAACAAAATGGTCGGCAGGTACTTGTCGGACATCTCTTCAATAGTTCGCGTACAGAAATGGAGGAGGTAGAGCTTGTCGCCTCTTCCAATCAATCTCTTGCCAATCACTACCGCAATATTCCGGTCACTCCTCCCATTTTGCCAAACTCTGTTGCGTTAGAAAATGAGGAGGATAGATGAAAAAAATCATAACTTGTCTCGCTCTTGTTTTTGCTTCCCTTTCTCTTGAGGCTCAGACGATCGCTGAAAAAAAAGAGAGTTTCCACAAAAAAGACAGCGAAATGGATAAGGAGACCTTATCCGAGTTGCATCAAGTAAATGAGCAACTAGAAGAGAAGCGTTTTGCCTTGCAGCAGCTCTACGATCAAGCCTTCAATCTCTACAAAACGAAAGCCGAGAAAAGCCGTTATGAAGCTCTTTTGCTAGCGATTCGTCAGGTGAAAGCAGAGATTGCTGAGTCACAGAGAATGTGGCGGGGGGAGATGCGCGATTTAGTTGCCTCAGAAGAGTATGCCCTCTGGCACCAGCCGGAGACGACTTTGCAACAGCTTGTGATGGACTATGGGGCTCCAGATTATATCTATCTGATTCCTCCCGAAGTCGGAGGGATGCGGATGAGCCTCCAGTCGAGTCTGCCTATCCCCAGAGAGTCTTGGGGAGAGTGTCTCGAGTTGATCCTCTCTCAGTATGGGATTGGGATCAGAGAGCTCAATCCCTATCTCCACGAGCTCTATATTCTCCATAAAGACGCCTCTGGGATCAAAGGGATACTTGATGAGATGGAGAAGCTCGATCTTTTCTCTTCTCAAGCAAGGGTCTGCTATGTTTTAACACCTAGCCAGACTGATCCAAGAGGGGATCTTCTCTTTTTGCAAAAGTTCTCCAACCCCGCTCAGACAAAAATAGAGCTTGTTGGGGGAAAAATCTTTCTGACAGCTACTGTAGAAAACATCCAAGAGCTCCTCAAGCTCTACTCCTTTTCTAAACGTGGGAATGGTTCGCAAGATTTCCAACTCGTCACATTAGCGAAAATGGAAGCAGGGGAGATGGAGAGAATTTTGAACTCTGCCTTCCACGATGGGAAGATCTCAAATGAGGGATCGACTCTCCGTGTGATCCCCCTCCAAAGCATGGCCCACTCCCTCTTCTTGTACGGGAGCAAGGAGGAGGTAAAAAAGGCGACCGATTTGATTCGGAACATCGAATCGCAAGTGGAAGATCCCCAAGAAAAAACCGTCTTTTGGTATACCACTAAACACTCCGATGCCGAGGAGTTAGCTGGGGTATTGGCGCGGGTTTACGATCTTCTTGTGGAAGGAGAGGCCTCCTTTGCAGAGGCAAGCGAGAAAGGAAAGAAGAAGGAGAAAGGTGATTCGAACATGATCATCCCTCCTACCAATATTCGTCCAATTGGAGAGAAGAAAGGTGGCCACAAAACAGCTGATGGGCAGAATAATTTTATCGTCGATCCGAAAACAGGGGCCATCATCATGGTTGTAGAGCAAGAGGCTCTTCCGAAGATCAAGGATCTTTTGAAAAAGCTCGATGTACCGAAAAAAATGGTACAGATTGAGGTTCTTCTATTTGAAAAGAAGATCTCGAACCAGAACAAATTTGGCCTCAATCTCTTCAATCTCGGCTCGCAAGCTGCTCAAAAAAGTACAACGGGACTTGGATGGAGTGCAGGTGGCCCTGGGGGAGGGATTCTTGATTTTTTGATTTCGCGCAATAAAGGGAGCGGAATTCCAGCATACGATCTTGCCTACCAATTCCTTCTTGGGCTGGAAGATGTCCAGATCAATGCGAGCCCTTCTGTCACAACGATCAACCAGACTCCGGCAACGATTGCCATTGTGGAGGAGATTTCGATCGATGCGGGGGCTGATGAGAAGAAAAATACGATCTATAACCGGGCCCAGTACGGGATCACGATGGAGATTACCCCTACCATTAATTTAGATGAAGAAGGCCTTACCGAGGAGGGAGAAGCTTTTATCACCCTCGATACCGATATTACCTTTGATACAACTAAGAGCAGCGCTGATAGCCGCCCCGATGTTACCCGTCGTCATATCCAGAACCACGTTAGGATTGCAGATGGACAAACGGTGATCTTAGGAGGGCTCAGAAGAAAGAATACCTCGGATAACAAGGAGAGCCTCCCCTTCTTAGGCGAGATCCCCGGAATTGGGAAGCTCTTCAGTCATACGGAAATGAACGATAGCAGTACTGAGATGTTTGTGTTCATCACCCCCAAAATTATCCCAGATCCTGTAGAGGATGCCGAAAAATTCCGCCGAGAAGAACTCAAAAAACGGCCTGGAGACATCCCAGAGTTTTTACATGAGCTCGTAGAAGCCGAAAAGCATCGAAAACAGCGTCTGTTTGAAGGGAGCTTAACGGCTCTTTTTGGAAGAAAAGCAGAATCAGAAATCGTGACTAGAAAACGACGAGGGGAATACGACGGAAAATGAGTAGTGAAAAGCAGCAACTAGCAGAAAAACTGGGAATGGAGGTCGTGGCCGACCTCTCAACACAAACTTTTCCAAAAGAGCTCTACAAAAAAATCCCCTACTCTTTTGTGCGAAAGAACTTGATTCTCCCGATTGAAGAGAGAGGAGATGAAGTCTTAGCTGCTGCTGCCGATCCACTCAATCTGAATGGGGTCGATGAGCTCCGTTTCTTATTGGAAAGGGAGATCAGAACGGTTTTTTCTCCTGAAGAGGAGATTCTCAAGGCGATGAACGAGTGTTACAACACGAAGGAAGGGGCAGCCTCCCAGTTTTTGGCTCATATGGGCAATGGCAATGCGAAAGAGAAGGCTGACGATTCGATCGACACGTATGATCTTTTGGAGAGCAAAGAGGAGGCTCCGATCATCCGTCTTTTGAACCTCATCTTAAGTGAAGCGATCCAACAAGGAGCCTCTGATATCCATTTTGAGCCGTTTGGAAATGATTTGAGGGTGCGCTACCGGATCGATGGAGTTCTGCAAGCACGCCACTCCCCTCCTCGTGAGTACCAGGCTCAACTCCTCACCAGAATCAAAGTATTAGCCAAGCTCGACATTGCCGAGCACCGCCTCCCACAAGATGGGCGGATCAAACTCAAAATGGGAGGGCGGGAGATCGATTTTCGGGTAAGCACCATCCCTGTGGCCTACGGAGAACGGATTGTGATGCGGATTCTCGACAAGGGGAACGTTCTTTTAGGTCTCGACCAAATCGGCATGCTTCCGAATATTCTAGACGATTTCCGCCGTCTTCTCTCCCTTTCTGAAGGGATTATTTTGGTGACAGGTCCTACAGGGAGCGGGAAGACGACGACCCTCTACAGTGCCCTTGGAGAGACCGATACGGAAGAGACAAATGTGATGACAATCGAGGATCCGGTCGAATACAAGCTCCCAGGAATTGCCCAAATAGCTGTCCATCCGAAGATTGGGCTCAACTTTGCAACCGGTCTTCGTCATATTCTTAGGCAAGACCCCGATATCGTGATGATCGGGGAAATCCGAGATGCTGAGACGGCAGAGATTGCAATCCAGGCCTCTCTTACAGGGCACCTGGTTTTGAGTACCCTTCACACAAATGACGCTCCTTCAGCCATCGCACGGCTTGTTGATATGGGGGTTGAACCGTATCTTCTCTCTTCGACTGTTGTAGGGGTATTAGCGCAGAGGTTGGTCCGTCAAGTGTGCCCCCATTGTCGGGAGCGGTATCGACCTACAGAAGAGGAGCTGGCTGAGCTCCACCTTACCCACGAAGATCTCAATGGAGGGGTCCTTTACAAGGGGAAGGGATGTAGCCAGTGTTATGGATCGGGATATAAGGGGAGGCATGGGATTTATGAACTGCTGACCGTCGATGTAGCCCTCCAATCCCAAATAGCAAAACATACCGACATAACAGAGCTCAGGAAACTCGCTGGTTTGCAAGGGATGGTCTCTTTAAGAGAGCATGGGGGTCATCTCGTCAAAACGGGCGTCACCACAGTCTCAGAAGTGTTACGTGTCTCTCGCAAACATGATGAATAGGGAGAATCATGGTACTTTATCACTACCGTTACCTAGATCCGAAAGGGAGAAAGAAAAGAGCCCACCTGGAGGCAAATTCTCTTTCTGAGGCAAAAGAGAGCTTGCGTGCGCAGAATGTGTTTCTTCTTGGGCTGCAGGAGGTAGAAAGAAAAGCAAAAAAACTTTTTCTTACGAAGAAAGAGGGGCTGGTTAAGGAAAATTTGACCACTTTTACCACTCAACTGGCTCAACTCTTATCTGCTGGAATCCCTCTTTATGAGAGTCTTCTTTCTCTAGAAGAGCAGTATAGAAGTGAGTCATTTCACCCCACTCTTCTCACCCTTTGTAGCCAGATCAAGGAGGGGACTTCTCTCTCTTCTGCAATGAGCTCATTTCCTGATAGTTTCGACTCTCTTTACTGTTCAATGGTAGCTGCCGGAGAGTCGGTAGGCGCAGTTGACCAAACTCTTGATAAACTTGCAACTCTCCTCTCCAAACAGAGCCGGTTGAAAAAACAACTCTTCACAGCTCTTCTCTATCCAGCACTTCTTTTTGCCTTCTCATGCGGGGTCATTCTCCTCATGCTCACCTTTGTCATCCCCTCTCTTGATGCCCTATTTGAAAACCACCATGTCAACGGCTTTACAAAACTTGTATTTGGAGCAAGCCGTTTTATCACCCACTATTGGCTCTTCTATCTCCCCCTATTTTTTGGACTTGTGGGCGGAAGTGTTGCAGCTCTTCTCTCAAAACAGGGAAAACAAAAGCTCCAACGGTTTTTTCTTAAAGTCCCTCTTCTTAAGACAGTGATCATCCAAACAGCTTTGGCCCGCTTTTCACGGACAATGGGAACTTTGTTGGAGGGGGGTGTTTCGATTTTGCAGGCGCTGCAAATTTCGAGAAGGGTGATGCGCAATCCCTTTCTTGAAAAGGTGGTAGAGGAGGCGGAGAGTAAGATTATAGAGGGGAGTTTGCTAAGTATTGAGTTCGCTAAATCTTCTCTTTTCCCCTCCCTAGTCTCGCGGATGCTTGCGATTGGCGAAGAGGGGGGGAGCTTAGCCGTGATGTTCCAGAAGCTAGCGGATATTTATGAGGAGGAAGTAGAGAAAATTTTAGGCCGGGTAACTACTCTTGCGCAGCCGGTCATTTTGATTTTCATGGGAGGAGTGATTGGAGTGGTTATGCTCGCTATACTCCTTCCATTAACGGATTTTAATTCTTTTCTTTGAAGGAGAAAAACTATGAAAAACAAGAGAAAAAAACGGGCAGTGACCCTCATCGAGATCATGATCGTGATCGTGCTCATCGGTCTAATCGGGGGAGCCCTTGCTTTCAACATGCGGGGGAGTCTCGATAAGGGGCAAAAGTTCAAATCAGAGCAAAACCTCTCCAAAGTCTATGACATCTTGATGATGGAGTATGCTGTTAGTAGCAAGTCGCTTGATGAGATCATCTCTCAAAAAGAGCAGATTCTCAATGATTCTCCTCTCACAAAAGAGGGAGAGAAACTCCTGAGAGATGCTTGGAGGGGAGATGTGACCGTCGGCAAAGAGGGTGATGACCTTGTCATCAAAGACTCTAAAGGGAACCAAGCTGGTGGTGTCCAATAAAAGAAAACGGGCATTTACCCTGGTAGAAATCCTGCTGGGGCTTACCCTCTTAGCCATTTTTTTGGGGACCGCTTCGATCTCAATCCCAAAGGCTCTTGCAAAAGAGAGGTTTGAGAAGGGAATGAGCCGTGCGGTAGCCCGGTTAAGCTTGGCCCAAGAGGTGATGCTCGATTATGGGAGTGATGTGGAGGTCGTTTTCTCTTTTAGGGAGGATGGGGAAGGGATTGAGATTGAGCTCAAGCCTTTAAAACCCCTTTCTGAGGCCCTCCTTACACATTTGAACCGCTCTTCCCATGTGGAGGAGATTGTTTCGGGTAGATTCGACGAGACTCCCCTCCCTTTTACCCTCTTTTTTGATGGGACAGTTGGGGCGACCCCGGCCGGAGTCCTCTCCTTGGAGGGGAAGAGGGGAAATAGTGGTGAACTGACTTTGAGGGGATTTCCCTCGGAAATAAAGCGAGGTAGTTATGCAATATCCGAAACAGAGATCGGGACTTATCCAGAAGCGCTCCTTCCTCCTTCTTGAGCTGCTAGTTGCCTTTACCCTCTTTACCCTTTGCCTTGTCCCGTTAATTCAGCCCCATTTACGCATCGGGTTGCAAGAGAGAAAGGACCTGATCAGCCTGCAGCTTACCCAACACGCCGACCGCGCCCTTTGCGAGATCAAAGAGAGCCTAATGGCTCATACCTACGAGTGGAAAGATCTTTTAGACAACAACGTAAAGGATGAACAACTCACAACCAACTACGAAGTCTTTCTTGGCGGAGATACTCCTCAGTTATTCATGTGCTCCTTCACCCTCAAAAAATACGATAAGTGTTTCAAAACTCTCTCTAAATGGGAGGGACTTGCCCTCAAAGCTATCCTCAAGTTTTCTCCTGAACAAGACGGGGCCAGTTTTACGCGTATGATCTACCTCGAAAATCACACATCGAAAAGCTCAGGAGAGTATGAGAAAACGTAGCATGACCTTAATCGAGATCTTTCTGGCATTCATTCTCTTCTCGATCCTCCTCACCTCTCTTTTTTTCAGTTATCACTACGCCACACGTTCTAAAGCCAAGCTCCACAAATTAAAAAGCCCTCTCCAAGAAGAACGCTACGCAAGCCAAAGACTGCAGAAGATCCTTCCCAAAGCAACCCATTTCACTTCGACACGAGAGGGGAAAAACCTCTCTTTTCGGTTTGACCGGGGGATTTGGAAAGATCCTCTCCTATCAGAAGAGGTTTTGGCTACGATTTTTCTTGATGAGAACTCGGGCCAACTCACCCTTTCGATCTGGCCGTGTGAGGGAGGAGAGCCTCTCACAGAACCTTCCCAGACGATTCCCCTTCTCGATCATGTGACACACCTCTTTTGGGAGTACTACTCCCCTCCAAATCCGGCAAAGCCAGTTGATCCAAAGCAAGTGGGGGACCTCTCTCCACAGCAAGGGTGGCAACCTACCTGGTCGGCACGCTACTCTCATCTCCCCTCCCTTATCAAGCTTGAAATTACGCGAGAGCCTATGGGGGAATTCACAGATGAGCGGACCCTCTCTTACCTCTTTGCCACAAACGAGCCCATCCTCTACACTAAGGAGCTCCCATGACTCCTTATGTCCTTACTCTCACCTTTCTAATTCTTATGAGCCTTCTCACCTCTAGCGAAATGAGTCGGTTTGCTAGTGGCTCTTTAGAACGGGCCCTTTACCACGACGCCCAAGTCTACAGAGCCCAAGCCGAAAAGGAGGAGGTATTAGGCAGGCTCGAGGACTTTCGACAAGAAGCAATAGCAGGAAATGACACGAATCATGTAGAAAAATCTTCTCCAAAAAAAGAAAACACCTCGAAAAAGGTAAAACGCTCTCCTACCTTACGATTCAATTTCAATAGACCTCCCAACAACAGCCGTCTGAACCTCTATTTTGCCCTTTTTCCCATAGCAAGAAGCGATTTGCCAGACCATTTCTCTTACTACGAACTTGCGGCAGACCTGATCAGAGACCTCTATGGAGAGGCAGAGTTTTTCCAAAGAGTTCCCCAGGCCGAGTACCGGATTTTAGACAAATTGAAAGAGAAACGGGAAGAGACACTCACCTTCCAATATCCCGACGAGCTTGCCCAAATCGACTTAGGGGATCCCGACTTGCAGGAGATCTTCTACCGGATGCTCAAAGGGTCCCATCCCTATCCCTCTCTTCTCGACTATCTCTCTTTTGATCGGTTGGAGAGGACGCACAAAACGTCGGGAGATTGGAAAATCAACCTGATGTTTGCCCCTCCCGAGCTTTTGCAGGCTCTTTTTCACGATTGCACTCTCGTTCAAAAGCTGGAAAGCTTGCGACAAGAGTTTTGGAAAAAAATTATCTATCAAGAAGAGCACCGTCTTGAGCTTACAAAAGAAGAGTGTGATGGTAGAACAAAGCTCAAAAAAGAGATTGAAGAAAAGGTGAGGTCTGTCTTCTATGAATATGGACTTGACGCAGAAATCGATTTAAACATCTTAGACCTAAGCCTTGGGAAGTATGGCAATATCCTCTTGATCGTAGATTCCAAAACAGGGATCGTCTCCCGTGAAAAACATAAACCCCGCGGAAAAAAAACCGCCTAGACCGGGTGCAATTAAAAGTGGAGCTTTTGCCTTCATTGCTAGAAATTTTTCGTTAAAAATATTTGATATAAAATGACGTTTTCCAGAGAGCATCGCGGGAGCGATGCCTTTACTATATATTAAGTCTTTAAATAGAATCACCTAACTCAACTGAGTAAGGCTATCGATATAAGCTCCACTTTTAATTGCACCCGTCTAGACCACTTATGCTGCTACCCGTTCCCTCGGAGAAACTGAAATCAAAGAAAGCCCTCACATCTCTCCCATCCAAATCCAATCCCTTGAAAACAACCACGCCTACCTCAAACTCCCCGGCAACATTCCCATCACCAAGCTCTCTCTCTCCCAAAAAATTAGCACACTGTTTTTCTTTGAAGTTTTCCCTTTAATGGAGTAACCTTAGCGCAAAAGTTATAGAAACCATGAGGAGAGACCGATGATGATTTGTACGCACACAACAATTGAGCTGGAAACACGAAACGGAGCCTTCGTTTGCCAAGGAAAACGATTTGCCTCGCAAGAGAAAGTGCATGAGTCCCTGAGGAGTTCTTGTCTTTTTGATACAATCAAGGTGGTGGAAGAGACGAAGTCGTATTTCCTCCACAGAAGAGAGAATGGGTTTGAGAGATACGAGACCCGTGGAAGTTTACGAAAAGCGCTTGCTCGTGAGATAGGAGGAGCCTGGGTGGAGCTCTCAGGGAAGAAGGTGCAGCATCTCGTCGATAAGGGATGGATCTTCTCCTCAATCCAAAAGGTAAGCAAAGAGGAATACTTAAGCAAACTAGAGTCTCAAGCAGCCAAAGTGGCCGGCGTAGTGCTAGGGATGCTTGCTGTAGCACCAGGAGCTATGGAATTAGGAAGACTCTTAGGATACAGCCAAGTCGCTACGGGGCTTGCTCTCTACAAGTACC